>CAZSBB010000010.1:0-137550 GCA_964605235.1 uncultured Phycisphaeraceae bacterium
GGCGCGGAGTTAGGGCTTAACTTCGGGGCATTCTACTTATCCCCTTTTTTAGCCCCTTTTTTGTCCCGCCCCACCCTCCAGCGTCATTCCGGATTCTTCCGCGGCCGACCGCGGGAGCGGAAGGTGTGCTCCAAACCCAACCGCCGGGCGGTGGTTTGCGCCCAGGCGTCCAGCCCAAACGGTCGGCCGCGGGTCACGCTGGTGCGCAGCGCCTGCAACTCCGTGGGCGTCTCGGCTTCATTGACCAGCCGCACCCACTGCCGGGGACGGCTGACCGGCCAGGCGCCCAACACCGGCGGCTCATCGTCGCTGCCCAGCTTGCTCGCCTGGGTCTGCTCGTGCTGCCCCAGGCTGGACCACGCCCAGTTTTCCGCCGCCTTGACCAGCCCCGCCCGCAGCGGGTTGCGTTCCACATACTTGCAGACCGTCAGGAAATGCCGATCGTCCTGCACGGGAAAGCTCTTGTAGGTTCCCTGATACAGATGGCCCTGCCCCACCAGTTGACGCTGGGCGCGCCAGCGGCGGACATGGGTGACGGTCAGGCGCTGCATGAACCGGCCCAGGTCGCCCGTGGCGTCGGGCCGCAGCACCAGATGCCAATGGTTGGGCATCAGGCAATAGCTCAGCAGGTTGATGGGCTGCTGCTCCATGGCGGCGCTGATGGCGCGGAGAAAGGCGGCATAGTCGGCGTCGCTCTCGAAGATGACGCGCCGGTCATTGCCGCGGTTGAGCACATGAAACACCACGCCGCCGGGTTGTTGTCGGGAGGTTCTGGGCATGGTGAAAAGTTAGTGGCCGGGCGAAAGGGCGTCAAGGTAAATGTACTTATACCCTTTTTTATTCCTGTTTCGATTCCGCCGCCGGGTCCGGTTTACTCGGCGGCGGCGTGGCGGTGAACAAGGCCGTCAGGCGGTAGAACGACTCCGTGGGCGCGTCAGGATCGAAAAACTCGTACAGCAATACTTCCTGTTCAAGCTCAATCCAGCCCGGTTTGTTGTACCGAAAAACAAAATGCTGGTTCTGGGTTTTGAGGATCACGTTTGCCCCCCAGCCTCCGCCTCGGTCATCGGTTTTCACTCCACCATTTAGCACGCCGTCGGGCTTGATTGGCTCACGAATGGTGCTGGACCAATGCACATCAACGTGACGATACCTCTCATCATCCTTCAATTTCGCCGGCGGATTCTGCTCACTCACCAGCACCGACAAAGTGAATTCCATCGCGGGCTTGTCGCTCCACATTTCCATCGGACGGGCACCAGCTTGACTGGCCGAGCGCCTGCTTTCCCGCAGCCGCAGGTAAACGGGTTGCTTGAAGGTCACACTGGCGTTGCCGCCCTCAAGCTGTAGATGCTTGATGACCTGTTCGAGTGTGATTCCAGACCATTGTGGGGTGGCGTTCTCATGCTTCCCCGGAGTGGAATCAAAGCGCAATATAAACGGCTCACCAGCGGGTGCAGAATCCTGCTCCCCGCGCGCCGGCGAACTCATCCCGGCAATTCCGCTCAGGATGAAAAACACAAACAAACCTGCGTGCCATCGAGTAGTCATGGGTTGATTTCCGGAGGTGACTGAAGTGGACCTGAGCACGCACGTCAGCAACTACGACGGGTCGGTTTGCTGTCTGGCGCTGTCCGCCTGCGTGCGGAGCATCTCCGCCTGTTCCCACGCGTTCCGTGAAATAGAGCGGCGCTGCACGGGATCATGGGCAACCCGGTGCTGTCGGCGAAGCCTCAGGGGATAAACCGCAAACGGCAAGCAGATGATCGATGCGCCCAGAAAGAGCGCTGACAGACAATCCGCCAGCACCGCTGCGTCGATCCAGCGCATCACGCCGGAACTGAAGCCGTTGTGGTTGCCGAGGCGGACGAACAGCGCCGCCAGCGCCGTGACGATCAACGACAGGCCCAGGTCGAACCACGCGAGCAGCAGCATGCGGGAAGAGACGACCTTTTCCGGCTTGATCAACAGATAAAAACCAGCGGCGAACGTCAGCCCGTAAAGAATCGGAATCGTCAGGTTCATTGAAACATCCCCCGTTCAAGACACCCACAAGCAGGTCGCCCCCACCGCTCAATCCGCCCTACTCCACCCCATAAAACACCTGCACCTTCAGCTGCGGCAATCGCTGCTTGATGGCTTTGGCGCACAACTGCAGAGCCCGGTTTTCCAGCGGCTGGACGGTGGATTCCGCCGGCGGGCGGGCAATGGTGTAGAGCTGGATGCGGTCGATCTTGCAGCCGTCCTTGAGCATGTCTTCGAGCCGATGCAGGTACGCCACCAGGCGGTTGCGGGTGGGCGGTTGGCCGGCGATGCGCATGAGCATGGTCTGAATGACCGTCGGGCGGCGCATGGCGCAGTCGTGGATGTTGTCCAGCACGCGCTGGAAGGGCACGCCCGAGCGATTGACCTGATTGAACGCCCCGGTGCTGCCGGCGTCGAGCTTCGCCCACACCTCGCCGCGGTGCTGGTCCATCAGCTCCAGACCATGCTGCACATGGGGCAGATGCAACAGGCTGGCGTTGGTCATCAGGACGATTTTCAGGTCCTGCAAGCCATGGCGCTGTTTGAGCGCTGCCGCCAATTGCACCGCGCGGTCGAAATGGCGATGGGCGGTCGGTTCGCCTTCGCCGGCGAAAGCGATGTCATTGACCCGGCGATACTCGGGCATCACCTGGGCGAACTTGGGATCGCGCCAGATTTCCCCACTGCTGACGAGTCCGAGCATCTGGTCCAGCTCATCGCGCACCTGGCGCAGGTCATAGACATCCGCATTGGAAATCGGCTGGGCGTTGCCGACCTGGCAGTAGATGCAGGCGAAGTTGCAGACTTTGCGTTTGAACAGATTGATGCCGATGCTCAAGCCCACGCTGCGACGGCTGAGCACGGGGTAGACGGTCTGGAAATCGCGCCACAGCCGGGAGTGGTCGGCAAACGCCAGTCGGGTCGCCGCCTGAGCCGCGGCGTCCGGCGGTGGAAGCGGCGCGGGGGTTACGCCGGGGGTTTCGCCGGGGGTTTCGCCGGGGGTTTCGCCGGCGTGTTCGCCTTCGGCGGAACATGCACAAGCGCGGATGGCGTCCATGGCCGACAGCAGCGGCTGGGCGTCAACCGGGTCTTGTGTGGGCGAGCGTTCCATCAGCAGCCAGACCCCCGGGAAAGGAAAAAAGTATGTGTCAGTCCCAAATTGTACGAGTCCGGCGGTACAGCGGCAACCGATATTGCGCGAGCCCAGGCACGCCTACGTCACGGATTTCCCGCTCCCACGAGCCGGCAGCGGCGGTGACGGGCTGCGGGTTGGGTGGTAGCACAAGACGTCAGGTCTTGATCGAAAAGCACATGGCGTCCGCGCGCGTAGCCCGTCGCTCGCGCTTCCGGTTCGTTGTGGTGCGACGCAACGGGATATCGCGCTGGTGCGGGGCGCGCGTGCGACATTACCATGTTGCACCAGCATGTTTGGCGAAAGGTGAAACATGACCCTCGTGCTGCCCGATCCTGCGGACCTGCCGCGGCAAACTGATTTCCCCGATCTGCTGCGGATGGCCGACGGCACGCCGGTGACGACCGCGCCGCAATGGCGTGCCCGGCGCGCGGAGCTGGTGCGCCTGGTGCAGCATTATGAATACGGCTACCTGCCGCTGCCGCCGGCGCAGCCCGTGCAGATTGAAGTGCTGTTTCAGGATGACCACTGGCTGGGCGGCAAAGGCGTGCTCAAGGAAGTGCAGCTCAGGCACACGCCCGGCGCGCCGCCCTGCCTGGTGATGCTCGCGGCGCCGGCGCGTCCCCGGCAACCTGCCCCGGTGTTCGTCGGGCTCAACTTCCATGGCAATCACACCAACTGCATTGATCCGCGCATCGCGCTGACCACCGGCTGGGTGCCGGCGTCGGGGCCGGGCGCAAACGACAACCGCGCCGGCGACGTGGGCCGCCGCGCCGGCAAACTGCCGATCCCCCACCTCCTCGAGCGCGGCTACGCGGTCGCCTCGGTGTACCACGGCGACTTCCGCCCGGATCAACCTGACCTGACGGGCATCGAAGCCTTCGTGCAGCACGACCCGCGCGCCGACGCCCGCACCAGGCCCGGCGCGATTGCGCTGTGGGCGTGGGGGTTGATGCGCGCGATCGACTACCTCCGGCAGGAGCCGCTGGTCGATGGGGAGCGCCTGGCGGTGTATGGCCATTCACGCAACGGCAAGGCGTCCCTGCTGACCGGCGCGCTGGATGAGCGGGTCAAGCTGATCATTGAATGTCAGTCCGGTTGCTCGGGTTCCGCGCCGGCGCGCACGGGTGAGGCGCAGGGCATGGAAACCCTGGCAGCCATCAATCGCAATTTCCCGCACTGGTTCAACGCGCACTACAAAGCCCTCGCCGACGACCCCGCCCGCTTGCCGTTCGATCAACATGCCCTGCTGGCATTGTGCGCGCCGCGCCCGGTGCTGGTCAGCAGCGCGCAGGGGGATGCGTGGGCGAACCCGCCGGGGCAGTTCGACATGGCGCGGCGCGCCAGCGCGGTCTATCGCCTGCTGGGGCAGGAAGGCCTGTCAGCCGATGCGCCTCCCCTGCCTGACGCGCTGATCCACTCGCGGGTGGGTTACGCCCTGCGGCGGGGCGCGCACAACCTGGGGTCCGAGGACTGGGCGTTTTTCCTCGACTTCGCCGACCGCTGGCTGTAATGCGGAAGCGCGCGGCCGGGGTTTCGTGACCGGTCCGGCCGGCGCGGCGGGGAAGATCATCCGCAGGACACATTTGGCCGATATATTGACCAACCGATGGAGCCAACTTCCAAGAACCAGGCCCGGCGCTGGATTCTGCTGTTGCTGCGAATCGCGGCGGCGGCGGCGGGGATCGGCTACATCTGCTACGTCCTGCAATGGCACGACTACACCGATGCGGCGGGCGTGCGGCAGGAGGGCATCCTCACCATGCTGCGCACCGCGCATTGGGGCCAACTGCTCGGCGGCCTGGCGCTGACGGCGTGCATCTACCCCATCCTCACCGTCCGCTGGTGGATGCTGCTCAAAGCCCGCAACCTGCCGGTCACGCTGGAGAAATGCTTCCGCCTGACCATGGTGGGCAACTTCTTCAACTTCTGCATGCCCGGCACCACCGGGGGCGATCTGGTCAAAGCCTACTATGCTGCCAAGGGATCCAACCGCAAAGCCGATGCGGTGATCAGCGTGCTGCTCGATCGCGTGATGGGGCTGTCGGGTTTGTTCGTCGTCGCGGCGATCGCCGGCGTCCTGCAATGGAACAGCCCGGACCAGAAAGGCGCAGCCCACGCGGTGACGATTTTCATCGCCATCTCCGGCGGCAGTGCGATTCTCCTGTGTGCCGCGTACTTCTCGGGGCGCGTGCGCGAGCTGCTGCGTCTGCACCGCTGGCTGCACAAACTGCCCGGCGGCAAAATCCTCGTCAGCATCGACGCCGCCACCGTCGCGTATCGCAACCATGTGGGCATCGTGCTCGTCTCCATGGGACTGGCGACGCTGCTGCACTTCATCCTCGCGCTGGCGGCGGCGCTGGGCGGCTTCTCCATGGGCATCCCCGTCGAGCGCCTGGGTTTGCTGCTGACCGTGGTGCCGGTGCTCTTCCTGGGCGCTGCGGTGCCGATCAGCTATCAGGGGCTGGGCATCATGGAAGCGATCGCCAAACCGCTGCTGGTGGATTCCGGCGCCTGCACCATGAACCAGGTCGTGGGCATGCTGCTGCTGATCCGTCTGTATCAGATCGTCTACTCGGTCTTTGGCGCGCTGTTCCTGCTGCGCGGGGACATTCAGCTGCATCCGGCGGGCATCGAGGAAATGGAAAAGTAAACACCCACGCCGTGATCGCCGCAGCGGACAAGCGATACTTCAAAGCTGCTTGGGCCAGCACCCCGCCCCGCCGCTGAGGAACGGATCGAAAAACGTCCGCAGATCGCCCGGCCACGCCAGCGCGGCCCAGGTCGGCCGCATTGCTTCCCACAAGCGCACGCTCTCAGTGAGTAGCGCCCCCGGCTGCCGCAGCGCGATGCCGTGCCCCGCGACCAGCAGTTCCGGAGCGCGCTCGAGAATACGCCGATGACTGTACGCCCAGCCGCGCTCATACGGCTCGGCGTCGTTGTAGGTCAGCACCGCCGGCCGCGCGGGGGATTGCCCCCCCACCGCATCGCCGACAAAACAAACCTGCTGCCCATCGATCTCCGCGCTGATCCCCGCGTGGTAATAGGTCTGCCCGCCCAGATGGAAAAACGTCAGTTCGTATTCGTGCCAACGCAGCACTTCGCCTTCACGCATCCGCTGGTCCACCGGCACCACGTCATGCCCTGCGTCGTACCACGGCAACGGACAGCACAGATTGAAACGCTCGGGATGTTCGATGGCGTCGGCGACCACCTCCAGGCTGACGATGCGCGCGCCTTCCTGCGCCCGCAGGTCCGGCAGCTGCTCGGTGTGATCGCCGTGGTAGTGCGTGGGAATGGCGACCTCGATGCCGGTGAGCTTGAGCGCCTGTTTGAGTTGCGCGATGACCTGCTGATGATGGGCGCGCCGCGCGGGCAAGGGCGCCCAGCAACACCAGCCGCAATCCACCAGCAGGCCGGCGCCGGAGCGCGAAACGAGCACCGCGCAGTTGCCGGTGCGCCATTGATGCAGATGCGGCGAAAGCTGGCGAAAACCGGGCATGGGGCTGTCGACCTCGGCGAAATTGATCAGGGCCTCGCTCACCGGCGGTGCCGGCGGCGCTTGCAGATCCAGCACCGTTTCCAGCCGCTGGCGCAGCGTGGTCAGCGCGGCATGGGGTTGCTCGATGGCCGAGCCATGCGTGGGCAACAGCAGATGCAGCGGCTGGGCGCTCAGCGTGTTGATCGAGTTGAGCAATGTGCGCTGGCCGGTCTGCGGGCCGTAGTCCCAATCGCAATCGAACCAGTTGGCGAGCTGGCCGTCGCCGCAGATGACATCGCCGCAGAAGCCGAGGCGCGCCCCGCGGTGTTCGGTGAGCAGGGTGACGGCATGCTTGGCGTGGCCGGGGGTCGCCAGAACGTGCAGGCCCATGACCACCGAGCCGGGCGTGAGCGCGTGGGTGGGATTGGTCAGCGGGCCGAGGGGTCGTTCGTTGGCGGCGCCGGCCAGATGGCCGGGATAGTTGCCGCGCTCGGTCCAGTCCCAGGGGTCTTCCCATTTGCCGATCAGCTGGCGATACGCCGCCTCGCCCTGCAGCAGATGTTCGCTGCCCGCCGGCGCCGCCACCGGCACGCCCGGAAAATTCGCGGCCCCGCCGGCGTGCTCGCGCTGCACGTGGGTCAACAGTATGAGACGAACCGCTTGCCTGATGCCCGCCTCCGTCAGCCGCGCGGGCGTCAGCGCGGGCGCGGGGTCGATCAGCACCAAGCCGTCAGGCGTCAGCAACGCATACGAATTGACCGGCCCCAGCGGCGGTGAGCCGGTGGTCCAGCGCCAAAGTCCCGTGCGTAATTCCGTGGTGGTCAGCGCCATGACCAAAATGATACGACAATCGCAATGGCGCGCCGCTTGGGCGCGCGCACTTCACGCGGCCGCGGCGTTCGCCGGCGCGATGGGCAAACACAGCAGGAACTTGGCGCCTTTGCCCGGTGGGCTTTCGACGTCGATCGACCCCCCTGCCGCGATCATCAGGTCCCGACAGATGCACAAGCCCAGCCCGGTCCCGCGCTGATCCGCCTGCGGACTGCCGTCAATCGGCTGAGTGACGAACGGCTCAAACAAGCGCTCCCGAATCGCCACGGGAATGCCCGGCCCGGTGTCTTCCACTTCGATGTGCACGTTGGCGCTCACACGGCGCGCCCGCACCGACAGCGTCCCGCCGGTGCGCCGCATCGCCTTGCGTGCGTTGAGGAACAGATTGAGCAGCACCTGCTGGAGATTGAGCGGCGCAATCGCCAGTTGCACGTCGGGCACGTCGATGACCAGTTCGATGCCGTCTTTTTTCGGATCGCGCGCCAGACACGCCACGGCTTCGTCGATGGTGTGCCGCAGCGGCGCGGACTTCTCATCTTCACCCGTGTGAGCGAAGCCCAGCAGGGAAGAACTGATCTTCGCCGCTCGCTGGGCGCCGCTGAGGGATTTCTCCACCGCCTTGAGCAACAGCGCGTGGTCATCGGGCCGCTGCAGCGCCATCTCGGAGTAACTGATGATCGGCGTGAGGATGTTGTTGTACTCGTGGGCGACGATGGAAGCGAGGGTGCCCAGGGTCGCCAACCGATGCGAGTGCGTCAGGCCGGCGCGCACCGCCTGGAACTGGCGTTCAATGGTCTCGAAGTGGCTCAGGAGCGATTCGAGGTTCGCCAGGTCTTCGGGGCTGGGGCGGGTAGGTGTTTGCGACATCGGGGACTCCCAGTGAACTATCGGAGCGCCCGGCATGGATTCTTCAAGCAGAGTTGCCAAAAGCCCCCGGATCAAAGGTGCAAAGGGGTTGGTCTGTTCCGCCTTTGACAATATTTTGCCATGCCGATCGGGAAGACAAGGCCATGAACACTGCTCATTCCTGGTCAAAAGGTTGTTTTTTCAATCGTGAACACGGATCAGCAGCGCACAGACTCAGTGAACAATGATCACTAAAAATTATAAATAACTTACATATAGTGGAATATAAATTATCCCGCGCTGATGCGAAGTCGAACATTGTTCACACAGCCCCCCCTGCCGCGTGATTTCATGCGGGTCATGACGCGCTGCATCTTCGAGCTTCGGAATGCGCCTGTTCCACGTGGAACATGGCAGAGGTTCAAAAAGAAGATTGCTCCGGCCGGTCGCTTCGGGGTCATCTGCTGGCAGCTGGCAATCATGTCTTGGAGGTTGGCATTCGTCGTTGCCGTCCAGGGTTTGTGCAAAGAATCTGCTCGGTTGGGGACCTGGTTCCACGTGGAACCAACCTGACCTGTTGCAGGGGGGATGGAAATCAATAGACTCGCGACATCAACCCCGCTTGGGAGCATTCCATGTCCAGCAAAGCCAAACCCCCCCGTCTTGGTCGCGGCTTAAGCGCCCTCATGCCCGCCACACTGTCCCGGCCGGTGGAGGTGAATCCGCCTGCAGGCGATGCATCGTCGGCGGTGCTTGAAGTACCCCCAACTGCGCCCGTTCATGCGACTGATGATGGGGTGGCCAATCGCTCGCAAGGTGAGGGTGTCCGTCTCCTGGCATTAGCGGAGATTACGCCGAATCCCTACCAGCCACGCAAGCATTTTGATGAAGGCGCCTTGGCGCAGCTGGCGCAGTCGATTCAACAGACAGGGTTGATGCAGCCGGTTGTGGTCCGCGTCACCCCCGGAACGGGCAGCAAGGGCTATGAGCTGATCGTCGGTGAGCGTCGCTGGCGCGCAGCCAAACTGGCGGGATTGGAACAGATTCCAGCGCTGGTCCGGGAACTCACCGACCACCAGATTGCCGAGTGGGCCCTGGTGGAAAATCTGCAGCGCGAGGATTTGAATCCCATCGAGCGGGCTGAAGCCTTTCAGAAGCTGGCGGATCGGTTTCAACTGACGCATGAGCAGATCGCCCAGCGGGTGGGGGTGGAACGTCCAACCATCACCAACGCCCTGCGTCTGCTGAGCCTGGACCCGGCGGTGCAGGACTTGATTCGCACCGACCGCCTGTCGGCAGGACACGCCCGGGCACTGGTCAGCGTGTCCGATCCTGATCTGCAGCGTCAACTGGCGAACCAGGTCGTCCGAGAAGACTGGTCCGTGCGCCAGACAGAACAGGCGATCCGGAAGTTGCAGCAGAGCCCGGGCACTGCGGTGGTCATGCCCAAAACCCGCGATGTCCATCTGGCGGACCTGGCCCAGCAGATGACACGTCAGCTTGGGATGAAGGTGCAGATTCGCGCCGGACGTAAGAAGGGGGCCGGCCAACTGTCCCTGGCGTTCTCCAGTCATGAGCAGTTTGAACATCTGCTCAGTCGGCTGGGCGTCAAGATTGATGAAGAGAGTTAAGCAGTTTTGCCACGGATGAACACGGATGAACACGGATAAGAGATGAAGATCGGGCAGGATTTTGGCGGTGGGTCGTGGACTGAAATTGAGGTTCGGCATCGACATAATACAACATAAGCATCTATATATTATTTGCTTATATTTTTTCTGTTTTCATCCGTGTTTATCCGTGTTCATCCGTGGCTAAAATCGTCTTATGCCTGGGGCTGCTGCTGGCTCAGGCAGTGGATGCCGCCTTGGCCGACGACCAGCCAGTTGGAGGGAATGGGGCGGATCTGGTAACCCGGCAGGGCGCGTTCGATGGCTTTGATCGCCTGGTCATCCTCAGGCACCCCGAAGACGGGGAACAGCAGGTTTTTGTTGCAAATCAAGAAATTGCAATAACTTGCGGGCGTGTTGCCGTCGATGTCATCATGGAAAGCGTCGGCCGGCCAGTGATACTTCCGGGCGGTGGGCATGGGCAGCTCGAACAGCTCCAGGGCTTGGCCATCCTGATCGCGGGCTGCCTGAAGCGCCTGCCAGTTGGCTTCCAGTTTGGCGTGCTCAGGATGATCAGCCGGGGCGCGCACCGCGATAACGGCGGTGGGGGAGATGAAACGGGCGAGGTTGTCGATGTGGCCACCGGTGTCGTCGCCTTCGCAGGGTTCGCCGGGCAGCCAGATGACATGGCGGGTGCCCAGCGTGTCATGGAGGAATTGCTCGACGGGCGGGCGGGCGCGCGGTTTGGGATGTCCCCGCACCAGCAGGCAATGGCGGGTGGTCATCACAGTGCCGCAGCCGTTGACTTCGATCGAACCGCCTTCGAGCACTTCGTCATGGACCCACAGCGGCACGCCTTCCAGCTGCGCCACGCGCTGGGGAATGAGATTGTCATGATCCCACGGGCCGAACACTTCGCCCCAGCAGTTGAAGAAATAATCGTTGAGCGCAAGCTGGCCCTCCCGGCCGACCACAAACGTCGGGCCGTAGTCGCGGATCCACGAGTCATTGGTGGGCAGGCCCAATTCCTGCGTGACCCGCGGCGTGGCGCCGCACAGCGCGATCTGCCGGCGCAGCTCATCCCACTGCGCCCCCGCCTGCTCGACACAACCCGGCCAGGAGCCTTCGTTGTACGGCCGGGTCAGCCACACCTGACTGATCGGCTCAAACTCCGCCGGCATGCGATAACCCGCCGCCGCCGGCGTTCCGGTGCGCACGTCCAGTTGAGCAAACGTCTCAATGCGAGGATGTTTGGGCATGGCGCACATGGTAGCGAAGCGGCCTGGCGCCAGGCATGGGTAAAGGCATGGGCGTGCGTGTCATTTCGGCTTCGTGCGGGCTATGCCTACAACCCGATTAGCCCTCGTTGTCATAGCTGGAGCAAAGCGGGTAAAGGGCGCTGGCGGGTCCACAATGACCATTGGCGATGTCATCCTGAACGACGCCGTAATGTCTGTTTTAATTTAAAATACATTTTTAGAGGCGCGCGACTGCAGCGGTGGACTAAAGGGCCGCGAGGGGGCGGTGAGTGCCGCGACGCGCGCGGTAGATCCGGGCTCAGCGCCGCTGCTATAATCCGGGTAAATCATGCTGCTGCCACCATCACCAAATATTGCGTGCAACTTCGATCCCACCGCCGCCGCAGTGGTGTTTCCGGGCGACTGTCTGGAACTGCTGCACGGATGCCCCGCGGAACGCATGCAGCTCATCGTGACCTCACCGCCATACAACCTCGGCAAAGAGTATGAAAAGCGTTTGGACCTGAAGGCTTATCTGCAACAGCAGGCCCAGGTCATTGAACAGTGTGTGCGCTGTCTGGCGCCCACCGGCAGTCTGTGCTGGCAAGTGGGCAACTATGTCGACAATGGCGCTATCGTGCCGTTGGATGCGGTGCTGTACCCCATCTTCAGCGATCTGGGCCTGAAACTGCGCAACCGCATCATCTGGCACTTTGAACACGGCTTGCACTGCACCAAGCGGCTTTCAGGACGCTATGAAACCATCATGTGGTTCACGCGCACCGACGAGTATGTCTTCCATCTCGACCCCATCCGCGTGCCGCAGAAATATCCGGGGAAAAAGCACTTCAAAGGCCCCAAGGCGGGCAGCTATTCCTGCAATCCGCGCGGCAAAAATCCGGGCGATGTCTGGCTGATTCCCAATGTGAAAAGCAATCACGTCGAAAAAACCGATCATCCCTGTCAGTTTCCCGTGGAGTTGATTGAACGCCTGGTTCTGTCGCTGACCAATCCGGGCGACTGGGTGCTGGATCCATTTTTGGGCACAGGCACCAGCATCATCGCCGCGGTGCGACACGGACGGCGTGGCGCCGGCGCAGAGATGCACAGCAGATATGTACGCCTGGCGCGACAGCGCATCGAACAGGCACTGGCGGGCACGCTGCGCACGCGGCCCATGGATCGCGCGGTTTATGATCCCCAGCAGGCGGGCAATCGACTAGCCGTCGCGCCCTGGACCAAAGGACAAGATCGTGCCGCGCCGACCATGCCGCTGTTCAAAACCTGAACTTCAATTTTCGGACTTTTTCGCGGTATGCACATTGTCGCCACCTACTCCCATCTCAACGGCTTGGAATTTCTGCTGGTGCATCGCCCGCAACTTTGGCAGCAGATACAAGATGTCATCAATCACATCGACGCCGAAGCCTGCCGCACCAAGGTTTCACGCGAAAAAGATATGCGCGGCAAGATGCTGCTGAGCCCGATTGCGCTGAACAAAGAATTCCGTCGACTGCTGCGCGTCGAGGGTTGGGCGGAAAGCCGAGTCAGCTATTGGGTGACCGACAATGAGCGGTTGGTGCGCAAGACCATGGCGCTGCCTGCCGACGAGCAGAAGCGCGAAATCACCGCTGCCGGCGCGACGCCCATTTTCAGCTACAACCAGACCGATTTCGTCAAAGAGCGCGTGGCGGTGGAAGTCCAGTTGGGCAAGTACGCTTTTGTAGCCTATGACCTGTTCGTCAAGCACCTGGCTTTCTATGTGGGTGACCAGATCGATGTGGGCATCGAAATCCTGCCCATGAAGGTCATGCAGCAGCAAATGAGTTCCGGGGTCGCGTATTACGAGGGTGAGTTCTACAACGTGGTGCGTCAGGGCCGGGGTGTGCCTGCGGTGCCACTGGTCTTGATCGGTATTGCACCCTGACCCGCACGGCAACCGCACCTGCAAATAAAACAGCCGGGGCCGGGAACTGCAGGATTCCGACGGCGCCCGGCCGCACAGGTTGGCCAAGATGATTCACGGCAACGCGCTCAACGCGGCGGCCGGCGCTGCGATTGGCGCCGTGACCAGCCACGCACCTGTGCTTCACCGCCGGCGACGAAAAGGTTGCACCGACCCTGGCAAAACTGTTTTCACATGAACAGCTGCGGCCCGGTGACCGCGTCGCCGTCTTCCATGGCGGTCCAACTGCTGCGCCACCGCAGCGCCCGGCGCACCGCCCACTCCAACGGCTGCAGCGGCAGGGATGACGGCCAGACGATGCGCAGTTCCTCACCGGGGCGCAGACCCAGCACCAGCGCCTGCGCCGCCGGGAAGAGCGCCTCGACCCAGTGCTGCGGATCATGGTCTGCAGGCGCCGGCAGCGCGTCGGCGGTCAGCGTCCAGGTCCACAGGCCCGCCTGCCGTAAGCGGCTGATGAGGCTCGGCAGGTCCGGCAGCGCGGGCAGCGCGGGTCGCACAAGCAACAATGCCGCGACGGAGGCCTGGGCGCGGGGCGATGCCGGCAGGTCCACTTCGTAACGCAGATCCTCCAGCACGTGACGCCAGTCGGCAGGGTGCTGCACCCGGGTCACCGCAATGCGAATCGGATCATCCAGTTGACCGAACACCGCCGGCGAGAAGTCCACGTTTTCCTGAAGCGACAAAGTCATGGGGATACTCCTGGCGGCGCGTGAGTCACGCGCCGCGGCGGGGGGGGAAGAAATCCTGCGGTTCGGCTGCGCCCGACGGCGCAGCGTTCGAGTCCGGTGCGCCGGGCGTTTACTCGCCCTGGCCCAGCGAGTAGCCGCGCACGCCGTCGAAGCTGCACAGGTGCTCGGTCTTGATGAAGTCCAGGCCCTGTTGGTCCACCTGGCTCAGCAGCTTGACCACCTGGGCGTGGGTGATGGGGCCGTCGCCCTGGGCGTTGACGAAGCGGCAGCGCCAATGGTCGGTGCAGAAGGTCTCGGGCAATCCCTCGGGCCAGACCTTCACGCCGCGGTTGGTGATCATCTTGAGTTTCAGGCCCGTGCCCGTCGCCGCCTGCTGCAGCGTGCCGGCAAGCGCTTCGGGTTGACGCTGCGCCTGGTCCCAGTCGAGGAAGACATCCACGCCCAGCGTCTGCTTGACCGGCTTGTGCGCCGCGGGTTGCCAGCCGCCGGCGGCAGGGGTGCGGTTGCCGTCGTACTGCACCGCGTTGAGCTCGGTGGGCTGCTGGCCCAGCCGGGCGATGATGGCGTCGGCAAACTCGCTCGTGCCGACCTTCTGCTTGCTGCTGCCTTCGCGGAAGATGTCGTAGGTGTGCACCCCGGCTTCCAGGGTCGCCAGGAAGGCATTGTGGACTTTGGCGGCCACGTCCGCCTGCCCGATGTGCACGAGCATCTGCACGCCCGCCAGCAGCAGGCCCGAAGGGTTGGCGAGGTTCTGCCCCGCGCGGCGCGGCGCCGAGCCGTGGATCGCTTCGAACATCGCCCCGTGCTCGCCGATGTTGCTGCTGCCCGCCAGACCCACGCTGCCGGTGATCTGCGCCGCCACGTCCGAGAGGATGTCGCCGTAGAGATTGGGCATGACGATCACGTCGAACTGCCCGGGGGCGTCGGCGAGCTTGGCGGCGCCGATGTCGACGATCCAGTGCTCCTGCTCGAGTTGGGGATATTCCTTGCCGATCTCGTTGAACACCTCATGAAACAACCCGTCGGTGAGCTTCATGATGTTGTCTTTGGTGAAGCAGGTGACCTTCTTGCGGCCGTTGGCCAGGGCGTACTCGAAGGCGTAGCGGACGATCTTCTCGCAGCCGGGTCGACTGATGAGCTTGAGGCACTGCGTGACCTCGGCGGTCTGGCGATGCTCGATGCCGGCGTAGGTGTCTTCTTCGTTCTCGCGGATGATGACCACGTCCATGCCCGGATGGCGCGTGGGCACGAAGGGGTGGTAGGCGACGCAAGGCCGAACGTTGGCGTAGAGGCCCAGGGTTTTGCGGGTGGTGACGTTGAGGCTCTTGAACCCGCCGCCCTGGGGGGTGGTGATGGGGGCCTTGAGGAAGACCCGGGTGCGGCGGAGGGAATCCCAGCTCGCCGGTTCGATGCCCGCCGTCACGCCGCGCTGGTAGACCTTCTCGCCGATCTCGATGGTTTCAATCTGGAGCTGCGCCCCGGCGGCCTGCAGGATGCGGAGGGTGGCGTCCATGATCTCCGGGCCGATGCCGTCGCCATGGGCGACGGTGATGGGCACGGGCTTTCCGGGGGCGGCGGCGGGGACGGCGGCGGGCTGGGCGAAGGTGGTCATGGGCGTTCCTTTACCTGATGCGTTTGTTACGGATTGAGATACACGAATCACAGTTCGCGTATAACATATCGGTATAATGGGGTCTGTCAAGGAGGCGGGACATGGTGAAGCAAAAAAAATCTGCGCTGGTGGTCCCGGTGCGAAATCCCCTGCTGACGGGAACGCGGGTGGAACCGGCGCCGCCGCCGGACCCGGCGGGGGACTTCACTTTTCTGACCAACCATGCCCACGTGCTGATCTGTCTGGCGGGCGATCCGGACCTGCGCCTGCGCGACGTGGCGCAGCGGGTGGGCATCACCGAGCGGGCGGTGCAGAAGATCGTGCAGGAGCTGGAGGCCGCCGGCGTGCTGACCCGGCAGCGTGAAGGCCGGCGGAACCACTACCGCATCCACGCCCAGCGGCCGCTGCGTCATCCGGTCGAAGCCCATCGCACGGTGGCGGACCTGCTGGCGATGGTGTTTGCGGACCAGCGCTGAGCGCCGCTGGCAGCGCCGCGGGGAAAGCCGGGGAGGCGCCGCCAATAAAAATCCCCCGCGCAAGTCGGGGGATGGGAAAGGTCAGGATGATCCGTCCGTCACCTTAGGCCGTCGCGGCCGCCAACGCGCGCTGCGGGGCGATCGCCTGCGCCAGCCTGGGCGTTTGCCCATGCGCCGGCTGGGGATCGGGCTGGAAGTGTTCGTTGCATTCATAGAACGTCGGCGGCTCGGGATGCCAGCCGGCGGCGAGCCGCTTGGCTTCGCGATTGAGCGTGACGCCCAGGTAGGCGGCGACGAGCGGCGCCCGCAGCCGCGCCGTGAAGCCGAACTCGGCATAGAGATCGCTCAGCAGCGCCTTGAGCCGCTGGGTGACGCCGGGGTTGTGCTTGAAATGCTTGAGTGCCGCTTTGATGGCGCCCGGGTAGACGCTGCCCAGGTCGCGGGCTTCCCAGCGGTAGCGGTCGCGCACGCGCGCATCGGGATGATTCTTGTAGCGTTGATAGCCCAGCAGGGTGGTGCGCGCCAGCCGCAGGACGCTGGGGCCATTGGTCTGGAAATCGTGGTCGAAGGCGCGGACAAGCAGTTGCGTTTCGCTGCCGGGGGGCAGGTGGGCGTGGCGGTAGTTGAAGCGATCCTGGCCATGCACGTCGGCGGGGGCGATTTCCGCTTCGCTCAGCAGATCGCCCTTGGCGCGATGCTCGGCATGCAGCGGCGTGCCGGGGATCGGGGTGTAGAGCATGAACTGGTGGAAGTCGGTGTTGTGGGCGGCGGCATAAGCGATGTGTTCGTCGATGTTCTCCAGCGTGTGATGCTCGAGGCCGATGATCGAGGAACCGAGCACCTTGATGCCGTGGGACTGCATCTCGCGCACCAGTTCATGGGTGTCGATGTTGCGGATCTTGGTGTACTGCGACTGCTTGCCTTCGAGCCCCATCCACACCCAACTGATGCCCAGACGCACGAGCTGATCGATGCTGTAGCTGCGCAGCACGTTGGCGGAGGTGAAGACGTAGAGCGCCCAGCTCTTGTGGTGCTGCTCCATGAGTTCGAGCACGCGCAAAGCGCGCTGGCGGTGGATGAGGAAGTTTTCATCCATCATGAAGAAGCTGCGGGCGTGGAGCTTTTCTTCAAGCTCGCACATGATGTGGAAGAGTTCGTCGCCGGTCTCGAAGAAGTGGACGCATTTGCCTTTGCCGCCGAACATCGCGCTGGTGGCGCAGAAGTTGCAGCCCAGGGGGCAGCCGACGGAGGGGATGACGGAGGCGGCGGTGTCGCCGGGCTTTTCGCGGGGATGGACGCCCATGGTGCGCCCGCCCAGGCCCGAGAGGATGTAGGGATGGCGCAGGGGTTCTTCCGGGTCCTGTCCCAGATACTCGCGCATCCAGCGGATGCCGTCGCCGCGGGCGACATGGTCGCAGTCGACGCGTTCGCCCACCCCGGGCATGTTGGCGACATGGCCGCCGATGACGATCTGGGCGTGCGGCTGCAGCTGACGGATCAGCTTGCACATGTGTGCGACTTTGCCGACGTTGGGGATGATCGAGGTGATGCCGATGACGTCGTAACGGACGCTGCGGAGTTCCTGCTCGAGTCGTTCGAGGACCGGGAAGTCCAGCACCACGCAGGGGGCGTGGATGTTGGCCTGGATCATCATCAGGCCCCAGGAGCGGTGGAACATGCGCAGGGAGAAGGGGCCTTGCGTGCGGGTGACCTGGTTGTGGTAGAGCTCCATCGGGTTGAGGCGCCGGCTGCCGAATTCATCATCCTGGCAGTACGGGCCGAACACGCTGGTGAGCAGGACGCGTGCGCGCCGTCCCTGGGGATGTGTCGGATGCGACACCGGCCGGGGGACGGTGGGCAGCGCAATAGCAGTCATGGTCATCGGGAAGCAACCTTGTGCAAGGAGTGGCGGGCAGTACCAGACCCATTCGCCGACGGTGCGCCAGTGAGCGCGGTGATTAAGTAATTGCACCCCTCGGCGAAGGGGCGCGGAGTCGTTTGAGAAGAGACGGTTTATTTGAGACGGACGAAAATGTCAAGAAAAATAAGTATTTTATAGGCGAAACACCGTTCGCGCCGTGGCCGGTTGGGCGGGATTCCGGGATGTCACCTGTCTACGGATGTGACATCGCGCAACATATTGTTTGAATTGTGTTTGTGGATTTAATGACAACCCATGTCACTGACATGAAGTGACCTCGGCGCACCCGTGCAGAACCCACACCAGCAGGGGGTCAGCGACGCATTCCGGGCGCGGCCAGGGTTTGAGCAAAAGCTGCAGTCTGACGTCGTGGAAAAGCGCGGGATGAAGCGGTAAATGGTGGGAGCAGGCGGGAAGTCAGCCGGGATTACACCGTTTCGCTGGCGACATCCATGCTGAGCACCTGATTCAGCGGCTGGTCGAACAGGTTCGCTTCAATCGCGGCAATCGCGCCGCCTAATCCCACGCCGCGCGGACTCAGATGACTGAGCACCGCCCGGGTGCAGCGCTCGGCGACGGGAATCAGCCGGCGGGACAGATGCTCGTTGACCACCCGCAGGAACGCGCTGTTCTCCAACGGCTGGCTGGCGCTGAGCACCACCACGCTCGGGTCCAGCAGGTTGACCAGATGGGCGACGCTCTCGCCCAGGCTCTCGGCGGTCCGCTGCAACATCGGCGACAACGCGGCGTCGGCGTGCGCCAGGCGGGTCAGGTCATCCAGCTCACCATCAGGCACCCCCAGAGGCGCGACGCCGCTGTCCAGTTCGCCGGCTGCGCTGTGGACTCCGCGATACAGCTTGCCGTCGAGCACCACCGCGGCGCCGAACGACTGCATCCGCAGCACCCGGTCCGCCAGCGTCGGGTTCATCACCACCTGCACAAAGTGGCTGTGCTCGCGGGCAGCGCCCAGACGCAGCTCCGCCACGGCGGCGAGGTTGGCGTTGTGATCCAAGAGCACCGGCGTCCCCAGGGCGCTGCTGAGCATGTCCGCCAGGTCCAGATTGTGCACGTCAAACATGGTCGAGCGCAGCAGCTTGCCGCGCGGGGCATCCACAATGCCCGACACACCCACGCCGGCGCCCAGCAGCCGCGCCGCCGGGAGGTTCCACGTCGCCAGCAACGGACGCCAGCGCTCCGCCAGCAGTTGCGCCAGGTCCACCAGATCGCCATCCCAGGTCAGGCGCGTCTGCGCCCGCACCGCGCCGGTGGCGTCAACGGCAATCAGTTCCACATGATCGCGCGTCAGCTCCAGGCCGGCCGCCCACCCGTGCTCGGGATTCAATTGCAGCAGTCGTTGCTTCTTGCCCACGCGCCCGGTGCTGCGCCGCCCGCCGTCCATCAGCAATCCGTCCGCGACGAGCTGGCGCGTGATGTAGCTGAGCGTCGAGTTCTGCAACCCCGTCAGCTCCGCAAGCTGTGCCTGCGAGAGTGCGCCATGCCGGCGCAACAGTTCCAGGACCGTGCGCCGATTGCTCACAGCCATCGTCTGCTGATTGGCTTTCCGCAACGGGGTGCTCACGGCGCCGCCTTCCCTTCTGCCGGCGGAGCGGTGCGCCAGAGGGTGACGTCATCAAAGATCAGCGTTTCGGTTGCCGCCGCAGCATCTTCTGGTTGACGCTGAAACGTCAGGCCGATTTCGCTGACCTGGCGCCAGACATCCGTTGCCGCGCCGCGTCCGTCGGTGCGTTGCCACTGCTGCGGATCCAGCGGAAACACCAGGCGATTGACGCCCGGCTGCAGCGGCAGCGGCGTGCGCAGGGCGTAGGTCGTGGCGCCATCGCCGAGCGTCAGATTCACCGTGGTAGTCGTGTGCGGCAGCTCGCTGCGCACCAGCACGGTGACGGCGGCGTGGTCGGTGAGGTTCAGCGGAGTTTCCAGCGTGCAGCGCACGGCGGCGAACTTCGCGGGCCAGCGCAGACCAAATTGCGCGCTGCGCTGCCCCGCCAGCACGCGCTCGGCTTTGCCGGTGACCTGCAGATGATCGTTGGTGGCGTTGCCGAACCGACGCCAGGGCTTGCCGTCGGCGCTGCGGGCGAGAATCGCGCCGGCCGGCTCGGTTTCAAAGTTCATCAGCCCGCGCGCCGCCGGCTCCTCGGCCGCCCACGCCACGCCGCTCGAGAGAACCAACAGCAAGGCCGACATGAAACCAAAAGTTCGGGCGCGGCGCGGCTGGGGCATGATTGAGCTTCCTCCCCTTCAGGCATGGGCGTAGCTTACGGCTGATCCCAACGCACCTGCGCCAGCACGATCGACGCCGGGGCAATGGCTTCCACATGCGTATCCATGAACACCAGATTACCGGCCTGCAGATGGCGCGGCTGAGGCAGACGCGTAGACCAGTTGCTGCGGTCGAAAACATACGGCACGGAGGAATTGGTCAGTGGCGTATTGGTGTCCCAGAACGCTGCGTACTGCCCGGGCTTGAGCACCTGCTTCATCGGCCGACCCATGCACTTGGCGTTGTTCTGCGTGCCCGAGCCGTTGGCGCTGACATCGTTGTTGATCATGTAGCCCCCGCCGTACTCGAACTTGCTGGCGGCCGTGGTGACCGGCGCCGTTTCCGCCGGGCACAGGAAAACATTGCGACCCGTCCGGCCGAACTCCATGTAGCGATCCAGATGGCTGCTCCAACGCAGTGACACGCCATCGCTGAAACGAATCCAGTGCCCTTCGTGGTCCTCGGCGAACATGTTGGCCGCCAGACCGATCTGTCGAATGTTCACCTGGCACTGCGTCGCGTACGCCGCCTGCCGCGCCTGCTGCAGCGCCGGCAGGAGGATGGCGATCAGCAGGACAATAATGCTGATGACGACCAGCAGTTCGATCAGCGTGAACCCCAGGCCGAACCGATGACCCGGGCGGGCTCTTGTCGGAGCCGTCGCACCCGAGGCGGTCTGAATATGCATCAAGTTCTGCATCCAGCGAGTTGGGGTAAGGTTGTTCATGCCAGCACTCTATCCTGCGGTTTGAACCGAGTCAATGTTTTTTCATTCAATGAAAATATTATTGATCGGCTTACGTCGCACTGCTATGCTTGGGGCATGAATACCCTCTCCACCCCACCCGTCGGCCTGAGCCTGATGTGCTTTATCATCCTTGCAAGCATGATTTTGCAAGTAAATAATACCGCATGGGCCCAGGTGAATGAACAGCATTCATCGGCCGTCGCACCCACAAATCAATCGGGTACGCAGGGCGAGCCGCAGCAGGCACTGCTTGAAAGCTCGCGCATCCGGGGCCTGTGGGTCTGGCGGCGCGAGCATGTGGTCGATCCCGCCAAGCGGGCCGCCATGCTCGAGTTCTGCACCGCGCATCGGTTCAACCTGCTGATGGTGCAGGCGCGGATGGAGAAGGACAGCGTGCCGACGGTCATGGCGGATCAGGACGCCTGGCGCGCCCTGCTGGCGGAGGCGAGCGCCCGCTCGATCCTCGTTGAAGCCCTGGAAGGCGACCGCGCCATGGCGCTGACGGAGAACTGGCCCACCACGCTCGCCCGGCTCGACGCCATCCTCGCCTTCAACCGCACCCAACCAGTTGGCCAGCGCCTCGCGGGCATTCACTACGACATTGAACCTTACCTGCTGCCGCAGTGGAAGACCGACCAGCGCCCGGCAGTGATGGAGCAGTACCTCCAGTTCCTGCTGGCGGCCAACACCCGGCTGCGCCTCGACGGCGCCGGCCTGACGCTGGCGGTCGACATTCCCTTCTGGTTGGACCACAAAACCGAGCCGGGCGACAGTTGCATCCTCGCCTTCCTCGGCCAGACGAAAAACTTCCACCAGCACATCCAGGACCTGACCGACTACATCGGCATCATGTCCTACCGCCAGCGCGGGCTCGGCCCCAACAGCATCACGGCCCACTGTGCCGCCGAGCTGGACTACGCCCGGCAGATCGGGCGCGGCGTGTGTGCTGGCGCGGAGGTCGGCGCGGTGAAGGAAACGCCGACCATCAGCTTCAGCAGTCTCCCACCCGCCACGTTCTGGCGCGAGATGCATCTGGTGCAGGAACACCTCGCGGCCGACCCGGCTTTCCGCGGCCTGCTGATCCACAGCTACGACCACCTGCCGCGCTATCTCGCCGGCGAAGGCGCAGAGCACTGACATGCAGGCCGTGATGCCAAGCATGCTTTCATATAGCCCCCGGCGAGTCGCCGGGGGCTAAATGGGCCGGCGATTCACCAGGGTTACTGGCAGCGTTGCCACAGATGCGCCATCGCCAGTAGGGGGTTGTGACCCAGGTAATCGGTGCAAGGCTGGTTGAAGGGCGTGCTGGGTTTGCGTTTGACGAGTTGAGGATCGCCGCCGCGCGGGTCGTAGAACTCCCAGATGGTGCCGGTGCGGGCGAACACGTCGGCGGTGGCGTTGAGGGCGTTTTCCAGCAGTTGCCGCGCCGCCGCGCGCTGACCGTTGCGCACGCAGCCGCGCGCCGCCCAATGGGTCATGCTGTTCCAGGTCGGGCCGCGCCATAAGCGCAGCTCGAAGCGCGGATCGCTCAGCGCGACGGTGGCGATGGGATGCGGGGCGAAAAAGCGGGCCGGGTTGAGCAGGTTGCATTCGATGACCGCCCGCGCCTGCGTGGGGGACGCAGCGCCGACAATCATGGGCCAGAAACCTTCGAACGCCAACGCGCGCTCCTGCGCCCGACCGATCCACCAGTGGTCGTGGAAAAAGTTCGTCTGGGGATCGAACAGCTCCGCCTGAATGAATTGGCGCAGCGCGTCCGCCTGGGCGCGCCAGCAGGCGGCATCCAGGCCCAACATCGTCGCCCACCGCGCCAGGGCATCGCACAGACCATACACCTGCGCCGTCGCATCGACGCAGGCGCGCGGGCAGGGCGGACGTCGATCAAAGCGCAAACCCTCGTCGATGCCGCTTTCCCAGGTGTCCTGCAGCACATCCAGATAATAAAACCCGGGGCTGTCGACCACGCGGCGCTGCTGATTGAACCACTGGAGCTGGGCGGCGCCCACGGCATACGCCTGCTGCAGAAAGCCGTGATCCGGGGCCGCTTCATGCAGCGCGTCGACCGCCAGCGGCCAGACCGGCGGGTGCGTGGCGGTGGGGTGGCAGGTGATCTTTCCTTCCGCGACGCGCAACACGCAGGGCAAAGAACCATCAGGTCGCTGCCAGGCGAAATAGTTCTGCAACTGCCGACGGGCGTGGTCCGGCTCGGTGTCGATCGAATCGAACGCCGCGTGCACGATGTCCCAGTGTCCGAACGCCGGGCGATAGCAATAGCCCGGGCCGATCTCTTCCCAGGGATGCACGAAGCGTTCGAGCGCGGGCTGAATGCTGCGTTGGCGCAGCTTGACGACATAACGGAGCAGGTCGCGCCAGTGGGGTAAGCCCAGTTGATCACACGCCGCCAGTTGGGTTTCGAACATGAAAGGAAAGTTCCGCGGCGCTCAAGCTCGTGCGGGAGGGTCTTCAATGGGCAGGCCGTGCGCCTCGGCCCGCGCCAGCAGACGAGCATACTGGAAGCCCCGCCACGCCTGCCAGCCGATGAACAACGCCATGATGAGCAGGAAGAGATGCCAGTACAGCAGCGCGAGGACCGCCACCGCCGCCGCCGCCAGCATGCCGATCACCGCCACCGCCGAGAGACTGCGCCGCCGGCCGATGACGAACCACAGCAGCGCCTGCACAATCTGCCCGCCGTCGAGCGGATAGATCGGCAGGAGGTTGAAGCACAGCAGCACCAGGTTGATCACCTGCAGATGCAGGAAGAATTGCTGGGCATCCGCGCTGAGCGTGCTGCCGAGGTTGTTCATCACCGTGAAGTTCACGGCATAAAGCACCGGCACCAGCAGCACATTGACCAGGGGCCCGGCAGCGATGGACCACAACACTGCGCCGGGGCGCTGCGGGGGGCTGACATACGCCACGCCGCCGAGCAACCAGAGCACGATGAAGTGGACGCGCCCGCCGACGGAGCGGCACGCCAGCGCGTGGCCGAATTCGTGGAGGGTGACGATGCCGAAGACGCAGAGGAACTCGATGATGCTCCAGCGGAGGTCGGTATAGCCGCGCCGGCCCTGGAGTTCATAGACCAGCAGGAGGAACCAGAGCCAGTGGACATAGACGGTGATGCCCAGAGCGCGGAAGAGGCGAAACGTGCCGGGAGGTGCGGTGGTTTCCATGGGGGGGATGATAGGGGGACGGCGGGGGCGAGCAATGAAGGGACTGCATGGCGGGGGGACTTCCGGGGAACCCGCCGACTGGCGTCGGCGGCTCCGACAGACCCCATGGTTACCTTTGCTTCCGAGCCGCCGATGCCAGTCGGCGGGTGGTGCCGCCAACACGCCTTCTCGCTGCCAAGCTGACAGGCAGGGGGGCGTCAGTGGATGCCATTGGCAGGCAAATGGGTATTCACACGCTGTCCACAATGCTTGTAAAGCATTTATATAACTGTGATTGCGCTACATCTTCCGGGGTCCGTCACCCCGGCGCGCCGCTTGCTTATTTCAAGTCGTCATGGAGAGCCCGCGCTCGCCGAGTTCGGTCCAGATGCACGTGCTGCTGACGGACGCAGGTCGGCAGCCGGTGGAACATTGGGCGTGGCAGTTGTCGCGCCTGCTGGAACCACAAGGGGTGCAGGCTCACGTGGCGCAGACCGGCCAGCAGGCCTTGGCGCTGGCGGGTCGGCTGGAGTTTCATGCCGCGGTGATCGACCTGGCGACGCCGGTGGAAGAAGGCGTCGCCCCGGTGGACAACGAGGCGTGGTTGTTGGAGTTGTTCAAGCGGTTGCCCAATCGGCCGCCGCTGGTCGTGGTGGGAACCCGGACGCAGACGCCCAACCAGCTCAACCGCATGACGCAGGCCGCGTTGCGATTGGGCGCTTTCAGCGTGCTGCGGCAACCGGTGTCGCTCAACCAGATCCTGGAGGTGTTTCAGCGGCTGCTCATCAAACGTTATGCCGGTGCGTGGCCGGCGGGTAAAGCCGTGCGTTTCCCTCTGGATCATCCCAACTGAATTTGGACCCCGTGCCGCGGATGCCGTCGTCCCGGCCTCAGCCGTCAAGACCGTCAATCCTCAGCAAACATCTGCAACCATTTAAGGAGTGAGTTCCATGGCCATGAAGGTTCGTCCCCTCGGTGACAAGGTGCTGGTCAAGCGCGTCGAAGCTCAGACCCAGACCAAGAGCGGCATCTTCCTGCCCGAATCCGCCAAGGAGAAGCCCCAGGAAGCCCAGGTCATCGCCATCGGCGACGGCAAAGCGCTGGACAACGGCAAGCGCGCCGAGTTCCAGGTCAAGAAGGGCGATAAGGTCATCATCGGCAAGTGGGGCGGCACCGAAATCAAAGTCGATGGCACCGAGTACCTGATCCTCGCTGAGGACGACATCCTCGCCGTCGTCGGCTAACCCCCCCCGGAATTGTTACCGGCTTCCGGAATATCTCCGGGGGCCAGCCGTTGCCCGCGCGGGTGATGGCGCATTCCTTCCGCAATACCCCATAAGCATTCGCTTTCAGGAGAAGCACACCCATGGCTGCCAAGACGATCAAGTTCGACCAGGAGGCCCGCGAAGCCATTCGCCGCGGCGTCGCCAAGCTCGCCAAAGCCGTCAAAGTCACCCTCGGCCCCTCCGGCCGGGTCGTGGTCCTTGAGAAGAGCTTCGGCTCGCCCACCGTCACCAAGGACGGCGTGACCGTCGCCAAGGAAATCGAGCTCGAAGATCAGCTCGAGAACATCGGCGCCCAGATGGTCAAGGAAGTCGCCAGCAAGTCCTCCAAGGACGCCGGCGACGGCACCACCACCGCCACCGTCTACGCCGAAGCGGTGTTCTCGGAAGGGCTCAAGAACATCACCGCCGGCGCCAACCCCAACCAGGTGAAGCGCGGCATCGACAAGGCCGTCGCCGCCATCGTCGATGAGCTGCGCAAGATGAGCAAGAAGATCTCCAGCTCCACCGAGATCGCCCAGGTCGGCACCTGTGCCGCCAACCAGGACCAGAACATCGGCCAGATCATCGCCGAAGCCATGGACAAGGTGGGCAAAGACGGCGTGATCACCGTCGAAGAAGGCAAGAGCCTCGACACCACCGTCGAACTCGTCGAAGGCATGCAGTTCGACAAGGGCTATCTCAGCCCGCACTTTGTCACCAATGCCGCCAGCATGGAAGCCGTGCTCGAAGACGCCTACGTGCTGGTGCATGAGAAGAAGATCAGCAGCGCCAAGGACTTCATTCCCCTGCTGGGCAAAATCGCCGAGAGCGGCAAGGCGCTGCTCATCATCGCCGAGGACATCGACGGCGAAGCCTTGGCGACCCTCGTGGTCAATCGTCTCCGCGGCGTGCTGAAGGTCTGTGCCGTCAAGGCTCCGGGCTTTGGCGATCGTCGCAAAGCCATGCTCCAGGACATTGCCGTGCTGACCGGCGGCCGGGCGATCATGGAAGAGCTGGGCATCGAGCTGGAGAAGGTGGAACTGTCCGACCTGGGCCGCGCCAAGAAGATCGTGGTCGACAAGGAAAACACCACCATCATCGAAGGCGCCGGCTCCACCAGCGAGATCAAGGGCCGCATCGAAGCGATCAAGAACGAAATCGACCGCACCACCAGCGACTACGACCGCGAGAAGCTCCAGGAGCGTCTGGCGAAGCTCGCCGGCGGCGTGGCGCAGATCAACGTCGGTGCCGCCACCGAGAGCGAAATGAAGGAAAAGAAAGCCCGCGTCGAGGACGCGATGCACGCCTGCCGCGCTGCGGTGGAAGAAGGCATCCTCGCCGGCGGCGGCGTCGCGGTGCTCCGCGCCCGCAAGGCGATCGAAGCCCTCAAGCTCGCCGGTGATGAAAAGGTCGGCTCTGAGATCGTCTTCCGCGCCGTGGCGGCTCCGATCAAGCAGATCGCCGTCAACGCCGGCGAAGATGGCTCGGTCGTCGCCCAGAACGTCGAGAGCAACAAGGCCGCCAACTACGGCTACAACGCCCTGACCGGCGAGTACGGCGACCTGATCAAGATGGGCGTCATCGTCCCGACCAAGGTCGAGCGCATCGCCCTGCAGAACGCCGCGAGCATCGCCGGCCTGCTGCTGACCACCGACGCCGTCGTCTCCGAAATCAAGGAGAAGAAGAAGGACGCCGGCGGCGCCCCGGGCATGGATGACATGGATTATTGATCCATCTCCCCACGCTGAATTCGCCTCACCCACAACCCCCGTCACGCCTGTGGCGGGGGTTGTTGTTTCCGCAGAGCGTGCACGTGCTTTGTAGGTCCGGGCTCGCCGGACAGCGAACGCCATTGGTCATTGCTTGTCCGGGCCAGCTCGGGCCTACACATTCGAACCGTTTTCAACCGGCGTTTCGCTGCACCGCTTTGCCGCGCTGGCGTCACCCGCCTACAATCCGCTTCACCCGCCGCGGCGCAGCGCCCCGGCCGCGAGAGGAGCCCGCAAATGGCCAGCCAGAATGTCCTGGAACTGACGGACGACAATTTCGAAGCCGAAGTCATCAACTCGGATCAGCCGGTGCTGGTTGATTTCTGGGCGGAATGGTGCATGCCCTGCCGCATGATCGCCCCGACCATCGACGAACTCGCCGACGAGTTTGCCGGCAAGGTCAAGGTCGGCAAGGTCGACACTGACGCCAACCGTGACGTGTCGCTCAAGTACGGCGTGCGCGCCATCCCCACCATCATCCTGTTCAATGGTGGTCAGGTGGTGCGCCAGTTCGTCGGCGTCACGCCCAAGAGCGAGTTCGCCGCCGAGCTCAACAAGGTCGCCGGCTGAGCACCGCTCGCCATGGCGCTGACCTTTCATCAACATCAACTGTCCAACGGCCTGACGCTGCTGGCGGAAGTCAACGACGACGCCCACACCGGCGCCGTCGGGTTCTTCGTCAACGCCGGCACGCGCGATGAGACCGCCCCGCTCATGGGTGTCTCCCATTTCCTTGAGCACATGATGTTCAAGGGCACCGCGCGCCGCACCGCTGACGACGTCAACCGCGAGTTCGATGAGATCGGCGCCAACTACAACGCCTTCACCAGCCACGAAAAGACCGTCTACTACGCGCATGTGCTGCCCGAGTTCCTGCCCCGCGCCATCGACCTGCTGGGCGACATGCTGCGCCCCGCGCTGCGCGGCAGCGATTTCGACATGGAGAAGAACGTCATCCTCGAGGAAATCGGGATGTACGACGACCGCCCGCAATGGCGGCTCCAGGATGCCGGGTTGGAAAAGTACTTCGGCGCTCATCCGCTGGGCTACCGCGTGCTGGGCACCCGCGACACCATTGCCGCGCTGACCGCTCAGCAGATGCGCGAGTACTTCGAGCAGCGCTACAGCCCGGACAACATCGTCGTGGCGGCGGCGGGACGCATCGACTTTGACGCCTTCTGCCGCGAGGTCGAAACCATTGCCGGCTCATGGCAGCCGACCGGCGCCCGACGGGTGCATGGGCAGCCGGAACTGGGCGATCGCGAGCTGAACCTGCGCGACGAAAAGCTCAGTCGGCATTACGTGGAAATCATGTTCCCCGCGCCCAGCGCCCAGGACGAACGCCGCTATGCCGCGGCCGTGCTGGCGGACCTGCTGGGCGACAGCGATGGCTCGCGGCTGTACTGGGCGCTGGTGGATCCGGGCCTGGCGGATGAGGCGGACCTCGCTCATGTCGCTCAGGACCAGATCGGGTACTTCTCCGCCTTCGCCAGTTGCGATCCCAAGCGCGCCAGGAAGGTCGAAAAGACTTTGCTGGACGTGCTGGACCAGGCGGTCACCCAGATCGACGACGACGAACTGCAGCGCACCAAAAACAAGCTCGCCACCGAAGCCACGCTGCACGGCGAAAGCCCCGGCGGCCGCATGCGGGCGCTGGGCAGCCAGTGGACTTACCTCGAGCACTACATCCCCCTGCAGGAAGAAGTCGAACGCCTGATGGCGATCACGCCTGCCGACCTGCGCCAGCTCGTGAGCGACATTCCCTTCCGTCCGCGCCTGATCGCTCGTCTGGGGCCGACGGTCAAGGCGTAAATCCTTCTCGCCATGCACGCGCGGTTTCCCACTTAGCCCCGGGTCAGTGACCCGGGGTTAAATGAAACATCACCTGGCCACCCCATTTCCCATACGTATCACACCGCCATCCACGCCGGGGTTTTCCGCTACCATGCCCCCATCATGGGTCTGTTCAAAAGCGTCCTCGGCAAACTCAAGCAAGGCCTGGCGAAAACGCGCAGCGCGTTCGTCAGCGAAGTGCGTTCGTTCCTCGCGGGCCAGCCCCTGTCCGCCGAGCTGATTCGTCAGCTTGAGACGCGCATGATCCAGGCGGACTTCGGGGTCAAGACCACCAGCGAACTCATCAAGGACCTTCAGGCGGCATGGGAACGCAGCGAGATCGCCACCGGCGACGACGCGCTGCAGTACCTCAAGGATCAGCTCAATTCCTACTGGCCGGCCGAGGACCGTCAGCTTCACCTGGCGCCGGCGGGGCAGACCACCGTCATCCTCGTCGCCGGCGTCAACGGCGCGGGCAAGACCACCAGCATCGCCAAGATCGCCAAGAGCCTGCGCGACCGCAAGCTCAAAGTCATGCTCGCCGCGTGCGACACCTTTCGCGCCGCCGCCGTCGAGCAACTGGAAATCTGGTCCCAGCGCCTGGGTGTGGAAGTGGTCAAAGGTCAGCAGGGGGGCGACCCGGCTGCGGTGGCGTTTGACGCCTGCGCGGCCGCCAAGTCGCGCGGGTTTGACGCCCTGATCGTCGACACCGCCGGCCGCCTGCACACCCAAAAGCATCTGATGGATCAGCTCGGCAAAATCCGCCGGGTGATCACCAAGCAGTTCCCCGACGCGCCGCATGAAGTGCTGCTGGTGCTTGACGCCACCACCGGACAGAACGCGCTCAATCAAGCCAAGGCGTTCACCGACGCCACCGAAGTCACCGGCATCTTCCTCGCCAAACTCGACGGCACCGCGCGCGGCGGCATGGTGGTCGCCATCCGCGAACAACTGGGCATCCCCGTCAAGTTCATCGGCGTCGGCGAAACGCCTGACGACGTCGAACCCTTCGACCCCGGCAAGTTCGTCGAAGCCATGTTCTCCGCGTAATTTTTCCCGCTGGCCTACAATCGCCCATATGGCTCGTGACCTGCGCCAACGCGTCATCCTCATCACCGGCGCCAGCAGCGGCATCGGCGCTGCCGTCGCGCGCGCCTGCGCGGCGGCGGGCATGCGCGTGGTGCTGACGGCGCGCCGGCTGGACCGACTTGAAACCGTCGCCCAGGAGATCACCAGCGCCGGCGGGCAGGCGCTGCCATTGGTCTGCGACGTGCGCCTGGATGACGATGTGCAGCAGGCGGTCGCGCGCACGGTTGATCACTTCGGCGCGCTGCATGCCGTCTACGCCAACGCGGGCTACGGCATCTACGGCAGCATCATGGACACGCCCGAAGCCCAGCACCGCGACCTGATGGAAACGAACTACTACGGCACCCTGCGCACGCTCCGCGCGGCCCTGCCGGCGCTGGAAACAACCGCGCCCCGGCAAGGGCACATGATCGTGTGCGCCAGCGCGTGCAGCGAGATCGCTTTGCCGATGTACGGGCACTATGCCGCCAGCAAAGCGGCGCAGGACCTGCTCGCCGGGGCGCTGCGCATCGAGCTGGAAGAGCGCGGCATCGCGGTGAGCACCGTGCATCCCATCGGCGTGCGGACGGAGTTTTTCGCGGTCGCGGCGCAAACTGCCGGGCGCCAGGACATCGGTTACAACACGCCCGCCTACCTGATGCACAGCCCCCGGCGCGTCGCCCGCGCCATCCTGCGCTGCCTGCGCCGGCCGTGCCCGGAAGTCTGGCCCAGCGTCGCGGCGCGCTTCGGGGTGGCGCTGACCACCGCGTTTCCGCGCCTGGCGGTCTGGTCGCTGCGGAATATGGTCGCCAAGCGCTACCAGAAATAGAAATCTTTGCCGCCATGACCGCACCACCCACAGCCATGGAGCGTTTGGAGCATTGGGCGGCGCGCTTCGCCATCCGGGATCAGATGATTTTCCTGAATCACGCCGGCGTCGCGCCGCTGGCGCCGCCGGCCGCCGAGGCGCTGACCCGCTACACCCAGGAAGCCAGTCAGTTCAGCTACACCCGCAGCGACTGGTACCAACAGGCGAGCAACGCCAAAGCAGCGCTGGCGCGACTGATCGGCGCGGCCGGGCCGCATGAAATCGCTTTCATCCCCAACACCAGCGCCGGCTTGAACCTGGTGGCGCGCGGCCTGACGTGGCGCCCGGGGGATGAAGTCGTCAGCACGGCGGTGGAGTTTCCCGCCAATCGCTATGTCTGGCAGGACCTCAACCGTCTGGGCGTCACCGTGCGTCTGGCGCCGCAGCAGCCCGACGGCCGGATTGACGTGGACGATGTGCTGGACCTCATCACTGATCGCACCCGCGTGGTGGCGCTGTCCCACGTGCAGTATGGCAACGGCTTTCGCTGCGACCTGGCGCGCATCAGCCGGGAGCTGACGCCGCTGCGCCAGCGCGGGCGCGGCTTCCTGTGCGTCGACGGCATTCAGGCGGTCGGCGCGCTGCCGGTGGATGTGCAGGCGCTGGGGGTGGATTTCCTCGCCGCCGACGGACACAAATGGCTGCTGGCGTCCGAAGGCGCGGGGCTGTTCTACTGCCGGGCCGAGCTGGCGCAGATGCTGCATCCCAATGTGGTCGGCTGGTTGAACATGACCAACCCGCTGCAGTTTGATGACTACCGTTTTGAATTCGCTGACGACGCCCGCCGCTTTGAGCCGGGCACCTATAACATCCCCGGCATTCTGGCGCTGGGCGCCAGCGCGGAGATGTTCCTGGACCTGGGCATGGCCACCGTTTGGCAACGCCTCGAACAACTCACCGAGCGCCTGGGCCAGCAACTGACCACCCACGGCTGGCGCGTGTGCAGCCCCCGCCAGCCACACGAACGCAGCGGCATCATCAGCTTCCTCCCGCCCCCCCCGGAAGTTTCCCATGATTCCAGGCAAGCACCGGGTGCGCCCCCGGCAGTGCTCAATCGCTATGTCAGCGGCTTGCGTCAGCGGGAGATACACCTGGTCGCCCGCGCCGGGCGGCTGCGCGCCAGTCCGCATTTCTACAATCGGCTCGAGGACATGGACCAACTGGTGGCGGCGCTGGAAGCCCTCCGCCGCGCGGGGTGAGGATGCACTCTAGAAACTATTCTCAAAAGAACAGAAACCACAGAGCCACCGAGATCACCGAGTAATGCTCACCGAAAATGCGGGAAAATCCAGCGGATAAGTCAGCTTCTCACGCTTGCTCTCTGTGCCCTCTGTGGCTCTGTGGTGAGTTTTGAGACAATTTCTCAGCGGTAGGCGTTGACCTGATCGATGAAGCCCAGCAGGTGCTTGCCCACGTAGTCGAAGTCGTCGAGCATCAACCAGTGGCCGGCGTTGGGCACCAGCACCAGTTCCAGATTCTCCATCGGTTCCATGCCCAACTGCGCGCGCCAGGAGGCCAGGTCATCCGTGCGCGGCAGCAGCTGGCCCAGGTCGCCGATGAACACCTGCACCGGCAACTGCGCCAGCTCGGCGATCCACGGCTGGGCGTCAAAACCCACCTGACTGCGCCAGAAGGACTCGCGGAAGCGCGGGTGATCGTTGAGCCAGCGCGCGTTGAGGTCGCGCCGGCGCTCGAAATCCACCTTAAGCGGCTCGGGCATGCGGATGGGTTTGAAGCCGCCTTTGGAAACGGTTTCCCGATGCCGATCCAGATTGACGAAACCTTCCATCAGCGCCGCTCCGCGCACGCGCACCCCATGCCGGCGGGCGTGCTGGATTGCCGCCATGCCGCCCATGCTGTGGCCGACGACCACGTGCTCGCCGATGTTGAGTTGGCTGAGCACCCAGTCGAGCACCGACGGCAGATCCTTCTCGAAGTCGAAGTACACATCGGGCCATTCGCTGGGCTCGCGCCCGGGGATGTCGATGCCGAACACCTGATAGCGCTGGGCGACCATTTCCATCACGGGGTCAAAATCCGCCACGGAGCAGCCATTGCCCGGCAGGAAAATGACCACAGCGCCTTCGCCGGCGGTTTTGTAATGCACCCGCCGACCGGGGCCGAAGGTGATGAAGTCCGACTTGAAGCTCATATGCGTCTCCGGCTGCGGGTCGCCATGCTATCCATAATTCCGTGAGCGCCTGGTGGAAAACCCGGCGCTGGGAGGGCTCACCGGCTGTCGGTTATCCCGCTGTTTTCGACAGCACCGCAATGGGAAGCTCGAAGCAAGCCCTGCGCGCGGCATTTCCCAATCTGGCGCAGTGGGTGCGCTACAACGGATTGACAGCTTTTCCACATCTCGCCTGTTTTGGAAAACTCTGTTCCATCCATTATTTATCGGTTTCATCGGCTGCCCTGACCACAATGCGCCAGAAGGACTACGAAGACGAAGTATCTATATTCTCTTCTTCTCCCAGCAGTACACCCACTGCCCAACCAAGTCTTATCCTGTCGCCACCGGACGCCGACCTCCGCCCGCCACCCGCCTGCGCCTCCGCTTCACCTTCAACACCTGACACTGATCACACCACACCGTCGTTCGCCCCCCGACCTGGGTGCTGGACAGCGAGTTTCCACAACTGCTGCAGGGTTGCCCCGCGCGCCCATACACGTGATGTTCGATCTGGAACCAGCCTTCGCGCCCCATGCTGTCCACGTAGTCCCGCACCGAGGACCCACCCTTGGCGATTGCTCGTTTGAGCAGGCGCCGCATGCGGGTGACCATCAGACGGACGGTGGGCAGGTCCACGGAGCAGGCCGGCGTGCGAGGATGCAATCGGCAGCCGAACAGCAGCTCATCGGTGTAGATGTTGCCCAGCCCCGCCACCAGGGTTTGATCCAGCAGCGCAGCTTTCAGATCGCGCTGTGTGCGTTGCAGGCCGGCATGCAATTGCACGGGGGTGATGACCAGGGCATCGGGCCCCAGCTTGCACCAACGGGCAGCTTCCAGGGCGGCCAGGTCGGGGAAGGTCCACACGCCGCCGAAGCGCCGGGGGTCGCTGAACACCAGCCGGCTGCCATCATCCAGATGCCAGAGCACATGGCTGTGGGGCCAGAGCTTTTCGTTGTCGTCTGCGGGCAGATGCGACCAGGCGCCGGTCATGCCCAGGTGAACGTGCAGCACTCGGCCGTCGGTCGCCAGCAGCGCCAGTTGCTTGCCATGCCGACGCAGTTCCGCAAGCTGGGCGCCCTGCAGCAGGGCGCGCGGGGAACGTAAACCGGCGTGAACAATGTCGGGAAAACGCAGGCTCACCCGCCGCACCTGACGACCCGGCAACACGGTCGCCAGCGCGCGGCGCACAGTTTCCACTTCCGGCAGTTCTGGCATGCCGGCGATTGTACCGGGCGGCCGGGCTATACTTTGCTCATCCAGTCTTTCGCCTGATCGCCCATCCTCGCGGAGCAGCGCATGTCGCAATCCAACCCGGACCCGTCGGCCGACGCCCCCACGCAATTGCTCGAACAGGTGCGCACCGCCGCCAGCCAGTTGCAGCAGCAGATCGGCCAGGTCATCGTCGGCCAGCATGAAGTCATCGACCAGCTGCTCATGGCGCTGATCTGCCGCGGCCATGCGGTGCTCGTCGGCGTGCCGGGGCTCGCCAAGACGCTGCTCATCTCCACCATCGCCCGCACGCTGAGCTTGCAGTTCAGCCGGATCCAGTTCACCCCTGACCTGATGCCCTCGGACATCACCGGCACGGAAGTGATCGAGGAAGATCGCGCCACCGGCAAGCGTGAGCTGCGTTTCGTCAAAGGGCCGGTCTTCGCCAATGTGATCCTGGCGGATGAGATCAACCGCACGCCGCCCAAGACGCAGGCGGCGCTGTTGGAAGCGATGCAGGAGCACCAGGTCACGGCTGCGGGCGTGCGCCACGCGCTGCCCCAGCCGTTCTTCGTGCTGGCGACCCAGAACCCCATCGAGCAGGAAGGCACCTATCCGCTGCCCGAAGCCCAGCTCGACCGCTTCATGTTCATGATCCACGTGGGCTATCCCCAGGCCGATGAGGAGCTGGAGATCGTCAAGCGCACCACGGTGCGCCGGCAGGTCAGCATCGCTCATGTGCTCGATGCCCAGCAGGTGCTGCGGATTCAGGACCTGGTGCGCGATGTGCCGGTGGCGGATCACGTGATTCACTACGCGTTGGCGCTGGTGCGCGCCACCCGCATGCCCCAGCGCGGGGAAGTGGACGAGCGCCCCAGCTTCATGCAGCAATATGTGTCCTGGGGAGCCGGCCCGCGCGCCAGTCAGTATCTGGTGCTGGCGGGCAAAGCCCGGGCGGTGCTGCAGGGGCGTGGGCACGTGACGACCGAGGACATCAAGGCCGTGGCCGCCCCGGTGCTGCGCCATCGCGTGATCACCAACTACAACGCCGAAGCAGACGGCATCAGCAGCGACGACCTGATCCACCGTCTGCTCGAACACATCGACCCGGCGGCGCTGACGCAGAGCGAGCTGGCGAGCGTGGTGAAGTGACGGGTTTTTTTAGCCACGGATGAACACGGATGAAGGCATGAGAGAGATAAGGCAGGGATTAAGAAATGTGGGAGGAATCCGGGGGGCAAGCAGGGGAAGTGCTGAAGGGTTCTGCGCGGGAAATACCAGCAGCGCACTCAAGCATTCACAACGTTTAGAATCCAACCCCCACCTTCGCTGCGCTGATCCGCGGCTTTGATATCTCCCTGCCTTCTTCATCCCTGTTTTCTCTCTCTCATGCCTTCATCTGTGTTCATCCGTGGCAAAAACTGCTTCAGCGTTTCTGTGCCTGCACGCGCTGGATGATGTTTGTGGTGCTGCGGCCCTGAATCATGTCCACCACGCGGACCGCGCCGCCGTAGCTTTCCACGAAGTCGGCGCCGACGACTTTGTCTTTCGTGTAGTCGCCGCCTTTGACCAGCACCTGCGGGCGGATGGCGCGCAGGAGCTTCATCGGGGTGTCCTCGTTGAAGACGATCACATAGTCCACGCTTTGCAGTTCGCTGAGCACCAGCAGGCGGTCGGCTTCCTGGTTGACCGGCCGACCTTCGCCCTTGATGCGGCGAATGGATTGGTCGGAGTTGACGCCCACCACCAGCAGGTCGCCCTGGGCGCGCGCCTGGCGCAGGTACGCGACGTGGCCGGCGTGGAGGATGTCGAAGCAGCCGTTGGTGAAAGCGATTTGCCGACCTTGTGTGCGGTAGGCGTCCAGCTCGGGCAGCAGTTGGTCGAGCGTGCGAATCTTGCCCAGCTGGGCGTGCTGACGTTCGAGCAGACTCAGCAGCACTTCGTGCAGGTGGATGGGCACGACGCCGAAGCGTTCGACTTCCAACCCGGCGGCGACATTGGCGAGGTCGACCGCCGCCGGCCAGGCGATGCCGTTGCCCCGCGCCGCCGCGAGCATCGCCAGCACCATGTCGCCGGCGCCGGTGACGTCATAGACGCTGCGCGCCTGCGTGGGGGCGATCAACGGCTGCCCGCCGCGCTCCAGCAGCAGGGCGCCATGCTTGTCCAGCGTGAGCACCACGGTTTCCAGATCGAGCGTGCGCAGCAGCTTTCGCGCCATCGCCGCCGGGTTGCTCGCGTCGAGCCCGGTGGCGAGCTGGGCTTCGGTGCGATTGGGGGTGATGCACGTGGCTCCGCGGTACTTGGCGTAATCCTCAATGGCAGCGGGATCGACCAGCACCGGCACCTTGTGCTTGCGCGCGGCGGCGATCAGCGCCTGCGTGACGGCATCGGTCAGCACGCCTTTGTTGTAATCCTCGATGCACAGCACATCGGCGCGGGCGATCAGCTTGACCCCCGCGGCGATCAACCGCTGCGCCACCGCGCCTTCGACGGGGAGCTTTTTCTCCACATCGACGCGGAACATTTTCTGGGGATGCCGATGCTGCGCCAGGCCGACGAAATTCTGCTTGATGGTGGTGGGGCGCTGCCGATCGGCGACGAGGCCGGCGACCCCGCAGCCGGCGGCGCGCAGGGTTTGCTTGAGCCGCTGGCCTTCGTCGTCAGCGCCGACGAGTCCCAGACAGTCGACCTTGCACTTGAGGGCCGCCAGATCGAGGCTGACGTTCGACGCCCCGCCGGGCTTCCACTCCTCGCGTTCGACGGCGAGCACCGGCACCGGCGCGTCGGGGCTCAGCCGCTGGGCGTTGCCATAGACGTAGCGATCGAGCATGTAATCGCCGACCACGACAACCCGGCGCGGGCGCCAGTCGTCGAGCATCTGAATGAGTTCCGCAGTGGGCGTGCGCATGGCGAACAGGATACGTCAAGCGGGCGGCAGTAGTTAAACCCCATGCAATCGTTACAAGTGAACGGGCGCCGCCGGCAGCGGACCTTGCAGTCGGTTGCAAGGCCATCACTCGGTTGCCACAATGACCGTCCGTTTGTCGGGCCTCACCGGATCCGCCGTCAGGGGTCCCACCGACCGGAACACGACCTGGATGGTTCCAGGCCGACGTCAAACCACTGGATCGCGCGCCGCGCGGCGCCCTGTCAGGAGAATCGGTTATGGCAAGCATGCTCATCGGTGAGGCCCTCGTGGGCGAGGGCAACGAGATTTCCCACATTGACCTGCTCATCGGCGATAAGGACGGCCCGGTCGGCGTCGCCTTCGCCCAGGCGCTGGCGGGTGGTCAGACCGCCGGCCACACCAACCTGCTGGCGGTGCTCACCCCCAACCTCGCCGTCAAGCCCGCCACCGTGCTGATCACCAAGGTCACCCAGAAGGGCATGAAGCAGGCGGTGCAGATGTTCGGCCCCGCCCAGGCCGCCGTCGCCAAGGCCGTCGCCGACAGCGTCGCCGAAGGCATCATCCCCAAGGACAAGACCGAGCAGTGGGTCATCGTCTGCGGCGTGTTCATCCACCCCGCCGCCGCCGACGACGCCAAGATCTACGATTACAACTACGAAGCCACCAAGCTCTCGATCGCCCGCGCGGTCAAGGGCGAGCCCACCGCCGATCAGATGATCGCCGGCAAGGATTCGGCCAAGCATCCGTTCAGCCCGAAATAACCCAACGCCCATCCAACGAACCTACGCAACGCCGAGGACACCCGTCTTCGGCGTTGTTTTTTTGCGCTGAGCCAAGAGCGGTCACGCCCGCCTCACACCGGCAGCGTCCAGAGCGTCACCCGGGAAGGATGCTGGGCATCGTGCAGCACGGTCTGCCTGGCGACCAGCAATTGCGTATCCGTGGCGGGGTCGTTGCCCGTGTTGTGGTTGCGGCTCCACAACGGGAAATTACTGCTGGTGACCTGCACCCGCAGGCAGTGTCCCGCCTTGAAGCGGTGTGCAGTGGGATGCAGCGTGATCAACAGCTCATACACCCGGCCCGGTTCGAGCAGTTCCGGGCGCTCCCACTGTCGGGCGTGGAAGCGCCCGCGCAGCACGCCTTCGGTGAGGTTGATGGATTTGCCGTTGGGATGCACATCACACAGGCGCACCACGAAATCGGTGTCGCGCGCGGTGGTGCTGATGAACAATCGCGCGGTGACATCGCCAATGACCAGCAGATCGCGCTCCAGCGGCGCGGAGGTGTACACCAGCACATCATCGCGGCGTTCAATGGGACGCTGATCCAGCGGGCCCGGCAGCGCCAGCTCGTACAGCCCGGGGTTGTAGGGTCCGACAGAATGATTGCCCCCCAGCGTGGGCGTCGGATTTTCCGGATCGTAGGTGTAATGGTCAGGCGCACTGGAGGCGCTGGGTTGACGCCGTAGCGCTCCCCCGCCCAGCAGACTGTTGGCGGGCGCGGAAGCGTGCAGGAACCATTCGCATTTCTGGGCGCCGGCCGGGGGCCAGTTGTCGCAATCGCGCCACTGGTTCTCGCCCATCACGAACACGCGGATCGGCTGCGGCAGCATTTCCTCGGGTTTTCCCCCGCTAAGCAGGGTGGTCAGCCAGCGGAGGGTGTGGTCATTTTCGCGCAGCGCCTGGGGTCCAAAGTCGATTTGTCCCAGCGTGCTGGCATGATTGACGCCATGGGTCCACGGGCCGATCAGCACGCGATGGGAGCGCGCCAGTTGCTCGGTGGGCGCCGCATTCACCAGGGCGCGCCAGTTGGCGAGCGCCTCGGCGGGATAGTAGTCGTACCACCCGCCGGTCAGCAGCAGGGGGCAGCGGAAGCGGTCCATGGTCGCGCGGACGTCCATGGGTTTCCAGAAGCGATCGCGGGCGAAGTGTTGGACCATGTCGCGGTAGGAGGGCACCGGGTCCAGGCCGCTCTGCTCATCGAGCGTGAGCACCGGCAGCCCGCGCAGCAAACGCGGCAGGTCGTAGTCGGGCATGGTGGCGGCATTCGACACCCGGCCGTTGCACTCGAAGCAGAGCCAACTGTAGGTCAGCGCCAGGCTCAGGGCGCCGTCGAGGTAGTAGGCGCATTTCCACGGGTCGCCGGTCATGAAGCGTGGGTTAAGCGCGGTCAGTTCCTCACCCGCCAGCGGCGCCAGGTAGAACTGCACCGCCGCGAGATAGGAGTCGCCATACATGCCGACTTTGCCGTTGCACCAGGGCTGCGCGCGAATCCAGCGCAGCGTGTCCAGGCCGTCAGCGCCTTCGTTGAGGAAGGGATAGAACTCGCCCTGCGCGTCATAGCGTCCCCGGCAATCCTGACTGACCACCGCCAGCCCCGCGCGGGTCAACCCGCCATTGCGGCAACCCAGGCGGTTGTACGCCGTGCGCACCAGCACCACCGGAAACGGTCCATCCCCCGCCGGCAGGCTGACCGTTGTCGCCAGCTTCACGCCATCACGCATGGGGATGTCGATGCGCCGGAGCATCTGGCCGTCGAGCGTTGGAACGAAGTGGGGCATAACTCATTCCTGAAATGGCTGGCGGTGCGACAGGCGTGGTGCATCGCTCTGGGCCAACACGATACCTTCGGCGCACCATTCAGTGGACAACGCATGTTGCTTGACGCCAGCGCCGGCAACGCCGATGCTGCCGCCCATGCGGGTCTTGCTGCAACGTGTAACCGCGGGCTCGGTGGTGGTGGAAGGTCAGACCGTCGGCACGGTGGACCACGGCTACGTCGCGCTGCTGGGCGTCGGGCCCGGTGACACCCCCGAGCTGGCGCGCAAGCTGGCGGAGAAGCTCGTCCACCTGCGGGTGTTCAACGACGAGCAGGGCAAGTTCAACCGTTCGCTGCTGGATGTCGCCGGCGGGGTGCTGGTGGTGTCGCAGTTCACGCTGTACGCCGACGCCCGCAAAGGTCGCCGACCCAGCTTTACTGATGCCGCCCCCCCGGACCGCGCCCGGCCGCTGTGCGATCACTTCGTTCAGTGCCTCCGCGCGCTGGGCGTGCCGCGCGTGGAGACCGGGCAGTTCGGCGCCCACATGCAGGTGGAGATTCACAACGACGGCCCGGTGACGATCTGGCTCGACAGCGCGGAGCTGGGGTTGTAGCACCGCCACTGAACATGACCGAGCACCACCAAGCACTCACTTTCCCCTGGGCAACTTCCGGGGGGACTGCCATTGCGGCAACTTCGGCGGCGTCCAGGGTCAACCTGTCAGCCGCCATCCGCATAACTCCTGTGTTTTCAAGTATCTGTCTGGCGCGTCCCTTGCACCAGCACAGGTATGAGCGTCAAGTTCGAAGACTACTACCAGACCCTGGGCGTCAGCCGCTCCGCATCGGCTGCGGAGATTCAGCGCGCCTATCGCAAGCTCGCCCGGCAGTACCACCCGGACGTGAACAAGGACCCTGACGCCACCGGCAAGTTCCAGCGGATCAATGAAGCCTACGAAGTGCTCAAGGATCCCGAAAAACGCCAGCGCTACGATCAACTGGGTGAAAACTGGAAAGCCGGCCAGGACTTCCGGCCACCGCCCGGTTGGGAGAACTTCCAGTTCCGCTCGGGTCACGCCGGCAATGGACACCCCGGGGGCGGGGGCGGGGGCGGGTTCAGCTTCCAGCCCGGCGGACAGTTCTCCGACTTCTTCGAGATGCTCTTTGGTCAGGCGGGCATGCACGGGGGCGGGTTCGAGGACCTGCTTAATCAGCAGCGCGGCCGAGCCGGCGCCCGTCACACCAGCGCCCCGGCCGAGCAGGAAGCCGAGCTGACCATCACGCTCGAGGAAGCCTTCCACGGCGGCAGCCGGTCGCTGCAACTGCAAGGCCCCGGCGGCGCCAAGCGCGTGGAGGTGAAAATCCCCGCCGGCGTCACCGATGGCGCGCGTATCCGTCTGGCTGGCGAGCGGCTGATCCTCACCATCCACCTGGCGCCCCACGCGCGCTACCGGGTGCAGGAACACGATCTGGAAGTCGACCTGCCTCTGGCGCCCTGGGAAGCAGCCTTAGGCGCCAAAGTGGAGCTGACCACGCTCGACGGCCCGGTCACGCTGACCATTCCGCCCGGCGCCAGCAGCGGCGCGAAGCTGCGCCTCAAACAGCGCGGGCTTAAGCAACGCGACGGCGAGCGCGGCGACCTGCTGGCGGTGCTCAAAATCGTGCTGCCCAAAACGCTCAGCGCCGAGGAACGCGAACTCTTCGAGCAGTTACGCGCGCAGTCGAAGTTCAACCCCCGCGCCTGATGCACTGCTGCACGCAGCGCGGGTGAACGCCAACCCGGCGCCCGACCTCCGCTTGCGCCTCCGTACCGCGCACCCATACCCAGACCCTTACCCCCACGGGGAGCAACACCATGAACGCCGAGAAATTCACCCAGAAAAGTCAGGAAGCCCTCGCCGCCGGCCAGGCGCTGGCGGTCAAACGCGGCCACCAGGCGGTCGATGTCGAACACCTGCTGCTGGCGCTGTGCCAACAGGAAGAAGGGTTGATCCCGCGCCTGCTCACGCAGCTCGAGCGCCCCGCTGATGTCGTTGCCGCCGAGCTGACGCGCGAGCTGGACCGCCGCCCCAGCGTCACCAATCAATCCGCCCAGCCCGGCCAGGTGTATCTGACCAACGTGCTGGGCGAAGTGCTGACCGATGCCGAGAGCGAAGCCAAGCGCCTGCGCGATGAGTACGTCTCCGTCGAGCATCTGGTGCTGGGCATTCTGCATAAACCTGACGCCAGCGCCGCCGGCCGCATCCTTAAAACGCTGGGCATCACGCGCGAGAAGTTCCTGGCGGCGCTCACCGCGGTGCGCGGGAATCAGCGCGTGCAGAGCGCCAATCCGGAAGCCACCTACGAAGCGCTCAAACGCTACGGGCGTGATCTGGTGGCGGCAGCCCGCGAGAACAAGCTTGATCCGGTCATCGGGCGCGATGAGGAAATTCGCCGGACCATTCGCATCCTGTCGCGCAAGACCAAGAACAACCCCGTGCTCATCGGCGAGCCGGGCGTGGGCAAGACCGCCATTGTCGAAGGCTTGGCGCAGCGCATCGTGCGCGGCGACGTGCCCGAGGGTTTGAAGGACAAAACCGTCTTCGCCCTGGACATGGGCTCGCTCATTGCCGGCGCCAAGTTCCGCGGGGAGTTCGAGGAGCGCCTCAAAGCGGTGCTCAATGAAATCAAGGAAGCGGCCGGGCGCATCGTGCTGTTCATTGACGAGCTGCACACGATTGTCGGCGCGGGCAAAGCCGATGGCGCGATGGATGCGGGCAACCTGCTCAAACCCATGCTGGCGCGCGGCGAGCTGCACTGCATCGGCGCGACGACGCTCGACGAGTATCGCCAGCACATCGAGAAGGATGCTGCCCTGGAGCGTCGCTTCCAACCCGTGCTGGTGGAGCCGCCCAGCGTGGAGGACACCATTTCCATCCTGCGCGGGCTGCGCGAACGCTTCGAGCTGCATCATGGCGTGAGCATTCAGGACAACGCGCTGGTGGCCGCGGCCACGCTGAGCAATCGGTACATCGCCGACCGGTTTTTGCCCGACAAGGCGATTGATCTGGTGGACGAAGCCAGCGCGATGATTCGCACGGAGATGGACTCCATGCCCGCGGAGCTGGATGAAGTGACCCGCCGGGTGATGCAGTTGGAGATCGAGGAAGCAGCGCTGCGCAAGGAGAAGGATGCCGCCAGCAAACAGCGGCTCGAAACGCTGGGCAAAGAGCTGGCGGAGCTGCGCGATCGTGCCCACACGCTCAAGGCGCAGTGGGAAAACGAAAAGCAGGGCGTGGGCAAGCTGCGCGCTTTGCGTGAGCAGATCGACCAGGCCCGCGCGGAGTTGGAGCAGGCCGAGCGCAGCTACAACCTCGACAAAGCCGCGGAAATCAAGCATGGCCGCTTGCCGCAGATGGAAAAGCAGTTGGCGACGCTGGAGAAGCAGGCGGGGCCGGATGGTGACCGGGCCGGCGCCAAGCTGGTGCGCGAAGCGGTCACCGAGGAGGAGATCGCTCAGGTGGTCGCGCGCTGGACCGGCATCCCCGTCACCCGGCTGATGGAAGGCGAGCGCGAAAAGCTGCTCAAGCTCGAGGAAATCCTGCACCGCCGGGTGGTGGGGCAGGAGCAGGCGGTGCAACTGGTCGCCGACGCGGTCATCCGCGCCCGCGCAGGCATCAAGGACCCCCGCCGCCCCATCGGCAGCTTCATCTTCCTGGGCCCGACGGGCGTGGGTAAAACCGAACTCGCCAAGGCCCTGGCGCAGGCGCTCTTCGACAGCGAGGACAACCTCGTGCGCATCGACATGAGCGAGTACATGGAGAAGCACGCGGTCAGCCGATTGATCGGCGCGCCTCCGGGCTACATCGGCTACGACGAAGGCGGCCAGCTCACCGAGCAGGTCCGCCGCAAGCCCTATTGCGTCATTCTGTTCGATGAAGTGGAGAAGGCCCACCCCGACGTGTTCAACGTGCTGCTGCAGATGCTCGACGACGGCCGGGTGACCGACAGCCAGGGGCGCGTGGTCAGCTTCAAGAACACCGTGGTCATCATGACCAGCAACCTGGGCAGTCGGCATCTGCTCGATGAAGCGATGATGGGCTCGAGCGAAATCAGCGACGCAGTGCGCAATGCCGTGCTGGCGGAAGTCCGCGCGCACTTTCGGCCTGAGTTCCTCAACCGTGTGGACGACCTGGTGATGTTCACCCCGCTGAGCAGTCGGCATCTGCAGCAGATCGTCGAACTGCTGGCTGACGACATCCGCCAGCGATTGTCGGCGCGCCGCATTGGGCTGACGCTCACGGAGGCGGCGAAGGAGCTGATCGTGCAGCGGGCGTATGACCCGGCTTACGGGGCGCGCCCGCTCAAGCGTTTTTTGCAGCGCGAGCTGGAGACGAAGGTTGGCCGGGCGATCATTGCCGGTCAGATTGCCGACGGTGCGACGGTGACGGTGGACGCCGGCGAGGAGGGGTTGGTGCTGCGGCCGGTGTAGGGCTCGCTGTGCGAGCGCGCACACCCCCCCCCCGGAATTCCCCCGGAATTTCCCCCCCGGATCATCGCCGGATCATCGCCGAATATCTCCCGCGGGATCGCCGCCCGTCAAACCAATTTCTCACGCCGGGGGCGGGCCGTTTCACCTGTTCGGGGCAGGTCGATCGCGCGCGATCCGCAACTAGCATCCGGGCATTCGTTTTCATTCACCCTGTCTGGGCATGCCCTTGGCTGGCGCGCCCGGACCCGGAGCGAAACCATGCCCCGTCTGGCCCTGCGCTCACACCGCGTCGGCTTCACGTTGATCGAACTGCTGGTGGTGATTTCCATCATTGCGCTGCTGATCGCGGTGTTGTTGCCGGCGCTCGCCAAAGCCCGGGAAGCCGCCAACCAGGTGAAGTGTCTGAGCAATCTGCGGCAAACGGGCGTGGGGATGGGGACGTATTCAGCGGATTATGACAATTGGATGATTGCCGCCGACCTGAATCCGTCAGGCGATCTGGCTTGGCAATGTTATCTCTGGGCGCACTATCTCAACCGCAACAGCGCGGCATTCCAATGTCCCACTCAAGAGGATGACGCACGTTACAACCCGTACAACGCGCCTGATCCACGTTATGACGATCTGACCAAAGCCAGCTACGTGTTCAATTGCATCAGCCCGCGCAGCGCGGTTGCCGGCTGGAACCCCGCAGGCGCCTCACCTGCTCCCAGTACCGGCTTCTCGACGGAAGAAAAGCGGAACCGCTCCGGCTGGACCGGCGTGCCGTACAACACGGATGCGGATATTGAAGTGCCGGTGCGGGTTGATCGATCGCGCGGCAGCGCGGCGATTGTGATTGTTGACCACCGCAGCTACTGGTCCCTGGTGAGCACCACCACGGTTACTTCCGGTCAGGGATTGCAAGCCATCACTTCATGGGATACCACGGACTGGGGTTCCGATGCGCTGACGGATTCATCCAGTTATCGACGCAAGGTTGGCAACCACCATGCCGGCAACGGCTTCAACGCCCTCTATGGCGATGCCCACGCCCAAACCCATCCGGAAAAGACGCTCTCCGCGTTGGCGTGGGTTGCATACCAACGCTGAGATCAGGCCTCCGGACCTCGCATGCTTCATGGGCGATGCGGCGAGCATCGGGTGCGCCCTGACGTCATCCCGGCCGGGGTCGCCAGCATCGACTAACGTCGATGCGGTCGCCCATACTTTCCCTCATTCCCTCACCATTCCCTAACCATTTCCTCGACGAATACGCATCTTCGTCGGCTGGGCGGCTAATTATCCACCGCTAAAATTTCCCCTGTTCAGGTTCACCGCTTTCGGCTATCCTGCTCGCCAAGGCTGGGGAACTTTGTTCATGGAGAGAACACTGTGGCTAACACGCGTCCCGCCCGCTCGTCCCGCGCCTTCACCCTCATCGAACTGCTGGTGGTGATCTCGATCATCGCTCTGCTCATCGCCATTCTGTTGCCGGCGCTGGCGAAAGCCCGTGAAGCCGCCAGTCAGGTCAAGTGCCTGAGCAACCTGCGCCAGAGCGGCATCGGCATCGGCACCTATGCCTCCGACTACAACAACTGGATGATCCCGGCTGACCTGAAAGCCTCGGGCGATCTGGCGTGGCAATGCTACCTCTGGAACAGCTACCTCAACCGCAACAACGCGGCATTCCAATGCCCCACCCAGGATGAGGACGCCCGCTACAACCCGCAGAACAGCGACGCCCTCTATGACGACCTGAACAACGTCAGCTACGTCTTCAACTGCATCGGCCCGCAAAGCGCCGTCACCGGCTGGAACAACTCCACGCCCGCCCCGGACACCGGCTTCTCCACCGAAGAAAAACGCACCCGCTCCGGCTGGACCGGCGTGGGTTACAACACCGCCGCCGACGTCGAAGTGCCCGTCCGCATCGACAACCCGCGCGGCGGTTCCGCCATCGTCATCACCGACCACCGCAGCTTCTGGTCCACCACCGCCAGCGGCGTCTCCTCCGGCATGGCGGCGATTACCCGCTGGAACACCACCGACTACGGCGACAACAACATGGCGGCGTCCTCCACCACCCGCCGCAAGGTCGGCGATCACCACTCGGGCAACGGCTTCAACGCGCTCTACGGCGACGCCCACGCCGAAACCCATCCCGAGAAAACCCTTTCCCCGCTGGCGTGGGTCGCCTACCAGCGCTGAAACGCTTTCCATTCCTCCACGACCTTTCCCACGGGCGAGCGCACCAGCGCCGCCCGTTGGCTTTTCCCCACGGACAGGCTTTTCTGCCCCCGCCCGCAACGTGCTATCATTCCCGCCATGAGCAGCGAAAACGCCCCGGTGTATCGTCACGTCATTGCCGCCCTGGTCACCAATGAGCCCGGCGTGCTCGCCCAGGTCGCCAGCATGTTTGCCGCGCGCGGGTTCAACATCGACAGCCTGGTCGTCGGCCGCACCGAGAACCCCGAGCTGTCGCGCATGACCATCGTGGTCTGCGGCGACGATGCCGTGCTCGAACAGGTCCGCAAGCAACTCCAGAAACTGGTCCCGGTCGTCAAGGTCGTGGACTACAAGGAAGTCGCCTACGTCGAACGCGATCTGATGCTCGTGCAGGTCAGCACCGCCGGCGATGAGCACCGCCGCAGCCGGCTGGTCGAACTGGCGAACCTGTTCCGCGCCAAGGTCGTGGACATTTCCGCCGAGCAGCTCATGATCGAACTGGCGGGCACCGAAGAAAAGCTCGAAGCCTTCACCGACCTGATCCAGCCCTACGGCATCATCGAGATGGCGCGCACCGGCGTCATCGCCATGTCGCGCGGCAACGCGGGGCTCGGCCGACGGTACTACCAGCCCCGCCGCGCCGAGCAGGAAGCCACCGGCCTGAACGTCGACCCCGGCCAGCTTCCCCCCGGGTAACTCCCCCGGATTCCCCGGAAGTTGCCGCTGGCGATTTTTTGCGCGATTGGGTGCTCCTATTTGCGCGCTGGTTGCTTTTCAACGAGCCGGAAGCATCAGCGACGGGCAAGGCGCACGGTCGCCAATACGTCACGGTAAAAACCGACAGCGCAGGGCGTTCGCACGCGCTTCCCGTCGCTGACGCTTCCGGCTCGTTTGGGCATGACCCCCGCCGGTATACTGCCTGACCTATGGCTGGTCCCCAGGTGCGAACCGATATCGTCGAGGTCTACGTCCTGCAGCGCCATCCGCGCGGCCGGGGCGTGCAGTTTCTCCAACTCAAACGCCGTGATGGCAAGCTCGCCGGCTCCTGGCAGCCGGTGATGGGGCACGTGGAAGGCACGGAAAGCGCCTGGCAAACCGCCCGGCGCGAGTTGCAGGAAGAGACCCGCCTGACGCCGCTGCGCTGCTGGCAGCTCGAGCTGGTCAACTGCTATTTCCTCGCCAAACCCAACGAGATCATGCTCAGCCCCGGCTTTGCGGTCGAGGTTGCCTGGGACAGCAAGCCGGTGCTCGATGCCGAGCACGACGCCTTCCGCTGGGTCAAGCAGGATCACGCCGACGAAGCCTTCCTCTGGCCGGGGCAGCGGGCGGCGATCGCGCACATCATGCGTGACCTGCTGACGCCCGGCAGCCGGTGTGAACCCTTGCTGGCGCTGCCGTTGGAAACGCCGGCCGGCGGCGCGGCCGCGGGGGATTGAATCATGCAGGAAAGCCGCACCGAACACGCTCTGCAACGAGCCGGAAGCGTCAGCGACGGGAAGCGTGAGCGAACGCCGCACGCTGTCGGTTTACATCGTGACGTTTTGGTAACCGGGCGCCCTTTCCGTCGCTTACGCTTCCGGCTCGTTTTCGCATTGTTTCTGCTGGTGCTGTGGGTGATGCTGTCGAGTGCTGCACATCCCGTGTTGGCGCAGGCCACGACCGAACAGGATGCCCCCGCGCTGCCGACGGACGCGCCGCGGGTGGACTGGTTTCACGCTCAGCAGGTGTATGACCGGATCATGCCGTGGGTCAGCGCCGGCGTGGTCGCTGATGCCGGCGCGCCGCTTTACGTGCGTGATCTGGGGGGCGTATGCGTGACTCTGCGCTGGTTGGGCCGGAGCATGGGCGAAGTGGCGTTGACTGCCGATGATGCCGGGCGCACGGATGATGAAGTGGTGAATCTGGCGGAGGAAGTTGCCGCCGCCACCGCGCGGGCGCTGCTGGTGGTGCGTTCGGAGCTGGGCGGCGCCAGTGACGCGGAGCTGCGCGATGTGCTGCAGCGGCTGCAGGTCGATCTGCAGGTGGCGTCGCGTCCGCGCCAGCTCGATGCGCCGCCGGGCATCACCGGCGACATGCTGCTGCAATATGTCCGCCCCGGCTACGACGGCGTGCAGGTGGTCAAGCCCGATGGCAGCGCGACGCAATGGTTCTGGCCCGCCAACCTGCTCGCCCGCAGCATGGGGGTGCGCGGGCTGGTGCTCGGGGCGCTCAAGGACTGGGGCTATCCTCCCCAGGCGTTGGCGGACCTGGGACAGCCAGCGAAAAATCCCGTGACGCTGCGGCGTTTTGCGGTCATTCATCTGGTGCAGCCCGCGCCCGATTTGCCGGTGGTCCGGCTGATCCGCGGCAATGTGCTGTTGCCCCCGGAAGGCATCGATACCCCCACGCTGGATCTGCTGGGGGCGCGGCTGGCGATCCATCTGCTGCGCAAACAGCGCGACGACGGCTCCATGGCGGGCACGTTCCGCCCGACCGCCCAGCGTTTTGAGCCGATGAATGCTTCCCTGCGCGAGCAGGCGCTGGCGGCGGTCGCCTTGGCGCGCTGGGGGCGGCTGAGCCGCATTCAAGCGCCCGCCGATGGCCGGTACATTCCCGCCGAAGCCGCCGCCCGCGCGGCGCTGGGTTATCTGGGCGATCAACTGCTGCCGAGCTTTTCGCGCGAGCAGTTCGGCGCTGCGGCCCTGACGCTGCTGGGCATGATCGAATGTCCTGACGCTCCGCGCGCCAAGACAGTGCGCGACCTGCTCGCCAAGCAGATTCTTGCCCAGCAGGCCGCTGACGGGCGTTTTGCCGGCGACGAGGCGAAGAAGGTCAAGCCGCTGGGTCCGGGTGAGCAGGCGGTGACGCTGGCGGCGTTGTCCGCGTTGTACGAGCAGACGCGCGGCGAAGCGCTCGCCAGCGCGTTGGTGCGCGGCAGCGCGTGGCTGCTGGATGAGGGCAAGCTGCGCAATGCCGGCGCGTTGCCGTGGGTCGCCGGATTGCTGGGTCGCATCCCCGCGGAAGCGGTGACGATGGACGGCAAAAAGTACGAACCCGCCCAGTTGCGCGCGCCGCTGCAGGAAGCGCTGCGGATTCTGCTGGCGCACCAGGTGGAGCCGGACCCCGCGCTGGAGCCGGCGGATGTGGTGGGGGGTTTCGATTTGACGCTGCGTCCGCGCGGCGCCGCGCCGCAGCCGGATTGGCGCACGAGCTACGGCTTATGGCTGGTGGCGTCGTGTCTGCGTCCCGGTGCGGGGTTGTCCGCCGTGGAGGCTGGAAAATCCCCGGTGGAACTGCTCCACCGCAGCGCCCTGGCGGGACGGTTCATCGCGCAGCTGACGTTTGACGATCCCAGTTGCTACTACTTCAACAGCCGGGCGGACGCGGTCGGCGGCGTGCGCGAAGCGCTGTGGGACAACCACCTGCCGGTGGAGGCGTCGGCAACGGCGCTGCTGGCGGTGACGGAACTGAAGCTGGCGCTGAGCGAGATGGCGGGGGCGGGGAAGGCTCAGTGAGGGTTGGCGGAAGCTGGTGAGGTGGGGGTATAGCAGGTATCGGTGGTGCTGCGCCGTCGCCTGTGCGCTGCCGATGCGCGGCCTTGCTGGCCTCCCTGATTGCTTTCCAGCCTGCAATCCTGCTTGTCGTCGGCGCGGCGGACTTGCCCCGAGCAAATCTTAAGACACTACAGTCTTTTTCAATTTGACCACACCGTCACCGGCTGTCATATTGTCGCCGGCTGGCTTGGGGGTGGTCTCCGAGCTGAAGATCGGCTTCCACAGGCGTGTCATCAGAATCGGGCGGTGGGCGGGACCGACAATTGGGGCGCGCGCGGGCGGGGAAAATCTCAGCTGCCCTGCGCTCCTGTCTCCCGATCCGGCTGGCGCTGGCTGACGTGGAACCGATTTCCGATCCGCGATGGGGTGCCGTGCAAGTGGGCATTCAGGTGACAAGCGTTGCATCAGGGTCCGTTTTAGCCCAGCAGAGCCCTATTTGTTTCATTGAACGACCCGGTCGCGTCACTCCAACCAATGCTGTCGTCAACGATCCTGCCGATCAGAACTGGCGGATATGGGCCTAGGTACAGCCATACCACGCGACTTGGGGTCATGCGGCATCGAGTCGAGCGCACGCGGGGCCGCCGTTCCATTTCCCCGCCCCCCCCATCCAGCATTGTTACCTGACCTCACGGGCAGATTCTCACCCGCTTTCAGGTGCGCCGGCGCTTCTGAATTGGCGCTGCATCACAACCATCGACTTCCGCGTCCGGCTGGAGGCTGGGCTGAGCGGCGTCAATACGCAGATACAAATCAACCTGCCCTGGTAGTGAATGGCATTGCTACTTTTTCATGGAGAGACACATGTTCCACGGCCCCGCGGCTGACTCCGGTCCCGATCATGCCGTCGCGTACAAAACGCGCTTCGGCATCATCATGTTTGTCATCTATTCCCTGATCTATGTCGGGTTCGTGGCGATCAATGTCATCGAACCCGCACTGATGGCGACTCCCATCATCTGGGGCCTGAACCTGGCGGTGGTGTACGGCGTCGGCTTAATTGTGATCGCGCTGGTGCTGGCCTTGATCTACAACCACGGCTGCACCAGGCGGGAACGCATTACCCAGGCCGCACAAGAAGCCAAGGGGACCAAGTAATGGCAGTCATCATTTTCCTATGCTTCGTCGGCTTCGTCATCGGGCTTTCCTTCTACCTGGGCAACCGCACCAAATCCGCCAACGCCTACTTTGCGGCCGGCGGTCAGATTCACTGGGCGGTCAACGGCATCGCCTTTGCGGGCGACTATCTCTCCGCCGCCTCCTTCCTGGGCATCTGCGGAATGATCGCCTTCTATGGTTATGACGGATTCCTTTATTCCATTGGTTATCTCGCCGGCTGGATCGTGGCGTTGTTCGTGGTTGCCGAACCCATGAAACGCATGGGCAAATACACGTTCACCGACGCGCTGGACGCGAAGTTCAACAGCCGCGGCATTCAGTTGGCGGCGGCGATCAGCACGCTGGTGGTCAGCGTCTTTTACCTGATCCCGCAGATGGTCGGCGCCGGGGCTTTGGTCGTCCCACTCCTGCATATGTCGCATCACTGGGGGGTGATCATGGTGGGCGCGATCGTCATCACCATTGTGGCGACGGCGGGTATGGCTTCCACCACCTATGTGCAGTTTCTCAAAGGTGGACTGCTGATAGTCTTTTCGCTGATTATCAGCGTTGCGGTCTGTGTGCGGGGATTTTCGACGACGCCCTCCACGGTTGATGATGCGGGCAACACCATCGCGCATTACGCCTGGCGGGTGCTGGAGGTCACGGAGAACAAGGACGGCAGCCTGAACTGCCAGGCCGGCTTCTCCTTCATCCAGCGTCAGAATCTCGCCAGTGACAAAGCCGAGGGCGCGCAAATGGCGTTGGTCAAGCTGGTGGAAAGCGTGCCGTTGCAGGTCGATGCCCAGGGGCAGTTGAGTTACGAGTTCATGGGCCGTCGGCACACGTTTTCCAGCAATGACCAGATGAAACTGACCGGCCTGTTGGACAAAGACGCCCAGCAGATCGTCACCATTAACGGCCTTGAATATGTTCACAAGGACATCAACGGGGAACAGGTGCTGGTGCTGTACAACGGCCGCTCGCTGGTGATCGACGGGCTGCGGTTCACGGAAAACGAAGGCACCATTTACGCCAACATCGTCAATTGGTGGAAACTCACCCATGACGCCGATCAGCGGGTCATGCTCACGGAAGCCCAGTCCAAACTCACCCGCACCAACGGCGCGGTGATGATCAACGGCATCCCGGCCTCAACGGAAAACCAACTGCTGCCCGTCGGCACGTTGTCCCAGATCAAGGGCGAGACCAACCCGCCGCAGAAATCCGTCGGGGCGGTTGAATTCCTGGCCACGCTCAGTCAGCCGGACACCACGTTCGTCACCTGGAAAGCACAGAACATCACCGAGGAAGACAGTGTGCTGACTGTGTATTACCCGATGGATCGCTCGGGTCCGCAGTCCATGATTCCGGGTCAGTATTTCAAAGTGAAAACCTCGATCCAGAAACTGGACTTCGTCTCCCTGATGCTGGCGCTGTTCTTTGGTACGGCTGCGCTGCCCCACATCCTGATTCGTTACTACACGGTTCCCAGCCCGGCCTCGGCGCGCAAGTCCACGATTGTCGCCATTGCTTCCATCGGCATTTTCTACGTGCTGACCCTGTACATGGGGTTGGGCGCGGCCGTGAACAATGTGCTCAATCTGGAATCGAGCAACATGTCCGCCCCGCTGCTGGCGCGAAGCTTCGGCACGGTGATCTTCGCGATCATCTCGGCGGTCGCCTTCGCCACCGTGCTGGGCACCGTCAGCGGTTTGATCGTGGCCTCCTCCGGCGCGGTCGCGCATGACCTGCTGGACCGGTACTGCGGCATGAATATGACGGAAAAGCAAAAGGTCGGCGTCGGCAAGCTGGCCGCCATCGCCGTCGGTCTGGTGGCCATCATCCTGGGCATCGCCTTCAAGGGCGTCAATGTGACCTTCCTGGTCGGGCTCGCCTTTGCCGTCGCCGCCAGCGCCAATCTGCCTTCCATCCTCATGCTCTTGTTCTGGAAGAAAACCACGGCACAAGGCATCGTGGCTTCCATCATCATCGGCATCGTCTCGGCGGTCGGGCTGATCATCTTCTCGCCGGTGATGTATCAGCTCTATGGGCTGGATGCGGCGACTGCACCGATCCCGCTCAAGAGCCCAGGCATTGTGTCGATCCCACTGAGTTTCATCACGCTGATTGTGGTTTCGCTGATGACTCAGAAAAAGAAACAGGAACCAGCAGCGTAATACACCAGCCATCGCACAGTCACGTGGGCAGTTGCTACTCAACCCAGTAGCGTTCCTGATCCAAAGCTGCGGCACAGGCCACCCGGCCGCGCACGGCACCCAGGGTGCCGGGGGTCAGTTCGAGCACCATCCATGCCGGGGCGTTGTGCGGAGCGATGGGATAGGTTGCCTCCAGTCCCCAGGCGCCGGCGGGTTGGAAGCCCAGGCGCGGGTAGTACGCCGGATGGCCGAGCACGAACACCAGGTCCACGCCTGCCGCCGCCGCCTGCCGCAGCGCCGCCTGCGCCAGTTGTGTGCCCACGCCCTGCCGCTGGTGCGTGGGCAACACCGCCAGCGGCGCCAGCAACTGTGCGGCCGTGTGATGGGTCGACGGCTCAAGGCGCGCCGCCGTCAGCAGCACGTGACCCACGATGGCATTTTCCTGCAGCGCCAGCAACGACAAGGAAGGCGCCGCGGTCGGATCCGCCAGCAGCGCCGCCACCAGTTCAGCGATGACCGGCCCCTCCGCCGGCCCAAACGCCGCGCGGTGGACCGCCAGCAGGGCGGGCAGGTCGTCGGGTTGGGCAGGTCGGAATTGCAGCATGGGCAAGCTCATTGTCAGGTTGGATATTTATTCATCCTGACACCTTATTCTTCCCACCTTATTCTTCCCAGTTTTGCTTCTTCGTTTTGTTTTTCTTCCAGAATTATTTCTACGCCTTCGTAGTACCCCCTAGCTTTAGCAGTTGTGCTATTCTTGCTTCGATACCATCGAAAATGCTCAATAGCCTGAGCCCTTGTCCAATCGGAGGTGTCACCGCTAACACGCTTGGGACCAAGAAACAACTCATATCGCGGCTGATTCTGGCCTATTTGAGACGTAGTTGATTGATTTGTTTCTGATTGACGGACCTGATTTGTAGAACTACAACCAAAACAAAAAAAGAACATGCAGCATAAAATAGTCATTTTCATGGTCGTATTCTCCGCTGTATCTGAAATACTAACGCAAATCGGCTCAGTTACCGGCCACCCGCGGAAGAGGGATACCAGCAGCATTATTAAGGTGTCAGGTTGGATATTTATTCGTCCTGACACCATATTCTTCTCTAGATAATGTTTGTCGCAGTAAGCCAGTTCCGGATCGTTTCTGAAAGTATACCTAATGTCGCACCATATTTTTTTAACCATTCAAAGCCACGACTAACCGCGCCTTTTCGAACTTCGCTTTTTTCCGACTTTATAGCATCAAGTATCTGTTCCAGTTCGTTTCTTGCTTTTTGACTGATCCCAGCCTCTTTGAGCTGTGAATGGATACTCGCATAGTCGCCAACTACCACGTTTGACGAATTTACATTACCCCACACTCCCGAAAACTGCCCAATTTGAATTGATGTAGCCTGTCGAACCTCATTTGGCGTAAAAGTTAGTCCTTCACCGAGAATCCCCTCTTGTTCTAGTTCAAGAGCTAAATTGAGAATTTCGGTTCGTACCGCGTCCAGTATTTTTTTTAGTTGACTGTGCCCAATTGTCAACCTGGGAATAATGCCCATTCGATATTCGTTGGTGTTTAAGAACAAATTATTTATTGCATCTTGTGGTAAGTTGATAGCTAGAATTCCGTCACCGTCACCATTTTCACATAGGTGTTCAATTTCAGATATTGGCTGTTGTATTGTTCGGGTCTTTAGCGCGCGTTCCAGTTCAGCGTTTGCTAATATAACTGGAATCCAACCATTATAGGGATTGTGTGCCCGAAGCTCACCTCGAACAATACGATAGTTAGGGGTATCTGGTGTTGAGTACCCCGAGAGTTCATTTGTCGCATATTTCACAAATCCGTCAACTCGCAGTTTCTTTCCTACGGCAACAGCTTTGCGTAATAAATCGGTAACTCGCACTTTGGGGTCCATTGCGTCCCGCTGGAGTTCTAAGACGAGAGATGACATGATGGTTCCTGTATGTATGCACTTTAGCTTGGAAAACCAAGGCGTCAGGTTAAGTTTTACTCTTACCTACCCCCGCAGCACGCCCATATACGGCGAGAGCGCAATCCCCACCGCCAGCATGGGCAGATAGCCCCAGCGAACGTAGAGCAGGTCCATCGCGCGGGGCGCATTCGGCCGACGCAGCATGATGACGGCCACGCCGACCCAGAAGCCAAGCATGGCGGCGCCGCCCGCTTTGGCGAGGGTTCCGCCATCCAGCAGCATCAGCAGGAAGAGCGTCGCCAGCACCTGCAGGAGGAGCGCGACCTTGACGGCTGAGCGGTAGTCAGGGGAGAGCGGCAGGGCAGTCATGTTTGTTTCCCGGATGCGGACGAAGGCTTCAGTTGCTTGCTATGGAAAGCATGTCCGTGGTGCTTGGATGGGTACAGGCGATTTTATCGTGGGGATTGCTTATCCGCGCCTGTTGGTGGGGGTGTTGGGGAGGAATCCCGCAGATTCGCCTACGGCTCATCTGCCTGCGTCCTGGGGACGCCTTGGGGATGCCAGCGTTTGAGGCGTTCTAAACTGGGGCTGCGCAGCGCTTGGGCGAGTTCTGCAGCGCAGCGACGGCGTGCCCAAAAATTAGGCAACCCGGAAACCCGTCCCCGCGCGAATTAGCATTTTCTGACCCCGAAAAACCGCCTTGGCGGCGTTGCGGCAAGGGATCGCGTATGATCCGGTCGTTCCCGGCATGGGCCTTGCATGTCGCTTGGTCTCTGGACGTTCCATGAGGCTGGTTCAAAAGCCAGAGTTGGTGGTTCTTGTGCACCGTGTTGATGGAGATCACAGGTATGAGCGGTACGACTGCGCGTTTTCAGGCCGTCACGGCCGTCTGTAACTACAAGCCCATTTCCAAACCGTTGAACTTCAAGGATACGCCCTCAAGCGAAATCTTTGGCAGCAACGTGTTCGGCCTGAAGGAAATGGAAGCCCGGCTGCCCAAGGACATCTTCAAGAAGCTCAAACGCACCATCGAAACCAGCGAGAAGCTCGACGGCTCCATCGCCGATGTCGTCGCCTCCGCCATGCGCGACTGGGCGATCGAAAAAGGCGCCACCCACTACGCCCACGTCTTCTATCCCCTCACCGGCTCCACCGCCGAAAAACACGACAGCTTCCTCACCCCCGACGGCAAGGGCGGCGCCATCGCCCTCTTCTCCGGCGATCAACTCATCCAGGGCGAACCCGACGCCTCCAGCTTCCCCTCCGGCGGCATCCGCGCCACCTTCGAAGCCCGCGGCTACACCGCCTGGGATGTGACCAGCCCCGCCTACATCCTCGAAAATCCCAACGGCACCACCCTCTGCATCCCCACCGCCTTCGTCTCCTGGACCGGCGAAGCCCTCGATAAGAAAACCCCGCTGCTCCGCTCCATGCAGGCGCTCGACACCCAGGCCACCCGCATCCTCAAGCTCTTCGGTCACGGCAGCATCGCCCGCGTCTCGGCGACCGGCGGCCCCGAGCAGGAATACTTCCTGATCGACCGCAACTTCTACTATGCCCGCCCCGACCTGGTCACCGCCGGCCGCACCCTCTTTGGCGCCAAGCCGCCCAAGGGGCAGGAACTCGAAGACCAGTACTTCGGCGCCATCCCTGAGCGCGTGCTGGCGTGCATGCTCGATGTCGAACGCGAGCTCTACAAGCTGGGCGTGCCGGTCAAGACCCGTCACAACGAAGTCGCCCCCAGCCAGTACGAAATCGCGCCCATCTATGAAGACGCCAACGTCGCCACCGACCACCAGCAGCTGGTCATGCTGACCCTGCGCAAGGTCGCGGAGAAGTACGGCCTGGTGTGTTTGCTGCACGAAAAGCCCTTCGCCGGCGTCAACGGTTCGGGCAAGCATCTGAACTGGTCCATGGGCAACGGCACCCAGGGCAACCTGCTTGAGCCGGGCGACACCCCGCACGACAACGCCCAGTTCCTGGTGTTCTGCGCCGCGGTGATCCGCGCGGTGGACAAGTTCGCCCCGCTGCTGCGGGCCGCCATCGCTCATGCCGGCAACGACCATCGCCTGGGCGCCAATGAAGCGCCCCCGGCGATCATCAGCATCTTCCTGGGTGAGCAACTCACCGACATCTTCGAGCAGATTGCCGCCGGCGGCGTCAAGAGCGCCAAGAAGGCGGGCGTGCTGCAGGTCGGCGTGGACACCCTGCCCACCCTGCCCAAGCACGCCGGCGACCGCAACCGCACCAGTCCGTTCGCCTTCACCGGCAACAAGTTCGAGTTCCGCGCCGTCGGCTCCAATCAGTCGATTGCCGGCCCGCTGGTGGTGCTCAACACCATCGTCGCCGAGAGCCTCGACTACTGCGCCACCGAACTGGAGAAAGCCACCAAGGGCGATCCCAAAAAGCTGGGCGCCGCGGTGCAGAAGCTCGTCGCCGAAATCTACAAAGCCCACGGCCGGGTGGTGTTCAACGGCGATGGCTACTCCGAAGCCTGGCACAAGGAAGCCGAGAAGCGCGGCCTGGCGAACCTGCGGAACACCGTCGACGCCCTGCCCCAGATCACCGATCCCGAAGTCATCAAGGTCTTTGGCAAGTACAAGGTGCTCTCCAAACGCGAGCTGACCAGCCGCCAGGACATCTACCTGGAGCAGTACGTCAAGCAGGTCAACATCGAAGCCCTGCTGACCATCGAAATCGCCAAGACCATGATCTTCCCCGCGGCGATCCGCTACCAGTCCGAGCTGGCCGCCACCTGCGTGAGCCTCAAGACCCTGGGTTACAGCTTCGACACCAACACGCTCGACAAGATGACCGCGCTGGTCAAGGAACTGCAGGACAGCATCGCCGGCCTGGAAGCCGCCATGGCGGGCCACCACGCCAGGAACGTGCTGGAAGAAGCCAAGCACTTCCGGGACGGCATCGTCCCGGCGATGGTGAAGGTTCGCGCCGCCGCCGACGAGCTCGAAGGCCTGGTCGCCGACGATCTCTGGCCGCTGCCGACCTACCAGGAAATGCTCTTCATCAAGTAACCGCGCCCCGGCGCACCTCCGTTTGTCAGCCAGCCGCGAGGTCGGTGCTCTTTATGGGCGCCGACCTCGTTTTTTTTGCGCGTGCGGCGGTGAGGGGAACGATTGGTTCACTTAGCCCCCGGCGAGTCGCCGGGGGCTAAATGCGCGCTGCGTTGCGCAACAGCGGACGAATACCCCTGGACCGCTCACCCCGCGCGCAGCCCCAACTGTTTCAGCCGATAGCTGAGCGTGGTGCGTTTCATGTTGAGCTGGCGCGCCGCCGCCGACAGGTTCCCGCCGGCCTGGCTGAGCGCCTGGCGCAGCAGACGTTTCTCAAAGCGCTGCATCGCGGCGGTGTAATCGCCTTCGAGCAACCCCGGCTCGGGCGCGCTGGCCTGGCGAATGGCGGGGTCGATGTCCGCCAGCGTGATGCGCTGACCCTCGCAGACGATCACCGCCCGTTCGATCACGTTGCGGAGCTGCCGCACGTTGCCCGGCCAGTCGTATTGCTCCAGCACCGCCATGGCGCGCGGATCGACGCCGTTGACCCCACGCCGATATTGCTCGGCCGCGCGCAGCAGGAAATGCTGCACCAGCACGGGCAGATCGCTGCGGCGTTCCTTCAGCGGCGGCAGATGCAGATGGAAGCTGTTAAGCCGATAGAAAAAGTCTTCGCGGAAACGTCCCTGGCGCACCATTGCCGCCAGGTCGCGGTTGCCCGCGGCGATGAAGCGGCAGCGCACGGGATACTCCGTCGTCGCGCCCACGGCCCGGGCGGTGCGCTGCTCGAGCGTGCGCAGCAGCATGACCTGAAAGCTCGGCGGCACCGAGCCGATTTCATCGAGAAACAGCGTGCCTTCGCCGGCTTCGCGGATCAAGCCGGGGCGATCCTGATCGGCGCCGGTGAACGCGCCGCGCACGTGGCCGAACAGTTCGCTCGCCAGCAGGTTCTCCGGCAGGGCGGCGCAGTTGACCGCAACAAACGGCTGCTGGGGGCGGTCGGATTGCTGATGGATGGTGCGCGCGACCAGCTCCTTGCCGGTGCCGGACGCGCCGGTGATGAGCACGGTGGCGCTGGTGGGGGCGACCTTGCGCGCGAGCGTCAGGGCGTCGAGCATCGAGGCGCTGATCGCCTGCACCTGGTCCGGCAGGCCGCGGCGCACCAGGTCCTGACGCAGCCGGCGATTCTCCAGCAGCAGTTTGCGCCAGCGCACCGCCTGGGTCAGCGCGTGCAGCAGGTCCTGGGTGTAAGCCGCCATGACCTCAGGCGTGCGGGTGGGGGTGGGCGGTTCGATGACGTAACCAAAGGCGCCATGCTTGACCAGCTCAACGATGATGCTCGGATGTCCCGCGGCCGTGGAGATGACCACCGGCAATTCGGGGTCGAGCTGATGGATGCCGTCGATCATCTGCCCGGCGGTCAGGTCCACCGCGCCCGAGGGCAGGCGTGCGTAGCCGACGCAGACCGCCAGGGGCAGGGTGGTCGTCTCGCGCAGGTACGCCAGCGCGTCGTCCTGCCGGCGGATGTCGATGACGTGAAACGCAGCATTCATCGCCGCCAGGGTGGGCGGGGGGTAACCCGAGCTGACGACGATGGTGTCCATGGTCGACCTTTCAGCTTTGCGCGAGGGTGACGGCAGCACCGGCAGCGTGGCGAATCACCTGTTCGTCCGCCGACATCCACTCGCCATTGGCCGCGTGTGGCCGACCATCATGTCGACCCTGCATGTCTTTCCGCCTCACGCCACATCACGCCACACCCAGTTCACTCATCACGCCATATCACGCGTCACCACCCCCCCGCCAGCTTCCGCGTCATAAACACGCCGGCGTCGAACCGGGGCTGACAATATTTTGACACATGCCAACTTTTTGACAACCCGCGCGTGGGCAGATGCAATCATGGCCGATCCGGGGGAATTTTAGACGGCATCCAGAAAGTTTTTAAATACATATAAATGTATTGCTTAAGAAATCACTCACCGGCCTTCCAACTGCTCCGCGCAGCTATGGCAAAATTTCTTCACGCTCGGCCTGATGGTTGCAATATCCATCCCGTCTGCAGGCGAAAGCTGACCCGGAGGCTGGGATTGGTTCGCGTTGCAGGGATATGACCGAGCGCCGGGCAGGCAGCTGGCTGGCTGCCTGTCGGTGCTCGAACTCGGCGAGGGGTAAGCTCTCGTCTTCTCAACAGGAGTGCAGTTGATGAATCTCGATGCAGTGGTCAAGCAACCGTTGGCGGTGCTGGGCGGTCCCAAGGCGGTCAACATCGACCCCGCGGCCGCCAAGGCGATGTTTCACTGGCCCATCGTGACCGAGGAAGACGAGCGCGCGGTGCTCGAAGTCCTGCGCGCCGGCAGCATGTCGGGCACAGGGCTGACCGTCACCTTTGAGAAAGAGTTTGCCGCCTGGCAGGGCACGCAGTTCGCGCTGGCGAGTTGCAACGGCACCGCGGCGCTGCTGCAGGCGATGTTCGCTGTCGGGCTGGGGCGCGGCGACGAGATGATCGTCCCGAGCATCACCTACTGGGCCAGCGCGCTGCAGAGCCTGATGCTCGGCGCCACCCCGGTCTTCGCCGACATTGATCCCGTCACCCTCTGCATCGACCCGGCGAGTCTGGAGCGCTGCATCACCCCGCGCACCAAAGCGGTGATGCTCGTGCACTACTGCGGGCACCCGTGCGACATGGACCGCATCCTGCCGATCATTCGCCAGCACAACCTGAAGCTGATCGAAGACGTCTCGCACGCGCAAGGCGCGTTGTACAAGGGGCGCAAGGTCGGGACCTTCGGCGATGTGGCGGCGATGAGCATGATGGGCGGCAAGAGCTTCGCCATTGGTGAAGGCGGCATGCTGGTGACCAACGAGCGCCGGTACTACGAACGCGCCATCGCCTTTGGCACCTACGAGCGCATCAAGGCGGAAGTGACTGATCCGCAGCTCAAAGCCGTCGCCGGGCCCGAGGGCTTTGTCAGCGGTTTGCCGCTGGGTGCGATGAAAGGGCGCTTGAACCAGACCTGCGCCGCGATGGGCCGGGTGCAATTGAAGCTTTACGATGCGCGCTGTGGGGCGATCCAGGCGGCGATGAATCGTTACTGGGATCTGCTGGCGGATCTGCCGGGGTTCAAGCCGCATCGCCCGCAGGTCAACGGCTGGCGTGACTCGACGATGGGCGGCTGGTACAACCCGCTGGGGCGGTATTTCCCGGAAGAACTGGGCGGTTTGCCGCTGGAGAAGTTCATCGCCGCGGTGCAGGCCGAGGGCGGCAACATGGGGCGTGGGATCAACTTCCCGCTGCACACCCATCCGATGCTGCATCAGGCGGACATTTTCCATGACGGCAAACCCACGCGCATCGCCTTCAGCAACCGCGACGTGCGCGAGCAGCCCGACGCCCTGCCGGTCAGTCAGGTGATCGGCAACCGCGCCTGCGGCATTCCCTGGTTCAAACACGACCGTCCGGAGCTGATCGAACAGTACGCCGCCGCGGTGCGCAAGGTGATTCTCCAGCACGAAAAGCTGTTGGAAACCGTCAGCGCGTAAGCAAGGCATTTTTTTTTAGCCACGGATGAACACGGATAAACACGGATCAAGAGAAGAATGAAATTTGGTGAGGTGAGGACCGGCAGCGCTCCGCGTCCATGCAAATCAGCAAATCTTCACATCCCCAATCACCAAATCAACCAACCCATCCGTGTTCATCCGTGTTCATCCGTGGCAAAAACTTCTTCATGATTTCCCGCATAGAAAGACAGCAGCATGTCCACGACTCAGGCCGAGCAATTGGCGATTCATGGCGGCACGCCGGTGCGCAGCAAGCCGTTTCCTCCGCGCCGACTTTTCGGTGAAGCGGAAAAGCAGGCGGCGATGGCGTTGTTCGAGCAATGCCTCGCCAAGGGAGAAGCCTACGGCTACCACGGCGCCGAGGAACAGGCGTATTGCCAGGCGTTTGCCCAGGCGCTCGGCGGCGGGTTCGCCGATTGCGTGAACTCCGGCTCCAACGCCATCTATGTCGCGCTGCGGGCGCTGAACCTGCCCATGTATTCCGAGGTGATCGTCCCGGCGGTCAGCGATCCCGGCGGCATCATGCCCGTGCCGCTGCTGGGGTTGATTCCCGTAGTCGCCGACTGTGTCCCCGGCAGCTACAACATCGGCGTCGAGCAGATCAAAGCCTGTCTGACCCCGCGCACCAGCGCGATCCTCGTGGCGCACATTGGCGGCATTCCCGTGGATATGGATCCGATCCTCGCGCTGGCGCAGGAGCGCGGGCTGAAGGTGATTGAAGACTGCGCCCAGGCGCACGGCGCGAAATACAAGGGCCGACCGGTGGGCACGCTGGGCGACATCGCCGCCTTCAGCACCATGTTCGGCAAGCATCACGCCACCGGCGGCCAGGGCGGCGTGGTGTTCACCCGCAACGAGGATTACTACTGGCAGGCGCGGCGTGCTGCGGACCGGGGCAAGGCGTTCAACCATGAGCATCCCGTCGGCGTGGGCATGCCGGGCAACCTGTTCGCCAGCCTCAACTGCAATCAGGATGAAATGGGCTGCGCCATCGGCCGCGTGCAACTGGCGCGGCTGCCGCAGATCGTCGCCGGACGCCGGCAATTCATGCTCGAACTGCAGCAGGCGATCGGCGACCTGAAAACGGTGCAAGTGCTCGACGCCCCCGCCGACTGCGAAAACTCGGTGTGGTTCCTCTTCGTCAAACTGCATCTGGAGCAGTTGACCGTCAGCCGCGACGAATTCGCCAAAGCCGCGCAGGCCGAGGGCGTGCATCTGTCCGCGGGTTACGCGATCTTCAACAGCGAGTATCCCTGGTTCCGCCAGCAGCAGGTGCTCGCCACAGCCGGCTGGCCGTGGAGCGCCGCCGAGTATCAGGGCGAGAAACACCCGAAGTATCCGCTGCCCAACATCAAAGCCTGCGATGCGGCGTGCATGCGCCTGGGCGTGCATGAAAACTACGGGACGCAGGAAGTGCGCGACACCGCTGCCGTGCTGCGCAAGCTGGAGCGCGCGTTCCGGCGTGGTTGCTAGGATATGCTCCCTGAGTGACAGCGCCGGATGCGGGCCAACCGCGGGATGCTCGGCTTCGGCTCCGCAGCACAGGGAACCACCACATCATGCTGGAATTGGAATCCGCCGGCAGTTGGCGCCAGATCGGCATGCACCTGGGTCGAACCTTCGGCCAGCAATTGCATGCGTGCGTGGAGCACTACGCGCCCTGGCTCAAGGCGGAGCCCGCGCGGTATGCCCCGGCGCTCGCCGAGCTGCGCCAGCAACTGAACACGCTGGCGCCGGAGTTGTTGGAGGAGTCGGAAGGCTTGGCGCAGGCGGCGGACCTCGATCCGCAGGTGGTGCTGGGTTATCGCTTTTTTAATGCGGTCAAGGCGCGGATGTCGCGCGGCTGTTCGTCGATCTATCTCGCCGACACGCCGCAGGGCCCGCTGCTGGGGCGCAATTGCGATCTGATTCCGGGCTTCGATCCGCAGGTGCAACTCCGCCGCCTCGTGCGTCCGCAGGGGCAGACGCCGCTGATTTTCTTCAGCTATCTCGGGGTGGCCGGCAGCAGCGGCGGCAACGCCCACGGCTTGGCGCTCGGCGGCTCCAGCGCGCACACCCGACAGACCTTCGGCGACACGGGCTTGCCCAACGGCCTGTGGAATCACCTGCTGCTGGCGCGCTGCCGCGATCTGGCGGACTTGCGCACTCTGTGCCTGCGCTATCGCTTCCGCGGCAAACCCTGCAACATGCTGCTGGGCGATCAGGCGGGCAACTCGGCGGCGCTGGAGCTGGCGCCCGGCGCAGCGCCGATCGTCTGTCCACGCGCGCCCCACGCGCGCTGGCAGTGCCGAACCAACTTTTTCGCCTCCGGCAAACTGACCCTTCAGCCCGAGGTCGATTACCTGCAATCCGCTTATGCCCGCTTCGGCCGGGTCGCCCATGTGCTTGACAGCGACCCGGCGGCGCACCGCGTCGACGGGCTCAAACAACTGCTGCGCGAAATCGCCCAGCCCGGCATGGTCGACACCGGCCGCAACGGCGCCGCGCTGACCGTCTTCAGCACCATTCACGAATTACGCACGGGCCTCATTCACTACACGCCGGGTCATCCCGCCGACGGCGCCTGGACAACCTGCAGCCTTCAATCATGATTCAACCCCACACCATCCTGCAACGGGTCATCACCGCTCTGGAAACCCTCAGCGCCGCCGGCGAACCGCACCAAGGTTTGTTTCCATCGATCATCCATCGCCACGATGGCACGCAACTGGCCGAGATGCCTCCGCACATCCCCGGCCAGCGTCCCAGCGACCGCTCCTTTCGCGGCAGCAACCTCATGCATGATCAGGTCACCCTGCTGACCATGCGGGCGTTGGGCCCGCGCCATCCGCATCTGGCGACCGCCGCCGACCGCTATCTCCAGCGCTTTGCCGAGCATTGCACCAACACCGTGTCGGGCCTGTTTCCCTGGGGCGAGCATTCCTTCTGGCATCTGGACCGCGATGCCGTGGGCAACAGTTATGAATACCGCGTCGGTTCGACCATGACGCATCCGACCCATGACCATCTGCGGGCAACGCCCCGATGGCTCTGGGAGGCGTTGCAGCAGCTCAATCCCGCGTGCGTGCAGCGCTTCGCCGACGGCTTGAACAACCACTGGATTCCGCCGCGCCCGGATCACGGCATTCCCCAGCGGGAGTACATCCGCCACGGCTTCATCATGAAGATCGAGCCGTGGTCCCATGGCCCGAGCATCAGTTCGTGCGACTTTCCGCGGCACGGCGGGTTCTACATTTTCGACTGGGCTTTTGCTTACGCGCAGCAACCGCGCCCGGAGTTGCTGACGCAGATACGGGACATGCTGGATTACTGGTGGACCAAGCGCCGGCCGGACGGTTTGCTGCTGATCGAAAGCCGGACCACGCCGGACCATTCCCATGCCGGGATGATCGGCGTGGCGCAAACGTTGTCGCTGGGCACGAGCCTGGGTGACGCCGCCGCGCTGCTGCGCCCCACGCAGCCGGCGCTCGCCGACACCCTGGCGCAGCGCGGGCAGGCTTACCGCGAAGCATTCTTCGCCGCCCCGCATGATCTGACGCAGGGCCACTTCTACATCTGCTGGCATGAAACCAGCGAAAGCGGCAACCGCCGGGCGCCGATCTGGGGCAGCGTGTATGGCCACACCCCCGCCAGCTATCTGGGTCTGAATGTGCTCTACGACTACACCCAATCGCAGGACGAACGTTGTCTGAACTTCGCCCGCGCGGTGGGTCAGCACTACCTCAACACGCCCATGCCCGCCGGCGTGCAATTCCCCGCGATGGACAGCGGCATGGCGCTGGGTCTGCTCGCCGACCTGTATGCCCTGACCGGCGAGGTCGCCTGGCGCGATGGCGGGTTGGAGCTGGCGGAAAAACTGCTCGACGTGTACTTCGACGAACAACCGCTGCCGCGCAGCGCCGCCGGCTGGGACTGGTACGACTCCCAGCATGGCCCCGGTTTCCTGCTGCACGGACTCGCCCGCATCGCCCTGCTGACCGAGGATCCCACCCACTGTCCGTTGCCGGCGGATTACACCGGCCGGTGATTCCCTCCAACCTCTGAGAAAAACCATGATTATCGACAGCCATCAACATGTGAACTGGCATTACCGCGATGCGAAAACCCTGGTGGAGGACCTGGATGCCAACGGCATCGAGCAGGCGTGGCTGCTCTCCTGGGAAGTGCCGACCGAAGAAGACAACACCGGCTACCACGGCGTGCTTGATCCGGTTAATGTCCGCGCCGACGGCACCCATGCGGGCATCCTGCTCAAAGACCTGCTGGCGACGCAGGCGCAGTTTCCCTCGCGCTTCGTCGTGGGTTACTGCCCCTATCCGCTGCACCCGGCGGCGCCCAAACTGTTCGAGTCGGCGTACCACATCCACGGCGTGCGGGTCTGCGGCGAATGGAAGTTCCGCGTGCTGTTCGACGATCCGCGCTGTTTGAACCTCTACCGCAAAGCCGGCGAGCTGGGCTGCCCGGTGGTGCTGCACCTGGATGTGCCGTACCTGAAAAATGAGCAGGGCGAATCGGTCTATCAGCCGTTGTGGTACGGCGGCACAGTCGCCAACCTGGAGCGGGCGCTGCAGGCGTGCCCGCAGACCAACTTCATCGGCCACGCCCCGGGCTTCTGGCGCGAGATCAGCGGCGACGCCGACGACGTCACCACGCCGTATCCGATGAGCCCGGTGACGCCCGGCGGCCGGCTGCACGGGTTGTTCGACAAGTACCCCAACCTGTACGCCGACATTTCCGCCGGCTCGGGCATGCGGGCGCTCAGTCGTGATCCGCAGCACGCCCAGCAGTTCATCACCCGTTTTGCCGACCGCTTGCTGTTTGGGCGGGATTACTATGGTGGCGAGCACCAGGCATTTCTCAAGACGCTGGAGCTGGCTGCTGACGTGCGCGCCAAGCTGATGGGCGGCAACGCGGCGAAGCTGCTCAAGCCGGTGACCCCGCGCCCGCCGCTGGCGCAGTTTGTGAAAGACGCCACCGGGCAGGCGCCGGCAAAAAAATAGGGAGCGCCGCGCGGGCGCTCCCTGGGGGAAGGTCGTGGCAGTACACGGAGTATCCCGCGGATTGGCTGCGCTCCGCGCGCGGCTTCCAAGGGAAACCTCCGGGGGTTAATAGCGGTAGTGGTCGGGCTTGTAGGGGCCGTCGACGCTGACGCCGATGTATTCCGCCTGTTCGGGGGTGAGCTTGGTGAGCTTGACGCCCAGCTTCGCCAGGTGCAGGCGGGCGACCTTTTCGTCGAGTTTCTTGGGCAGCACATAGACCTTGCCGGACTCGTACTTGACGCCTGAGAGCGTGGGTTTGCCCATGGCGCTCAGCGCCAGGTCGAGCTGGGCGATGGTCTGGTTGGTGAAGCTGGCGGACATGACGAAGGAGGGATGGCCGGTGGCGCAGCCGAGGTTGAGCAGCCGCCCCTCGGCGAGGACCAGCACGCTGTGGCCATCCTCGAAGGTGTACTCGTCGTACTGCGGCTTGATGTTGGTGCGGGTGACTTTGCCCTGCTTGATGAGCTTGCCCAGACCCGCCATGTCGATTTCGTTGTCGAAGTGGCCGATGTTGCCGACGATGGCTTTGTCCTTCATATGCTTCATGTGTTCGACGGTGATGATGCGGTAGTTGCCGGTGGTGGTGACGAACACGTCGGCGCTGCCGACCACGTCTTCGAGGGGGGCGACCTGATAGCCTTCCATGGCGGCCTGCAGGGCGCAGATGGGATCGATCTCCGTGACGATGACCCGGCAGCCTTGTCCACGCAGCGCCTGGGCGCAGCCCTTGCCGACGTCGCCGTAGCCGCAGACGACGGCGACCTTGCCCGAGAGCATGACATCGGTGGCGCGGTTCAGGCCGTCGATCAGCGAGTGGCGGCAGCCATAGAGGTTGTCGAACTTGCTCTTGGTGCAGGAGTCGTTGACGTTGATGGCGGGGAAGAGGAGGGTGCCCTTCTTCTGCATTTCGTAGAGGCGATGCACGCCGGTGGTGGTTTCCTCGCTGACGCCGTGGCAGTCCTTGGCGACCTTGGTCCAGCGCTGGGGATCGGCGGCGAAGCAGCACGCCAGGGTCTTGAGCACTTCCTGGAACTCTTCGTTGTCAGTGGTTTCCGGGCCGGGGATTTTGCCGAGTTTTTCGAACTCCGCGCCCTTGTGGATCAGCAGGGTGGCGTCACCGCCGTCGTCGACAATCTGCGTGGGGCCGCTGCCGTCGCCGAAGTCGAGCATGCGCTCGGTGCACCACCAGTACTCAGCGAGGGTTTCACCCTTCCAGGCGAACACGGGCACACCCTTGGGCGCGGTGGGCGTGCCGGACGGGCCGACCACCACGGCGGCGGCGGCATGATCCTGCGTGCTGAAGATGTTGCACGAAGCCCAGCGCACGGTGGCGCCCAGCTCGACGAGGGTTTCAATCAGCACCGCGGTCTGCACGGTCATGTGCAGCGAGCCGGCGACGCGCTGACCCTTGAGCGGATACTTGCCTTTGTATTCCTCGCGCAGCGCCATCAGGCCGGGCATTTCCTGCTCGGCGAGACGAATTTCCTGCCGGCCCAGGTTGACCGTGGCGGGGGACAGGTCTTTGACTTTGAACTCCAGGCCGGCGATTACGTCAGTGGTCATCATCAACTCCATGCAAAAGGTTTTGGGGGTTCTGTGGTTAATCTTTACTTAGCCCCCGGCGACTCGCCGGGGGCTAAATGCTGTGTCCTGCAACCCATTTCGATTCATTCATCCCGCACCGCCCGGGCGAGAAACAAGGCCGGTCCTTTGGCGTCCGGCTCGGGGGGCAGTTCCTGCCAGGTGATGTCGGTGAAGCCCGCTTCGCGCAGGTGGCTGCTCAAGGCCCGCTGCTCGAAGCCGGGCCACTGCTGGCCCAGCTGGCGGCGGAACTCCTCGCGGTCATGGCGCAGCAGATCGACGACCACCGCTGCTCCACCCGGTCGCAGGATGCGCGCCATCTCCCGCAGCACCGCCAACGGTTGGGCGAGATACGTCAGCACCAGCACCAGCAGGGCGCCGTCGCACGCGGCGGTGTCGATGGGCATGTGATCCAGCGCGCCCAGTCGCAGGTCGACATTGGGCAGCCCGGCGGTGCGCTGCCGCGCCGCGTCGAGCATCGGCTCCGACTCGTCCACGCCGATCACCTGCTGCACATGCGGCGACAGCGTGGCGGTCAGATTTCCCGCGCCGCAGCCGAGATCCGCAAGCACCCAATGGCGCGGCAGCAACGCCAACTGAGCGCTCAAGTCGAAGCTCGAACCATACAACTGCCGACGAAGCTGATCCCACTGCCCGGCACTGCCCGCGAAGAACGCCTGCGACTGGCTCTGTTCCTGCCGCTGCCGCAGTCGGCGTTGCAGGCGCAGTTCGTCCTGGTGCAGCGTGGGCCAGTGGCGGGTCTGCTCGCGGGTCAGTTGCCACAACCGGCGCGCGGCCGGCTCCAGCTCATCGAGCAACATGCAGTACAGGTTGGTTGTCCCTTGCCTCGTGCTGTGGCACCAGCCATGATCCGTCAGCAGTTTCAGATGCCGGCTGACGGTGGACTGAGGCATTTGCAGGACGTCGCACAGGTCGATGACCGCCAGCTCCTGGTTCTCGATCAGCCGCAGCAGGCGCAGACGGGTTTCGTCCGCCAGGCAGTCCATGCGGGCGAGCAGGTCCAGGGGGGTTTCATCGGTGCGGAGCATGAATTAATCCGTAAATCCAGATGAAATGCTATATCAGCTGATGGAGTGGGTCAATTGCGGGGTTTCGGAGCGGGCGGTAGAGTGATGCCTGGTAACCCGCTGCAACCGCGTATTCGGTTCCTCTGCGTTGCGGGGGACGAAGCAGGCCCGCGCCTGTAAACGCATTCACATAAGGGATTTTCAGCGATGGCGGACTTCAAGCCGGTGGTCTCGGCGTTGATTGGGCTCGGCGGTTACGCACAAGCGATTCAGCGCTATCTGACTGATGGCGAGCAAGCCAGTCCCCCGGTGGTCAAGCTGGCGGCGGTGACCAGCAGCAATCCTGACAAGCACCCGGAGATCGTCGCCAAGCTGCGCGAGCGTGGGGTGCGGATCATGTCCAGCTACGACGAAATTCTTGCCGACAAGAGCATCGAGACGGTCTGGCTGCCCTTGCCGATCGACCTGCATCGGCCGTTCACCGAGCAGGCGTTGGCGGCGGGCAAGTCGGTGATGTGCGAGAAGCCGGTCGCCGGCTGTGTGGAAGACGTGGATGCGATGATCGCCGCCCAGCGCAAAGCCGGGCTGCCGGTCGCCATCGGCTATCAGGATGTGTACGACAGCACCACGGTGCCCACCAAGCGCTTGCTGCTCGACGGGGGCATCGGCAAGATCGAGCGGGCGTGCGTCTGGGCGTGCTGGCCGCGTGACAGCGTGTACTACGGCCGCGCTGGCTGGGCGGCGCGCTTCAAGCGCGGCGACACCTGGGTTATGGACAGCCCCGCCAACAACGCTTTGGCGCACTACATCAACATCGCCCTGTTCCTGCTGGGCGCTGATCTTGAATCCGCCGCCACCCCCGAGCATGTCGAAGCCGAGCTGTATCGCGCCAACGACATCGAAAACTATGACACCATCGCCATGCGCCTGACCCTGCCCGGCGGCATTCCCTTCCAGGTCATGTTCACCCACGCCTGCGCGGTGGCGCAGAACCCGCTGATCGAAATCTACGGCAGCCAGGGCAAAGTCCTGCGGGCCGTCGATCAGGTGCTGACCGAAAGCAAAGGCCAGACCACCATCGTGAAGCGCGACAAGCAGATGGCCAACCACATGACCCGCCGCATCGCTCAGGAAGTGCGCGGGATCAAGAACCCGGACATCGCCCTGGCGACCCTCGAATCCTCCCGCGCCCAGACCGTGGCGATCAATGGCGCTTCCCAGGCGAGCGCCGTCACCACCATTCCCACCGACGCCTGGCGCGAACAGGACCTCTTCGGCCGCGGCGGCGTGGTCCGCGCCATCGCCGGCATCGAAGACGCCTTCCGCCATTGCTCCGCCATGGGCCAACTGCTGCACGAGTCGGGCCGCTTGCCCTGGACCCAGCCGGCGGGCAGTCTCGACCTGCGCGGGTACAAGCATTTTGCCGGCCCCAAGGGCGCCAACCTCGTCACCGCGTAAACCCTGGCCCGGATATGCGCTGCCCCCGCGCGAGGTCCGCCGTATGCCCGCGCTCCTGACATCGGGTTCGACCGCATCCCTTCCCCGCACTCCCTGGCGCGGCAACCCATGTAGGTCCAGGCTCGCCCGGACATTTCGCACGACATTACGACAGCCTTATCCGACCCTGCCCGGACCTGCAAAGCCGACGTTGCGGCATGATCCGACAACCGTCCTGACCCGCGTCATCGGCGTCCTGCTGCTGCTGCTGGCGCTGCCCGGCTGCAAAACCGAGGAGCGCGTCATCCATGACACCTGGGCGCAGTTTCGCGCCATCGGCGACCAGAACGCGCCGCCTCCGCCCGACGGCGACGAGCGCCCCGGCTATCTCCCCCCACGCAGCGCCCAACAGCAGTTCGCCTATGCCATCGCCCTGACCCAATTCACCGGCCCCCAGCAGGCGGATCATGCCCGGCATTTCCTGCACCGCCTCGAGAAGGAATTTCATATTCCCGACCTCTGGTCCCGCGCCGAGGGCGAGCAGACCGTGGTGTACCGCGGCCGCTATGACCAGAAGAACGACCCCCGCGCCAGCAATGCGCTGCGGCAGATGAAGCTGCTCGTCATCGATGACGCCCAGCCGTTCGAGCACGCCGCCATCACCCGCCTGGCGCTGGCGCCGCTGACCACCACCAGTGAGATGGACCTGAAGCAATATGCGGGGCGCGGCCTGTTCAGCCTGCAGGTGGAAGTCTATGACGAAAACCTCGGCCCCACCTTCCGCCAGTTCGCCCAGCAGCGCGCCGCCGAGCTGCGCCAGCAGGGCGAGCCGGCGTACTACTACCACGGCCGGTTCCGCTCCATGGTCACGCTGGGCCTGCTGACCGAGGAGGAAGCCTTCGTCCCCCGCATCGGTCAGGCGGCGGCGTATTCCCCCGCAGTGCTGGACATGCAGAAACGCTTCCCGCACAACATCTTCAATGGCTCCACCATCGTGGAAAAATCCGGGGGAACCAGCCTGGGCGAGCAGCCGAGCTTTCTGGTGCCGGTGAATTGAACCTGCGCCCGTTGCTGTCTCACACGCAAGGCCAGCGCCTCTGGCCCTGCGGCAACAACTCCCGCGTGGGAGCAACGGGTTGCAGCACCGCCGCAGGAGAATGACGCCCGGAAAGCAGCAATCCCTCCCCGACGGCTTGGGGTGGCGCACCAGTCGTCACGGCGACCATGTGGTCCATGCTTCCGGGGGGGTGGTGTTTTCGACCCCGACAGGGGTCGTGGACAGTAGCCACGGGTGGAGCGCAGCGAAACCCGTGGTTGAGGATCGCGCTTGATTCCGATCCGTCCCGGAGGGACGGCGGAAGCTTCCTTCACCCCTGCCGGGGTGAGGACATGCAAGTGCGCTCTGTTCCACGAGTTTCGCTGCGCTCCACTCGTGGCTACTTTCCTGCGCCCCCTTCAGGGGCGAAGCGCATGCCCCGCAAGCTGGTGGGCTACAGCAAGCTCTGATGCTCGGGGATCCTTCCGCACGGGTTGATCATCCAAAGGCGCTTGCCCTGATCTCACACGCCGGCAGGCTGGACCTGGTCCTGATCGACTTTGAAGCGCTCCACCAGCCGGCTGAGTGTTTCCACCTGGCCATTGAGTTGATCACAGGCGGCGGCGGCTTGCTCGCTGGTGGCGGCGGTTTCCTGCGTGTTCTGATCCAATGCGCCCATGCCATCGGTGATCTGTTTGATGCCGTCGGCCTGTTCCTTCACCGCGGCGGAAATTTCGCTGACCAGATCGCCGACCTTGGTGGAGCTGGCGACGATCTCCGTGAGCAGCCCGTTGACCTCCTTGCCATACGTCACGCCATGCTCCGCGCTGTCCACCGCCCGGGAAATCAGTTGCGCGGTGCTCTTGGCGGCTTCGGCGCTCCGTCGCGCCAAAGCGCGGACTTCTTCGGCGACCACCGCAAAGCCCTTGCCGGCATCCCCGGCGCGGGCGGCTTCCACCGCCGCGTTGAGCGCCAGCAGGTTGGTCTGGAAAGCAATCTCGTCAATGGTCTTGACGATCTGCGCGGTCTGATCCGCCGAGTCCTTGATCTGCCCCAGCGCGGTGTCGAGCCGGCCCATGGCCTGGGCGCCGCGATCGCCTGAGCCCTGCGCCTGCTGCGCCAGCGCGTTGGCCTGCGCGGCATTGTCGGCGCTCTGCTGCGTCATGGCGCTGATCTCCTGCAAGGAAGCGGACACTTCCTCCAGCGCACTGGCCTGCGCGTTGGCGCTCTGCGCCAACTGCTGGCTGCCGGCGGCGATCTGATTGCTGGCGCCGCGCACCTCGGTGGTGGTTCCCGCCACCCGGGCGACCGTGTCATGAATGGTCTGGACGAACAGGTTGAACCAGCGGCCCAGTTCGCCGATTTCATCGCGGCGCTGATCGTCGACACGCTGGGTCAGGTCGCCTTCACCCTCGGCGATGTCGGCGACCCGCCGCGTGATCGCCGCCAGCGGCGTCAGCACCGCCCGGCGGCAGATGAAGTTGAGCACGCCCACCAGCAGCACCAGCCCGATGGTGAACATCACCAACAGACGATTGGACAGTTGCGCTTTGCGCTGCTGCGCCTGCGCCATCTGCTCGGCGAGTTTGGCGAGTTCCGGGCGCACATCCAGGGCGCACGCCAGCACGCCGATCGCCTGCCCGGAGTAATCGAGAATAGGCGCGGTGATGAGGTGATAGTCCCCGGCTTCCTTGACCGCTTGCCCGCGCATGCCCGCTTCCAGCGCCGCCTGATCGACGGTCTGTTCCATGACCGTGGCATCAATGGCGGCACAGCGCACGAAGCCGCCGGTGCGGGGATACGTGCGCTGATCCTGCAGGCGCTGGGCGATGTTCAGATACTGATCGTCCATGTACACCGCCAGGGCCTGGCGCTCGGACGTGCGAATCTGATCGAGCACCGGAGTCAGCGCCAGCAGCACTTCGTTGGAGCCCAGCTGTTTGCCCTCGGGATCGACCACCGGGCACAGGCCGCGCAGGGCAAAACCGCCGCTGCCGACCTCGATGCCGCGGATGGGTTGGCCGCCCCCGGGCCGATTGATCTGCAACACGGTGGGGCGGAAGGCGGAGATATCGTCGGAAATGTCCAGTTGCTGGCCATCACGTTTGACCTGCCAGCCGTCGCGCCAGAGTCGCGCCAGGCTGCGGCCGTTGGGCAGATGGAAGTGCAGTTGCAGCGCTCCCAGTTCGCCATACGCCTTGAAGCCCGCCAGCACGCCTTTGAAATGGTCGCGCAGCATCTGCCGCGCCGCCTGCGCCTGCGGGTCGGCTTCGTCATCCAGATTGCCGGTGTGCGCCAGGCGATAGGCTTCCACCACGCGCGGGTCCTGAGTGAACAGCGCCGCTTGCCGCTGGCATTCCCAGCCCATGGCCTGGGCTTGCCGATTGAAGCTCTGCACGGTCAGTTCCAACTCCCGGCGAATGGTCTGATCGACATATTCCTCCGCCTGGGCCTGCTGGTGCTCGATCTGTTCCCTGGCGGCCGAGAGCGAAAACACATACGCCAACCCCAGCACCGCCAGGGAGGTTGCCACGACACCGCCGATGAGTTTCGCGTTGATGGATTTCAGCATGAGGCGTTCCGCATATAAGACTTTTTAATCTTAATATTGGCCTACATCGGCATTTGGCAGGGGCGGGTTAGCCCGTTTACGGGGAAATCGGAAAATACGCCCACCACTTGGCCGATCATGCGGAGTGATCAGTCATCGGGTTGGCGGCGATCCCTAAAATGGCGACATGGCGCAGCTCGAAAACATGGCGCTGCTGCTGACCGCCAGCATTGACCCGGCCGCGATGCCCGGCGTCACCCGTGCCGACCCTGCCGTCCGTCAGGCGGATTACCTGGCGACCCTCACCCATTACCTCACCTGCGAAAGCTGGCTCCGCCGCGTCATCTTCGTGGAGAACTCCGGCTGGGACCTGTCCACGCTCCGCCAGGCCGCGGCGCAATGCGGCAGCACTTGTGAAGTGGAATTCATCAGCCTGAGCTGCAACGACTTTCCGCGCCATCTGGGCAAAGGCTATGGCGAACTGCTCATGCTTGATCAGGCGCTGCCGCTGAGTCGGCTGGCGCAGGCGTCAACCCATCTGGTCAAGCTCACCGGCCGGCTGCGCCTGCTGAACCTGCGCCCGATTCTGCGGCACGCGCCGGATGATTTCGATCTGCTGTGCGACCTGCGCGATCACCAGCTTTACCGCTGGCTGCATCTGCCCGCCACCAGTCAGCGTTGCGACAGCCGCTGCTTCGCGTTTCGCCCGGCATTTTACGAGCGCTTCCTGCGCAGCCGATACGATCAGTGCGACGACAGCCGCGACGTGTACCTGGAGAATGTGCTGTATGACGTGGTGCAGCAGGCCGCCGGGCAGGCGCGCATTGTGCCGCGTCTGGCGACCGAGCCGCGCTTCGTTGGCGCGCCCGCCCATCGCGGCGCTGCCTACGACAGCCCCCGCGCGCGGGCCCGCTGGCTGGCGCGCTGGACAGCGCGCAAGCTCATGCCCTGGGTGTATTGGTGAATCTCCACCCGTTAGCCCCCGGCTCTGCCGGGGGAGACCCCTGGAGGCCAATTTTCGGCCGATTTTTGGGATACTTCCGGGGGCGGGGTGTTGTTCAGTTGATCCGCCGCAGCAGCGGCAGCAGGCCGTCGAGGATCACCTGGTCCCAGCCCATCATGCCCACCAGTTCCTGCCCGGCTTCGAGCAGTTTCTGGTGCTGGCGTTCGGTGCGCGGCAGGCGGGCGAGGATTTCATCGGCGACCTGGGCGGCGACCACGTTTTCGATTTCCGTGCGCTCGTTCACCCCCAGCGCCTTCTTGTCTTCAAGCGTTTCACCCAGCGGCGGGGCGTAGTCGGGGCAGATCACGTTGGCGGCGCCCTGGTTGTTGGTCACATGCTGGACGAAGCCCTGACAGCCGCAGGCGGTGGAGATGACGCACAGGGCGCCGCTGCACAGCGGTTCGAGCGGGCTGATGCCAAACGGCTCGTAGACCGCCATGCCGAACTCCACATCGGTGCCGCAGCGCAGGTCGGCGATGTCCATTTCCGCCGGCACGGCCGGGCCCACGCGGCGCTGCGACCAGCCGAACTGGTTGACCAGCACGACCTGCACATGCTCGTGGCCCTTGTTGAAGGCTTCGATGTCGCCGTTGATGCCTTCCTCGGGTCCGACCAGGTCGGGGAAGCCATGCCGATGGTGGCGCGGCCAACCATATTGCTTGTGCATGTTGGCGACATCGGCGCTGCGGCGCACCCCGCCGGCGCTGGTGAGGATGAACAGCACGCCCTTCCTGCCGGCCGCGCCCAGCCGGCTGTCCAGTTCATGACACACGCGCAGGTCGCGCCACAGCGCCTTGCTGATCACCGGGCGGGTCACGTGGGTCATCAGCACGTCGGGTTTGAAGCCGACCATGTTCTGCGCCGCCGTCGCCAGCAGGTCGCGGCAGCGCAATCGCCGGGCGAGGTCCAGCTTCACCACCGGCAGGCCGTTGTACACGATGTCCACGGGCTTGGCGTCGAACTGCGGATGCAGGAACTTGATCTCATCGCGGGTGCGATCGCCCACGGCAATGATGCCGTCGCACAGCGCCGCGCGGCGGACGAAGGCATGTCGCAGCGCGTGGTCGTGATCGCCGAACACGTCGTCGAGATACAACCCCTGCTTCTGGGCGGCATCGAGCACGTTGTAGAACATGGTGTCGTGGCCGGGGTGGTCTTCGACGAGGCGGCGCGCGGTGGGGCATTCGTGGGCGTGGTAGATGGTGCGGAAGTGGTCGTTGCCGTCGAGGATCGCCTTGAGCGCGGTGGGCATGCCCATGAACTCATGGCTGAAGACGGTGCAGGGCAGGTCTTCCTCGCGCAGCAGGGCGCGCAGGGCGTAGTACGCGGGCTCGGCGAGGCGGACGTATTCCTCGTAATCCCAGCTGGATTCGTAGCGCCAGCTGTCGAGGCCGAACGTTTCCCACAGGCGATGCTTGAAGACGTTGAGGCGATCGCCGTTGAAGCTGTAGACGTCGATGAGCAGCACTTCCGCTTCGCCGGAGCGGCCCTGGGCGGGCTGTTCGAACTTGCGGGTGCCGTAGACGATCTTGACGTTGAACGCCCACTCGATGGGGCGGAGCTTGTCGCCCAGGCCGGTGCGGTCGATGCTGTCGACCGAGCTGTAGAGGACGTTGCCATGCTCGCCCAGGCGGCGCGCCGGGTCGACGCCTTCGCGCGACCAGAGCGGGCCGATGAGGATGGAGCGGCGAACGTGCTTTTGGTAGACGGGTGAAATCATCAACCCTTCGAGCACGGTGCCGATGCCGCCGATCTGTTCGACGGCTTCATGGGTGACGTGGGCGAGGGTGAACTGCTGGGCGCTGGGCGCGGCGGCCGGCGCTGGGGTGGGTTTGGCTTTGGGGGCGGGCGACTTGGTCGCGGGCTTGCGGGTTGGGGCGGCGGATTTTTTGCTGACGGCGGGGCGTTTGGCGGGGGACTTGCTTTTTGCCGACGCGGGGGACTGCTTGCGGGCCATGGGCGACTCCGTTCAAAAGCGAAAACCAGGGCGGAACGTTTCCTGCCGTTCGCCAGCCAAGGGCAGATGATCGCACGTGCAGGGCGATGTGTAAAACCGCACGGGCGTGAAAAAGCGATGTTTTATGGCGAATCTGTCGGGGGAGGTCAGAGCTTGCCCAGGCGCACCGGCTTGCCGAGCTGGAGCGATTTTTCCATGGCTTCGAGCACCCGCACCGGCGCCAGCAGGCGCTCAGGAGCAAAGGGTTCGACGCCGGTCTTGAACATCTTCACGAAGGTTTTGGCGCCGCTGAGGTAGACGGTCTCGTCGTTGACATGCTTCCACGCGAGCTGGCCGTCGGCGCCCATGGCTTGCCAGTGAAAGCCCTGTTTGTAGCCGCAGATGAGGTTGAGCGTGACGCTCGGGCCGTTGCGGTAGTGCATGCTCGCCACGCCGTGGGCGCCGTGACGCTGCACCAGCACGCGTTCGACATCCGCGCCCAGCAGTTCGATGACGGCATCAACCTGGTGGATGCCGTAGAAAAAGATGCCGCCGTACTTGCTCTTGAGGTCCACCGGGCCGGCGGTGGTCAGGTGGGTGAGGGGGCCCAGATCGCGGCAGGCGCGTTTGAACTCGGCAAAGTTTTTCTGCATCGGAATGATGCTGAAGCTGGTCAGGGCGGTCTTCTTCTGCTGGGCGAGCTTGAGCAGCGCCTTCGCGTGGGCGGTGCGGTAGGTGAAGGGCTTGTCGGTGAAGCAGGGCACGCCGTGCTGCAGGAAGAAGCGGGTGGTTTCAAAGTGGGGCAGGGGGTGGCGGTGGTCGATCATCACGCCGTCCACCTGGCCCAGCAGGTCGCGCAAGTCCTTGACGATGGTGGGGATCTGGGCTTTCTCCGCAGCGGCCTTGGCGAAGGCGGGCTTCTCGCCCCAGACGTGGGTCACCCGGGCGCCGGGCACCTGTTTGGTGACATTGCAGAGGGAAGCAATGGCGGCACAGTGACTGTTTTCCGCCCCGATGATGCCGATGCGTAGCATGGTGATGAATCCTGGGCTCAATGGCGGGAATACGTTATCTGTCTGACACAATAACGGAATGACTGTTGACGACAACCGGCGCTGGCGCCGCACACCGGCAACCGCGCCGGCGGACGCCGACATTGCCCGCCCGCGTCCTGCGTCATAGACTTTCCCTCCCTTGGTCTGACCTAGCCGCCCCCCCTTTGCCGCAGGAAACGCGATGGATTACGTCCAGATCACCGAACATGACCGCCGGGAAATGCTCGCCCGCATCGGCGCGCCCAGCGTGGATGCGCTGTATGGCAGCCTGGCTTCGGAACATCGGCTTAACGGCCTGCTGAACCTGCCCGCCGCCCGCAGCGAATTGGAACTGCAACGCGAGCTCGACGCCCGCGGCGCCGCCAATCGCCCCGCCGCAGCGACCGCCAGCTTCCTCGGCGGTGGCGCGTACGACCACTTCATCCCCAGCGTGGTCAACGCCCTCGCCGCCAAGGGCGAGTTCGTCACCGCCTACACGCCTTACCAGGCCGAGGCTTCGCAAGGCTCCCTGCAGGCGTTTTTCGAGTTCCAGACCCAGGTCTGTCGGCTCACCGGGCTGGATGTCTCCAACGCCTCGCTGTACGAAGGCGCCACCGCCGTCGCCGAGGGCGTGATGCTGGCGCTCAACCACACCGGCAAACGCCGCGTGCTGGTCGCCTCGACGCTGCATCCGCAGTACCGCGCCGTGCTCAAGACTTATCTGAGCGACCTGCCGGTGACGCTGGTGGAGCTGCCTGCCGTCGATGGCCGCATCACTGTCGACACGGTGCGTCAGCATGGCGACAAGGACACCGCGGCCGTGGTGGTGCAGTCGCCCAACGTGTATGGCCAGATTGAAGACTGGACCGCGCTGTTCGCCGCCACGCATGAGCTGGACAAAACGCTGGCGGTGGCGGTGTTCAATCCCACCGCGTGTGGCCTGCTCAAATCACCCGGCGCGTGCGGAGCCGATGTCGCCGCCGGCGAAGGTCAGCCGCTGGGCATTCCTCTGCAATTCGGCGGTCCCTACCTGGGCCTGTTCGCCGCCCGCGCTGCCCTCATGCGCCGCATGCCCGGTCGGCTGATCGGCCAAACCGTCGACAAGCAGGGCCAGCGCGGCTTCTGCCTGACCCTGCAAACCCGTGAGCAGCACATCCGCGGCGCCAAAGCCACGAGCAACATCTGCACCAACCAGGGTCTGCTGGCGGTGCGCGCGACGGTGTACCTGTCCGCCCTGGGGCCGGCCGGCCTGCGCGAAGTCGCGCAGCACTGCTGGCACAAGGCGCATTACGCCGCCGCCCAGATTGCCGCGCTGCCCGGCTACCAGCTGGCGCACAGCGGGGCGTTCTTCCATGAATTCGTGGTCGACTGCCCGGCGCCGGCGCGGAAGATCATCGACGCGGGCAAAGCCAAAGGTTTGCTCGCCGGCCTGAGCTGTGCCGAGCTGGGCATTGGTTCGCCCCAGCAACTGCTGATCGCCGTGACGGAAAAACGCACCAGGGCGGAGATTGATGCTTTGGTGGGTCTGTTGCGGGAAACGTCCTGATGGCGACCCTGCTGCACACGCGGAATGTGCGGGTGTTTCTGCCCTCACGGGATCACCGCGACCCGCCGCATGTGCATGTGGAGTCGGGAGATTGCGTCAGCAAATGGGAACTGGAAGGCTGGCGCTGCGTGGATCGGGGCTGCTGTTCCGCGGGCGATCTGCGGAAAATCCGCAGCCTGCTCGTAGAATGTGAAGTTGAGATCGTGGCAAACTGGACCAAGGAGTGGCGACACCGTGGCCAATGAAGCAGTCAAATTGGAATTTGACGCTCAGAACCTGCGCCTGACGCTCAGCGACCAGCGCCTGGTGGTGGTGCCGTTGTCACGCTATCCCTCGCTTCTCAAAAGCACCCCGGCGGATCGGCGCGCCTATCGCATCTTCGGGCACGGACAGCACATTCACTGGTCCAGGCTGGATCTGGATTTGCTCACGGAACAGATTGTCAATGGGGAACCGGAGCAGTTGCCTCCTCCGCCCTCGGCGAGCCCTGCTGCACGCGGCCGGCATCGTGAGCTGCATGTTCGACTTGAACCCAAGCAGGGTAAATGGTCGGTGCTGCCCGGTTCACGCGGGCGACGTCCATGGATCACCTGTCCCACGCGCGAAGAAGCCAAAGCCGAAGCCATCACCCTGGGCCGCATGTACCCCTCCGCTTGTGTCTTCGTTCATCGGCGCGACGGCAAGCTCGCGCGCACCATCAAACTCGGAGCCGCCGCCAAGGCGCAGTCAGCATGAGCATTTCCTCCTCGGTTCCCCTGGTTTTTGAACGTCACTCCCCCGGCGCCCGCGCGACGGACCTGCCCGCGCTGGATGTGCCTGCCGCCGCGTTGCCGACGGAGCTGGTGGGTGATGCCCCCCGGCTGCCGGAGCTGGGGCAACTGGAAGTGGTGCGGCATTACACCGCGCTGGCGAAGCGGAACTTTTCCGTCGACGGCAACTTCTATCCGCTGGGCTCCTGCACGATGAAGTTCAATCCGCCGCTCAATGAAGCCGCGGCCGCGCATCCGGACTTCATCGGCGTGCACCCGCTGCAGGACGCCGCCGACGCGCAGGGCGTGCTGGCGGTGCTGCATGACGTGCAGACCTGGCTGGCGGAAATCGCCGGGCTGGATGTGGTGTCGCTGCAGCCCGCCGCCGGGGCGCATGGCGAGTACACCGCGCTCAAGGTCATCCGCGCCTACTACAACGATCCGCAAGGCGGCAACGATCCCAAACGCCGCAAGGTGCTCGCGCCCGACACCGCCCACGGCACCAACCCCGCCAGCTGCGCCATGTGCGGCGCCAATGTCGTGTCCGTGCCCTCGCGCGGCGGGCTGGTGGACATGGACGCGCTCAAGCAGATGGTCGACGGCGAAACCGCGGCCCTGATGATCACCAACCCCAACACCGCCGGCCTGTTCGACGGGCAGATCACCGAAATCGCCCGCATTCTGCACGATGCCGGCGCACTGCTGTACCTCGACGGGGCGAACATGAACGCCATCGTCGGCGTGGCGCGGCCGGGCGACTTCGGCGTCGACGTGATGCACTACAACACGCACAAGACCTTCAGCACGCCCCACGGCTGCGGCGGTCCGGGCTCGGGGCCGATTGCGGTGCGCCGCTTCCTGGAGCCGTACCTGCCGGTGCCGCGCGTGGCGCTGGGCGCCGACGGCCGGTATGTGCTGCAAAGCGATTTCCCCAAGTCCATCGGCAAGGTGCGCAGCTTCTTTGGCCAGTTCGGCGTGCTGCTGCGCTGCTGGGCGTACATTGCCGCCTGCGGGCCCGATGGTTTGCGCAACGTCGGCCAGTCGGCGGTGCTCAACGCCAACTACCTGGGCGCGTGCCTGCGCGAGCGTTTCGAAACGCCGTACTTCGATCCCGGCAACCGGCGGTTCTGCGCCCATGAGTTCATCACCGTGCCCAAGCGGCTGCTGGACGCGGGGGTGACGCTGATCGACATCGCCAAGCGGCTGATCGACTACGGCATCCATCCGCCGACCATGCACTGGCCGGTGCACAACTGTTTGATGATCGAGCCGACGGAGACGGAGAGCAAGGCGACGCTGGATCGGTTTGTGGCGGTGATGCACCAGATCGCCGACGAGATCGAGCGGGACGCCGAGCTGGTGCGCAGCGCGCCGCATGCCGCGCCGGTGCAGCGTCTGGATGAGGTGGCGGCCGCACGCACGCCCCGGCTGACGCACGTGGGCTGAGCGCTGGCGGGCTTTCCCCAGAGCGCGCGGGTTGGTTGGGAAACCATCTCAAAAGAACAGTAACCACAGCGCCACAGAGAGCACCGAGCAATGCTCACCGAGAATTGCTGGAATATCAGAGGATAACCCGACTTCTCATGCTTGCTCTGAGTGTCGTCTGTGCCTCTGTGGTGAGTATTGCGATCATTTCTTACTGGTCGTCGTCGGCGAAGCGGCGCGCCGCCAGGGTCATGCGGACCAGATCGCTGGCGCTGCTGGCGCCCATCTTGTTCATCACCCGGGCCCGGTGGAGCTTGACGGTTTTTTCGCTGCGGAACAGTTCCTGAGCGATCTGGGCGGACGACCAGCCCTGCACCACCAGTTCGAAGATTTCCCGTTCGCGGGCGGTGAGCAAATCCAGCCGCCGTTCGAATTCCTGGCGGAGTTCGAGGTTCTGGCGGTTGACGCCATCGCGCGTCAAAGCGTCCCGGATGCGGATCAGCAGGAGTTCCGGATCGAAGGGTTTTCCAGGAAGTCGAAGGCGCCGTCCTTGACCGCCTGCACCGCCATGGGCACATCGCCGTGGCCGGTGAGAATGATGACCGGCAGGGGGATGCGGCGTTCCCGCAGGGCGCGCAGCACCTGCAAGCCATTGCGGCCGGGCATGCGCATGTCCACCAGGGCGCAGCCGGGCTGGTCCGGGTCGAGGTGCTCGAGAAAGCTGTCGCCATCGGGATGCGCCGTGGTGGGAAGCTGGTGCGCCGCGAGCAGGCGCTGGAGTGAGCGGCGCAGGTCGGGGTCATCATCGACAATCTGCACGACGGGGGCGGGGTTCATGGCGTCGGCTCCGCAGTGACAAGGGGCAAACTGAAGCAGAAGATCGCGCCCCCGGCGGGCGCGGCTTCATGCCAGATGCGTCCGCCGTGGTTTTCGACGATGGTGCGAGCGATGGACAAACCCAGGCCCAGGCCGCCGCGTCGTCCGCTGACGAATGGTTCAAACAAATGGGCCCGCATCTGGGGCGTCAGGCCGGGCCCGGAATCACAGATGCGCACCACCGCCGACCCGGCTCCGTCAACATGGGCGTTCAAGCGGACCCGGCGCTCGGCGGGGGTTCCTTCGGCGCTGGCTTCGATGGCGTTGCGCAGCAGGTTCAGGAGAACCTGTTCGATCAGCACCGGGTCCACATCCACCAGCGGCGGGGCTTGGTGCAGCTCGAGTTGCACCTCCACGCCGTGGCTGTGGGCATAGCTGGTGAGCACCAGGGCGGTGTTGCGGATGAGTTGAGTCAGGTCGACGCGGCGACGTTGGCGCTGGGCGGGGCGCAGGAAGTTGCGGACCCGGCGGAGCACTTCCCCGGCGCGGCGCACCTGTTGATTGATGTCTTCGAGCGTGTCGAGCAACGGCCCGCGCTGCAACTGGCCGTCGCGCACTTCCGCCAGCGCGGCGGCGGTGTAGTTGGCGATGCACGCCAGCGGTTGGTTGAGCTCATGCGCCAAGCCGGACGCCAGTTCGTTGACGGTGCTGACCCGCGCCATGTGCGCCAGTTCATCGAGGCGCTGGCTGGCGGATTGCTCGGCGGATTTCCAGTCGGTCACATCACTGGCGATTGCCTCCAGGCGCAGGGGGCGGCGCTGCTCGTCGTAGACCAGCACGTTGCGCTGATGGATATGGCGGACGGCGCCCCGGGGGCGGATTACCTGGTACTCCCAGGCGGGGTCCAGCCGGCCCTGACGCAGGCGGCGCCAGTAGCCATGCACCGCGCGGCGGCTGGCGGGATGCAGCAGGCGCCAGACCAGGCGCGGCTGGGCCTGGAGCTGGGCGGGCAGCACGCCGGCGAGGGTGAACAAGGCGGGACTGATGTACTCGAACTGGCCGGTGGGCAGGTGGATGCTGAATATGACGTCGGCGGCGTTCTCCATCAGCCGGCGGAAGCGGGCTTCGCTTTCCTGCAGGCTATGGGTCACGCGGCGCTGGGCGAGGGTTTCGCTTTCAATGCGCACCGCCAGGTGGTCGAACGCCTGCGCCAGTTGCTGCAATTCGTCGCCGCCGTCGAGAGGCACGGGGATCGCCGAGCGGGCGCCCAGGTCGCCTTCCGCCAGACGCTGGGCCGCCGTGACCAGGCTGCGCGTCGGGCGGATCACCAGGGCATAGAGCAAGCCATACAGCACCAGGGTGAGCATGGCGGAGCTCAGCAGAATCATCGCCAGGCGCTCAACCAGATGCTCGCGCACCTCGTGCAATTGCGGACGAACATCAAAGCTCAGATGGATAAACAGGTTCTGCGCGCCTGCGGGATCAGCCATCTCGACACGGGTGACTGACAGCACCTGATTGCGCGCCACATCGTTGTACAGCACCACATTGGCGGCATGGGGGGCCGCCGCCTGCGTCAGCAGCTTGGGCAGGAGGGGTCCGCACCCCGAGCATTGTCCCGCCAGCACGTTGCCCTGTCCATCCAGCAGCAGGACTTCGCCCAGGCCGCCGTTGACGATGGCGAGCTCGATGGCCCGCGTCAGCACCGCGCGACACTGGGAACCCTCGTCGTTGAACTCCGGCGCCAGCGGTTGGAGCAGTCCCACCAGCAACCGGGATCGGCGTTGTATGGCGCCGCGGCCGGTGTCCCAGGCGGCGTGGACTTGCGTCTGGTAGTCGCTGGTCACATCCAGCACCAACCCCAGGCCCCCCACCAGCGCCAAGGCCGCCAGCAGCTTGAGCGCCAGCGATCGGGTCATGCCCAGGATTCCCGCGCAAGACAGGGGCAAAGCCCGTCGCCGGAAATCCACGCAGGCCGGCGGTGGCGACAACGGGACAGCAGCGCGCATTGTAATCGCTGGGCGCGCCAGCGCCGCATCGGCGTCAGGCGGGCGCCGCAGGTCGCCGACCAGAGCTCCCTGGAAACCGGCAAAAAACGCGCGGAAACGGGGGTTACCGCACGGGCGCCGGGGCGTTGCTCGCTCCGCCGGCGCCGGCTTTCTTCAGGCGCACCAGCAGCAACGGCGCGGCAATGGCGATCGAACTGTAGGTGCCGACCACGATGCCCACGAACATGCCGAAGGCGAAGCCGTGCACGCCTTCACCGCCCAGCTCGTAAAGGACGAACACCGCGATCAACGTGGTGAAGCTGGTCATGGTGGTGCGGCTGAGGGTCTGGTTGATCGAGCGATTGATGATCTCGGGCGTGGCGAACGCCAGCCGGCCGCGGTTTTCACGGATACGGTCGAACACCACGATGGTGTCGTTGAGCGAGTAGCCCACGAGGGTCAGCAGGGCGGCGACCATGGCGAGGTTGATCTTGAAGTCGGCGATCAGCAGCCAGTCGCCGATGGGGCTGTGATAGGCGAGATAGCTGACGGCGATCAGCCCCAGAGCGATGGACACGTCGTGGACCAGCGCGGCGATCGCCGCCAGGCCGTAGCCCAGCCGCCCGAACCGCAGCCAGACGTAGAGCACCACCGCCATCAGGGACAGGAACAGCGCCTGCCCGGCTTTGGCCTGCATGGCGCCGGAGATCTGGCTGGAGAAGCTCGATACGCTCGCCAGGCTGGTGTCGCGGGTCAGGGCGTCGCGGACCAGGCTCCATTCGGTGGTCGCCAGACCTTGCGGGTCGTCGGTGAACGCCGCCGGGTCGTCGATGTAGTTGGTGGCTTGATCGCGCACCACCACCACCGCCGAGGAGTAGGTCGGCTCAGCGCCCACGCCCGCCAGGGTCACGCCGATGACGTCAAACTGGCGGAAGCCCAGCGTTTCATAGCTCGGCTGCAGACGCATGCGCTTGATGCGCTGCGCCAGGTCGGCTTCGGTGGTCGCGGGCTTGAGGTCCTCGAGCAGGATCGCCACGCCCCCGAGGTATTCGCTCACGTCCTCCTGGATCGACCGGTGCACCACTTCGCCCAGATTGCTGCTGTTGATCGGATAGACCGGCGCGTCCGCCAGGCGGGTTTGCTCGACGCCCTGGAACTCCAGCTGCACCTGGGTGTCGAGCTTGTCGAGGAACGCCTGCTTGATCACTTTGCTCACCAGCGTGGGGTCTTCCACCAGCGTCTGAATGGAGAACGCCGAGGCCCGGTCGCCGTCGGTGCGGCCGACGGTCAGGATGCGCGCTCCGGTCCCGCTGCCGCGGAAGCGCGGCTCGTTGTATTCCGCCGCCACTTTGTCCATGCGCTCGCGCGCTTCGCTGAGCGTGAGGGTTTCACCTTCGCGCAGCTCAAAGCCCACTTCCGTGCCGCTGCGGAACTCGATGTCCAGCATGTCGGCGCCGCGCAGGGCGATCGCCACATAGCTGCCGGCGATCAACAGCGCGCTGATGACCATGAAGACCGGCAGCTTCTTCATCCAGTCCACATTGGGCGACAGCGCCCGCTGCACGGCGGGCACAACCATCGGCAGCGAGGGCAGCGTGCGGGCGCCGGTGAAGCGGAAGTACCAGTCGAAAATGACGCGGGTGCAGAACAGGGCGGTGAACATGGTCGCCGCGATGCCGATGCCCAGCGTCAGGGCGAAGCCTTTGATTTCCGTGGTGGCGGTGTAGTACAGCACCACGCAGGTGATGATGGTGGTGATGTTGGCGTCGAGAATGGTGGAGAAGGCTTTTTCGTAGCCCCGCCGCAGGGCGACATGCATGGGTTCGCCGGCCTGGAGTTCCTCGCGGATACGCTCGAAGATCAGCACGTTGGCGTCCACCGCCATGCCGATGGTCAGCACGATGCCCGCGATGCCCGGCAGGGTCCAGGTGGCTTCGAGCAGACACATCACGCCCAGGATGACCACCATGTTGGCGAGCAGGGCGAAGACCGCCACGATGCCGCCGAAGAAGTAGTAGACGATCATGAAGACGCTGACGGCGATGAGCGACCACTTGGAGGCGTTGAGCCCGGCATGCAGGTTGTCCTGGCCCAGTTGCGGGCCGATGGTCTTGACGCTGATGGGCTGTTCGCTGACCGCCGCCGCGAGGGTGCCGGCGTTGAGGGTGCGGATGAGGTAGTCCAGTTCCCGGGCGCCGAAGCCGCCGGACCCGCCGGTGATGATGCCCGAGCCGTGGATTTTGTCGTTGATGCGTGGGGCGGACATGACCCGGCCGTCGAGGCAGATGCCCATGGGCTGGCCGATGTGGTTGCCGGTGAGCTGCGCCATCAGGCCGCCGCCGACGGCGTTGAGCGCGAAGCTCACCGCGGGGAAGCCGCTTTCATCCATGGTGGGAAACGCCCGGCTCAGTTCCCAGCCCGGCTGGGCGCGGGTCAGGCCGGTTGGCGCGGCGTTGCCCATCAGCACGTAGTACTCGCCGGCGTACAACTGACCGATCAGGCCGCGCCCGGCGAAGTAGGCTTCGGGGTTCTGTTCCAGCTCCGCGCGTTGGCGGGCGTTTTCGGTGAAGCTGGGGTTGCCGTTCTCATCGCGGTCGACCTGCATCCATTTCCAGGGGCGGTCGCCGCCGGCGCGGGGGCCTTTTTCGCGCAACTGCTGGCGGTAGTTGTTGACGTCGGGCACGCTGGAGGCGGTGGCGGCGATGCGGAACTCGAGCACGCCCGAGCCGCGCATCATGGTGATCAGGTCCGAGGCGTCGTCGAGCGGGCCTTTGACCTTCTCGTATGCTTCATATGCCGCCGCCACGGCGCGGATGTCCGCTTCACGCTGGGGATGGGCGGCAATCAGCTTGTTGAGCGCCGCCTCACGCAGCGTCGGGTCGCCTTCCCTGGCGTCCTTGGCGCGGGTGTTGGGCACGCTGACCACGCGCTCCAGTTCCGCCACATCGACATTGCTGCCCAGCACCGCTTCCCGGGCGGCGGTGTACTGCTCTTCGACCGCCAGCAGCGCGGGGACTTTTTCCTGAAGCTGCTTGCGCAACGCGGTCAGGGCGTCCTGCGCCTGCTGCTTTTTGTCTGCGGGGGCGTCGGCGGGGAGCTGGTCCAGGGCGTCCTGCGCCGCCTGAAGCTGCTGGTCCAGTTGCTGCACGGGCTGCTGCGCCGCCGCGCGGGCGTCGTGCGCCGCCGCCAGGTCCGCCAGCTTTTCGCGCAGCGCCGGATTGCCCGCCGCCAGCTTTGCCAGCAGTTCATCGCGCTGGGCGGCATCCGCCACCGCCACGGCGCGTTCGAGCTGTCGTTCGTCGAGATTGCGCTGGCCGACGGCCTCGAGCAGATCGACGTACTGGTCGCGGAGCTGGCGGGTGTTGGTGGAGCTCAGCGGCATCTGGACTTCAAAGCGATTGCCCGCCAGGGGACGCCAGACCAGGTTGCGCACGCCCTGGGGGTCGACGCGCTTCTGATAGCTGGCGATGATCTGGTCGATGGCTTCGCGGGAGTCCATGCCCTCGGGCACGTCCACCTGGTAGGTCAGCGTGGTGCCGCCGACCAGGTCGAGACCCGGCTTGAGCTTTTTGCTCGGTGGGTAGAGCATCAGGCCGCAAAGGCCCAGCGCCACCACAATGAAGATCGGTTTCCACAGCGGCGTTTGATACATGGAGTCGTCCCAGGCCGGGGTTATTCGCCGGCGGCTTCGTCAGTGACGTTCTGAATGGCGGACTTGGCGAACTTGATGCGGGTGTTGCTGTTCTCGTCGACCTTGAGGACCACCTCGTTGTCGCGGACCTCGACCACGGTGCCGATGATGCCGCCGATGGTCTGCACGCGATTGCCCTTCTTGAGCGAGGCGATCAGTTCCTGGCGTTTCTTGCGTTCTTTGGATTGCCCGCGCATGGAGATGAAGATCATCAGCCCGAGCATGCCGATCATGACCAGGAAGAAGGTCGAGCCGCCCAGCCCCGGAGGCGCCGCAGGCTGCGCCGGCGCGCCGCCGAGCGGTTGGCCGTTTTCCCCGGTCGTGACGGTGGCGCCATTTTCCGCGCCGGCGCCGGCGGCACTGTTGGCGGTGGTGTTCGTCCCGCCGGCGCTCGCCGGCTGCAGGTCTTCCTGCGCCAGCAGCAGGGGTACGTTGGTCCAATTCATGATGACTCCCATCTGGTCAGAAGCGATAAACCAGCCCGGCCCGCTCCGGCGCGGACCCGGCGCCTAACCCGGGGCAGACCCACCGCCCCGCGCCTGGCGCTATGCCGACGTTTCCGCGTCGGCGCTCGGCTCGGCCCCCCCCGGCGCGGCAGCGAATGCCACCGGCCAGCGTCGGGCGAGCAAAGACCAGTCATTGTGGGCGATACAGGTGCGGATGTCCAGCAGGTACCGCTGGAAGTGCCGCAGGTTATGCAGCGTCACCAGCACCCCCGCCAGCATTTCCCCCGCCACGAACAGATGCCGCAGGTAGCTGCGACTGAATCCCCCCGCACAGGCGGCACAATCGCAGCCGGGCTCGATGGGCAATGGGTCGCGGGCAAACCGGGCGTTGCGCAGCCGCATTTGCCCCGTGCTGGTGAACGCATTGGCGTTGCGGGCGTTGCGCGTGGGCAGCACGCAGTCGAACATGTCCACCCCGGCCCGCACCGCCGCCAGGATGTCCCGTTCATACCCGACGCCCATCAGGTAGCGCGGGCGATCGCTCGGCAGCAGGGGAGCGGTGTGCTCGACCACGCGCTTAAGCTGCTCATACCCCTCGCCGACCGCCACCCCGCCGATGGCGTACCCCGGCAGGTCCAGGGCGGTGGTGTGCCGGGCGGACCAGTCGCGCTGCGCCAGGTCGGTGCCGCCTTGCACGATGCCGAACAACGCCTGCTCGGACTTGCGGCCGTGCGCCGCCACGCAGCGCGCCAGCCAGCGCACCGAGCGTTCGCACGCCGCCTGCACCCGCTGGCGATACCCGGCGGCGTCCACGGCATGGCGCGTGCGGCCGGTGGCGGGGGGCAGGTCGTCACCCTGGCCATCGTCGGCGGCCGGGGGGCAGTCGTCGAACGCCATGATGATGTCCGCGCCCAGTTCGTTCTGCACCTGCATCGAGCGCTCGGGCGTCAGCCGGACGGTCGCGCCGTCGAGATGACTTTTGAAGGTCACGCCGTCTTCGTCAATGCGGTTGGCGTCGGCGAGGCTGAAGACCTGAAAGCCGCCCGAGTCCGTCAGGATCGGGTGCGGCCAGCGCATCCATTGATGCAACCCGCCCATGGCGGCAACCAGGTCCGAGCCCGGCCGGAGCATCAGGTGATAGGTGTTGCCCAGGATGATCTGCGCCCCCAACGCTTCCACCTGCAGCGGCAGCAGGCCCTTGACCGTGCCCTGCGTGCCCACCGGCATGAAGGCGGGGGTGTCAAACGTGCCATGGGGCGTGTGCACGCGCCCCAGCCGCGCCGCGGAGGTGGTGTCCGCGTGGATCAGTTCATAGCGCAAAGCCTGGGTCGGGTCCGACATGGGAGACATGGTAGCGGGATTGCCCAGACCGTCGGAACTACGACCGAGCCGGCGCGGCGACCGGCGTGAGCACATAAGTCCACAGTTGACGCCCCCACACCGTCACCGGCTCGGTGTGCAGCGTCTGAGGGGAAGGCGTGCCGATGGCGATGGTGTACGTCGGCGGGGTCGTGGGCCGCAGTGGAAAGTGATCGCCCACGTGGGAGAGAATCACGCCCCCATCGGTCTGCTGGATCAGGTTCGCCTCCCGCACCCACCGCGCCATGCGCAGCGCCGCCTCGCCCTGCGCCTGCAGATAGCACATGCCCAGCGCGGACAGCCCGGCGAACAGCAGCACGCTCACGCCGGTGAGCACGGCGGTCAGGCGTGGCCGTTGCTGCCAGCCGAGCAGCACCAGGTAGAGCAACACCAGCGGCAACACCAGCAGCAGGTAGCGCTGGGTCGGGCGCGTCAGGCTGCTGATGAGCAGGTAGGGCAGCATGGTGAACAGCACCAGCTGCGCCAGCGGGCGCAGCGGGCTGCGCTCGGTGAACAGCAGGAAGAGCAGCAGCACGCCCAGCACCAGCCCGCCGGTTTCGATCAAGCGCAACAACAATCCCCACGCCGACGCCGCCTGGCCGAAGTCCATTTCCCCGGTGCGGTAGCCGGAGATCACCAGCCAGCCCACCAGCGCGCTGAGCACCGCCGCCAGCAGCAGCGCGCACCGTTGTCGCCTGGATGCGGTGGCGCGCGGACAGCACAGCAGCAGACCCAGTGGCCCACAGAACAAGCCCAGGAACGCCAGGTACTTGCCCAACACGAAAAACGCATCAATCAGGCTCGGCCGCAAAGCGTGTGTGCGCTGATGCGTTGCGGGAATCCCCTGAATCCCGAAGTGCTGTTGGATCGTCAGAAAATAGAGCCCCAGCGCCAGCGCCGGCAGCAGGACGTACCACGCCAGCGCCGCCTTGCGCTGTCGCATGCCTGACGCCGCGCCGGAGGGTTCAAACCACAACAGGTACACGAAACCCATGCCCAGCAGCAGGCAGTTGAACTTCACCACCACCGCCAGGGCGAACAGGGCGCCGCCCGCAGCGTGCCACGCCCAGCCGCGCCCTCGACCGGCGCAACAGCACACCAGCGCCAGCAGGCTCAGGCCGGTGGGCAGGATGTCCGCGGTGGCCTGCCCGGTGTACAGGAAGATCATCGGATGCAGACCCGTCACCAGCGCCCAGCCCAGCAACCAGCGCCGGTTCACAGCAATGGCGCGGCGTCCCAGCAGCACCCCACACAGGAGAATCATCACTCCCCCCGCCAGTGCGGGAAGGCGTGGCGTCACGAACGAATCCCCCGGCAAACCCAGCCGATGCAGCCCCGACAGCAGCAGCGGATAGCCCAGTGGGTTGGCTTGATAGTGCCAGAAGTACGCCAGTTCAGCACCAACGGGCGCGGTCGCCAGCGCCCGCCCCGCCGCCGCGAAGGCGAATTCCTGATTGATAAACGGCCGATCCAGCCACCACGCCTGCGTTCCAGTCACTCCCAGCACCACCAGTATCGGCAACAACCAGCGATAAGCCGCCGGTGCCCCGACAGTGCTGGCCGGTGAGTGCAAATCCATCTGGTGTCCACCTGTCCTATGCCAACAATTCGGGCGCCACGAACTCCGTGATCTCCAACCCGAACGCCGACAAGGCGCCCGGCGTGAACGGATGCTGCGTGATCAGCCGCAGGCGGCGCAACCCCAGGTCGCGCAGGATCTGGCAGCCGATGCCGTAGGCCCCCTTGTTCGCCGGCGGCATCAGGCCGGGCGTGGGTTGCTGCTCGCCGAGTTTGGGCAAGTCGCCGTCGCTGCCGCGCTCGGGCAGATGCAGGGTCTGCAAACGCTGGAGCAGCCCGCGCCCCGCCATCTCATGACGCAGGTACACCAGCGCGCCGCAGCCGGCTTGATCGATCATCCGCAATGCCGCCCGCAGCGTGCGCCCCGAGGGTTGCTCGGCGTCCCCGAACACGTCGCCCAGCAGGTTCTGGCTGTGCATCCGCACCAGCACCGGCTCGGGATGCTCGATCGGCTTGCCCGTCGGGTCCAGCTCGCCCAGTGGCCCCCGCACCAGCGCGACATGCGGCTGCGGGTCCACCACGCTGCGATAGGCAATCAGCTTGAACTCGCCCAGCTCGCTGTGGAACGGCACGGTGTCCACCCGGCGCACCAGCTGGTCGCATTGCAGGCGGTACTGAATCACATCCGCCACCGAGCACATTTTCAGCCCATGCTTGTGGCACAGCGCGCGCAGCTCCGGTTGCCGCGCCATGGTGCCGTCTTCGTTCATGACTTCGATGATGACCGCCGCTTCCTGCAACCCCGCCAGCCGGCAGAGGTCCACGGAGCCTTCGGTCTGCCCGGCGCGGACGAGGCAGCCGCCTTCGCGGGCTTTGAGCGGCTGCACGTGGCCGGGACGGTTGAAATCGCCGGGGAGGGCGATGGGGTCCGCCAGCCGGCGAATGGTGGTCGCCCGGTCGGCCGCGCTGACGCCGGTGCTGATGCCGAAGGTTTCGCCGGCGTCGACGGTGACGGTGTACGCCGTGCCGCGCGGGGCGGTGCTCACGGCATTCTGGGGTCCGATTTCCAGCTTGCGACAGATCGCCCCCGACAGCGCCACGCACAGCATGCCGCGGGCTTCGCGCAGCATGAAGTTGACCACCTGCGGGGTGATGAACTGGGCGGGGCAGACGAGATCGCCTTCGTTTTCGCGTTGCTCGTCATCGACCAGCACGATCATCCTGCCCTGCCGCAGGTCGTCCATGATTTCGGGGATGGTGTTCATGTTGATGGGGGCAAGGAACCCTGAAAAAGCGAAACCACAGAGGCACAGAGACACCGAGCAAAACCCACAGAGTCAATCAGCCTATGTCATTGTTGATCGGTCTGCCTCACGTGCATCTCTGTGCCCTCTGTGACTCTGTGGTGAGTGCTTTCTACTTCTCCGTCAGCTCGATGCGCCCGTCAAAGTCATCCTCCGGCGGCGTCTGCTGATACTGCCTGGCCCAGCGTTGGTACAGTCCCACCAGTTTGGACTGCTGGGGATCGTAGGCGAGCAGTTCCGCGCCCGCCTGCACGCAGTTGGCGAAATCGCCCTGCTGGAAGGCGTTGACCATGCGCACCGTCAGTTCCGCCAGGCGCAGTTGATCCGGGCTGGCCTGCGCGCGCGGCGCCAGCGGTTCGAAGGTCATCACGCTTTCCTGCTTGCCCACCACCTGCAGGCGGGCGACCGGGCGCAGCAGCCATTCATGCTGCACGTAGGTCGAGGTGTTTTCGTTGATCAGCAGGCGCGTGCCCAGGTACTTGTTGGCGGATTCCAGCCGGGCGGAGAGGTTGACCACATCGCCCAGCACGGTGTAATCGCTGGCGTCCTCGGAGCCGGCGTCGCCGACGATCATGCGGCCGCAGCCGATGCCCACGCGCATGTGCACGTTGGGCAGGTCGCGTTCGCTGAGCTTGCGGTTGAAGGTGATCATCATCTGCTGCATGGCGAACGTCGCCGCCACGGCATCCTGTGCGTGCTGGCCGTTGGGCAGCGGAGCGCCAAAGAAGAACATGATGCCGTCGCCCAGGAACTTGTTCACATAGCCGCGGCGGGCGCGGATGAGCGGGACCATCAGGCCCATGTACTCGTTGAGGATGGGCACCGTGTTTTCGCCCAGCTTTTCCGACAGCGTGGTGAAGCCCGCCAGGTCGGTGAAGACGACGGTCATCTCGCGGCTTTCACCGTTGAGCCGGGCCTGATCCGGATTTTCCACCACGTACCGCACCAGGGCCGGGTCGACATAGTTGCTGAAGCGCCGGGTGATGCGGGCGCGTTCGGCACGTTCGCTGATGAAGCGTTGCAAGGTGCACAGCGCCCAGATCGCCGCCACGGCAACGGTGGGGCCGGCCGCGCCCAGGATGTAGTCGCCATAGTCGTACAACAGCACGCCGTTGAGCGTGAGGTAGCCGCCGCCGATCGCCGCCGCCGCCGCCAGCGCCCAGCCGGGGGTCAGCCGCGCCGCCGCCAGCGTGGCGAGCAGGCCTACCAGCAGGGTGACCAGCGTGTTCATGCCCTGGGTTGCGGTGCGGAGCATGTGGTTGGTGAGGATGGCGTTGAACACCGCGCCGTGGATGATCACGCCGGGGCATTTGCTGTGCAGGCTGGTGGGCACGAAGTCGGCGATGGCGGCGGTGCTGATCCAGCCGACCAGACACGCTTTGCCGCCCAGCTCGCGCGCCAGCTCGCGGCGCAGGTGTTCAATCTCCTGCGCCAGCGTGCGGTTCTGTCTGGCGGCTTCCTGCACGGCGGCAAACGCCAGCAGCAGCGTGCGGCGAAAGGCGGCGTCCTGCGGGCTCAACCCCTGGGGATCGCTTTGCCGGAAGAAGCTGACGTAATCCTTGAGCGTGGCGTCCTGCTCGAGCTGGGCGGCAAATTCAGCGCGGCCCTGCCAGTCGTCCTCCGCCAGCTTGCGGGCGCGGTAGGCGGCGAGCTTGGCGCTGTCCAACCCGAGCTGACCTTCGTCATCACCGAGCAGGTCGCCAACCGCCAGGTCCAGTTGCTGGTTGTTGTGCATCAGCCGATGCACGCGCTGGCGCACTTCCCAGACCCGCAGCAGGGGAATGTGTTGACGGGTCTGCCGGCCGTGCGGGTCGTACATCCATTCCCAGTGATTGCTCGGCCCGAACCACGGGATGGAGAAGATCATGCCCACCTCGCGGCCCAGGGATGCGAGGCGCTGCCGATGCACGGGAATGTCAATTGTCCGGTCATCCGGCAACGGCAAAACCACCCGGTCCGGCAGCAGTTTCAACGCGGCGGGTTTCACGCCCAGGTAGGCGCACGCCAGCGCCAGGCCGAGCTGGGGTTGCAGGGCGGCGCCGTCGTCCACCCAGAGCGGAACCTGGCGCACCACGCCGTCGCTGTCCGGCAGATAGGTGACGAACCCGCTGCCCCTGGCGGCGTCCGCCAGCGGGAAGATCGGCGGCAATTCCGACCGCACCGGAAGCGCCGGGTCCAGCTGCGGTTCATACGGCCGGGCGGAGCGCCGCACCACCGCCACCGCGCGGGCGCGGTCGAAGGCATCTTCCAGCAGACGCAGCAACGGGGTGGAGCCGATGATCTGCCATTGCTCGCCCGGCAGCAGGGCGTCGCGCACCTGCTCGAAGGTGGTCAGCCCCTGCGCCAGCGCCTGCTCGATGCGCCGGGTGCCGGCCTGGGCGCGGCAGCGCAGGTAGAGGTCGTCAAACGCCAGTTCATCCACCTGCTGCAGTTCCGCGGCGTGTTGTTGCCCCAGCCGGTCGTGGGCGGCGGCGGCGCTGAGCGTCAGGTCGCTGGTCAGGAGGGTGACCAGGTCCTGTTCCAGCGCGCTGGCGGGTTCCTCCACCTTCACCGAGGTGGACAGCAGCGTGGCGGGATATTGCCGCAGGGCGGCGGCAAACAAAGCGTCGTCGGGAATCGCCAGCCCCGCTGAACCATCCGGCAGCACCTCAAAGCGCTGGCGCTGCGGCTCGGAGAACAGCACGTCATACGCCAACGCTTTGGCGCCGGCGCGCTGCACCTCGGTGGTGATCTCCGCGAGCACCTGCCGATCCCACGGCCAGCGTGCGATCGCGGCGATCGAACTGTCGTCAATGTCCAGATGCACCAGGGCATCGGTTGGGGGCGGGGCGTAAAACTGACACAGCCGGGCGCGCTGGTCATACAGCCAGTATTCCAGCGGTTCGAGCCAGCCCAGTTGCTGCGCCAAAGCCGTCAGCAGCGCCAGCATGACGCCCAGGGCACTGTTGCGGATCAGAAGCTGACGTTCGCTGCGGGTCATGGCGACTGGCATGATACCGGGGGCGCGAGCAGTGGTTTAACGAGCCCCGACCGTGAGGGAGGGGTGGAAGGCGCGGCGTCATACCTCTGCGGCTGCGCCGCAACCCCTTGCTGACGCGCTGGGCTCGTCAGGAAGTTGCGCCGACATTTGCCCGGCGGATTTTTGCTCGGACAAGACCCGCCGCCGCCGTTCCGCTAGAATCGGCCCAATTGTCCTGGAGTCAAACGCCCCATGGCGCATTACCTCGGTCTGGACCTGGGTGGAACCAACATCAAAGCCGGCGTCATCGACGCCGACGGCAAGTTGCTGGCGCGCACCAGTCGGCCCACCGGCGGAGGGGTGAGCGCCGAGCCGGTGATTGACGCCCTCGCCGCCGCCGCCCGGGAAACCGCCCAGCAGGCGGGCCTGACGCTGGCGGACATCGCGGGCATCGGCATCGGTTCGCCCGGGCCGATCAACTTCACCACCGGCGTGGTGGTCAACGCGCCCAACCTGCCGGGCTTCGCCAACCTGCCCCTGCGCGACCGCGTCGCCGCCGCCACCGGCCGGCCCTGCGTGCTGGAGAACGACGCCAACGCCGCCGCCTTCGCCGAGTTTTACGCCGGCGTGGGCCGCGATCCCAAGGTGCGCAACCTCGTCATGCTGACGCTGGGCACCGGCGTGGGCAGCGGCATCGTGATCGAAGGCACGCTGGTGCATGGCGCGTTCGACAACGGCGGCGAAGGCGGCCACATGATCGTCGTGCCCGATGGTCGCCTCTGCGGCTGCGGGCAACGCGGCTGCATCGAAGCCTACGCCTCCGCTTCCCACACGGCCGTCCGCGCCCGCAAGCGCCTGGCGACTGGTGAAGCATCAAGCCTGCAAGCCCGGTTCAAGCAGAATCCCGAAAGCGTCACCGCCAAGGAAATCTTTGAGGAAGCTCAGAAGGGCGACGCTTTGGCGCAGGAAATCGTGGGCGAGACGGCCCGGCTGCTGGGCATTGCCTGCATCAACTTCTGCCGCATTGTCGATCCGCAGATGATCGTCTTTGCCGGCGGCATGGCGCTGGCGGGCGATTACCTGCTCAACCTGATTCGGCAGTCGTTCAACGAACGCCGCTGGCGCTTGCCGCCGGACCAGGTGCAAATCGTCGCAGCCCAACTGGGCAACGATGCCGGACTGATCGGTGCGGCAGCGGTGGCGGCCGACGCCCACCAGCGCGGCAAGCTGTGAGTGTGAACTGATCGTGTTGCCCTCGGCAACGAGCCGGAAGAGTTAGCGACGGGAAGGGCATCGGCGCACCCAGGACCTGTGATGCACAGGCAAAACGTTGGGGATGCACGCGCGTAGCCCGTCGCTTACGCTTCCGGCTCGTTGTTCGGCGCCTTAGGGTCCTGGAAAATTTTCCCCACGCGTCATCCTGGATGATGTCATTGGAGTTTCTCCCGCCATGTCGAGCTTTCCCACCATTGACGCGGTGTATCACGTCTCCTGTTCCGCCGGCGAGGTGGAAGCTCAGGCTCAGGACATCGCCCTGGAGCAGACGGTGGAAGTTCCGCGCCCGCTGGTGAAGGACCCGGAGCTGGCGGCGCGGGTGATCGGACAGATCAAGCGGATTGAGCCGCTCGCCGACGCCGGCGAAGAGCGTTTTGCCGTGGAGATCGCCTACAACGCGACGCTGGCGAACAACCAGCTTCCGCAGCTCCTGAACCTGCTGTATGGCAACATCTCGATCAAGAACAACATCCGCCTGATGGATGCGACTTTTCCTGATACGTGGCTGGCGCAACAGCTCGGGCCGCGCTTTGGCATTGATGGGCTGCGCGCCCTGCTGGGGGTGTACGGGCGACCGATCCTGTCCACCGCCGTCAAGCCGCGCGGCTCGAGCGTGGACACCCTGGCGCACATCTGCGGGCGCTTTGCCGCCGGGCAGGGCGACCTCATCAAGGACGATCACAACCTGGTGGATGATTCGTTCGAGCAGTTCCGCGCCCGGGTGACCGCCTGTCATGTCGCGGTGGAACAGCAGAACCTGAAATCCGGCCGCAATTGCCTGTATTTTCCCAATGTCTGCACCCGCGCCGCCGAGCTGAAACGCTTTGCGGAAGAAGCGGTGCGCATCGGCGTGTCGGGCATTCTCATCTCGCCGCTGCTGGTGGGGTTGGATGCGGTGCGCGACATTGCCGCCGACTTGCCGCTGGTCATCATGACCCATCCGACCTTCAGCGGAACGTTCTTCCACGACCGCCGTCACGGCATCACCCCGGCGATGCTGCTGGGCACGCTGTTCCGGCTGGCGGGGGCGGATGTGAGCGTGTTTCCCAACTTCGGGGGACGCTTCGGCTTCACCGCCGACGAATGCCGGGAGCTGACCACGCATCTGCAGCGCCCGCTCGGTGCGCTCAAGCCCGGCCTGCCGGCGCCCGCGGGGGGGATGCAGTTCCGCTCCATCGCGGGCATGTGCCAACACTATGGCGAGCAATCGGTATTTCTGGTGGGCGGGGCGCTGCTGACGCATCATGAGGATGTCGCCGAGGGCGCCAAGGCGTTTCGTCAGGCGATTGAGGAACATTTTCCCAGCACGCGGATGGTGGAGCCGCAGCGTCAGACCGGCAGCGCCTGCGAAGGACCGATGGCGGTCAGCGCGTGCGCGATGCCCAGTGCCGCCAGCGCGACGGTGGATGCCGGCGCCCCGCAGGTGTATGTCGCCCAGGGCGGTCTGGGCGCGACGCCGTTGCAGTGGCGGGGCAAAGCCTCCAGCGCGTACAAGCAGGGCGGCGGCGAACTGCCCTTCCGTGATGTGGTGCGCCACGAACTATTGGGTAAAGCCGGCGAACAGATGGCGTTCGACCTGCGCTACTTCGAGATCAACCCCGGCGGCTACTCCTCGCTGGAACGCCATCAGCACACGCACACCATCATCGCGGTGCGCGGGCGCGGCGTGCTGCAGATCGGCACGAGCACCCACCTGCTCAACCCGCACGATGTGGCGTATGTGCCGCCGCTGGCGAATCACCAGTTGCGCAATGAGTCCGACGACCAGCCGTTCGGGTTTTATTGCATCGTGGATCGTGACCGGGACCGGCCGATGAAGCCGTGGACCGGGTCCAGCGAAGCGATCACCTGAGCCGCAAGCACAACGAGCCGGAAGCGGCAGCGACGGGCAGGGCGCTTGAACGCCAGACATTTTTCCTGTGAATCACAGGTCGTTTGTCCGCCAGGCGCTCTTCCCGTCGCTGACGCTTCCGGCTCGTTATGGACGGAAATGCACGCGCTTCACAGCGGTTCGACCGCCACGCCCAGCAGGGTCGCTCCCGCCTGGCGCACCAGTTCATCAGGACCGGCCAGCACGTGCGTCACGCTGGTGCCGCTGCGACTGGCGGGCGCGTGGCCGGCGACGAGCGCCGGGTCGTGGTATTCCATTTCGCCAAAGTCAGCGAAGTTGCCGTCGTCGTTGTACGCCTGCAGGACATCGCCGCCGAAGAACTCGGTGCTGGCGCGGGGGACATCGACATAGGGTTCGCCCGGCAGCACGGGGAAGAAGCGCACGATCAGCACCGCCTGGCCATTGTCCAGCGCGCGGTGGTAGCCCATCCGGCCGGTGGTCTGGGCGGGCGACAGACCCATCTTGATGCGATGCCTGGCGTCCACCAGAAAACGCACGCAGGCGGCGTTGCTCACCACATGGCGGGGGCCAAAGTCGTTGTAGTAGCTGCGCGGCTCGGTCGGCCCGGCGAGGGTGGGACAGATCAGCGTGCCAGTCGTGGGCAGTTGCAGCAGATCCCAGGCGCCGGCGACGGTGCCGGGCTCGGCGTCGAGCAGCGTCAGCTCGTTGGTGATGGTGAAGCTGAAGCTGGTCAGTTGTTCCGCCAGTTTGGCGTCCAGCTCACAGGGGCGCGGGCTCAGGCAGAACTGCCGTCGCGCCCGCAGGCTGATTTGTTTGTGCAAGCGGTAGTCGGTCAGCGTCATCTGGGCGGTCAGCTCGAGCTGGCTCGCATCCTGCAGGGTGATGCGGTAGTCCCCGGCATCCTGATCCGCCTGCACGATGCCCGCCTGCAAGGGATCACGCCGGGCGATTTGCAGGTCGGTCCAGAAGTAGGCGACCTCCGGAGCGATCCACAAACGATCCCCACCGAGCAACCCGGTCAGGTGGGCCCGATGCTCGCGCAGCCAGCCGGCATCCAGCGCCAGGGGATTGTGAAAAAAGCAATTGTCCGCCACCCCCGGAAGCTCCAACGCGATGGCGCGGGCGCCATAGGGCGAAAGCAGCAGTCGGCCGGCGTCAGCGCTCAGCACATGCGCGGAGCCCAGAGCGGTCTGCACGGACTGTGCCAGGGCGCTGAACCAGTTGGACATGGGGCGTTCCCTTGGGACCGCGGGTTTTGCGGCGGAAATGCGGGCGCGACTGCCCGGCAAGCCCGAGCAGCGCGCTTCAACCATCGAAAACGGAGCGGGTGGGATTCGAACCCACGGTACGGAAAACCGTACACAGCATTTCCAGTGCTGCACCTTCGGCCACTCGGTCACCGCTCCCGGTACGCCCAAGCGTGGCAATCCGGTATCGTAGCGAAACCCATGATCGGACGAAAGGCACACGCCTCGTTACAATCCTCCGCCCCCCCGGAAGTTCCCCCGGAAATCGCCCAAGGCCATGCGTTGACCTTGGGCAGCAAGCTGGTGGGGTACGGACACAGCCATTCACCTGGAGCTGACTCATGAGCGACACCCCCGAAAGCCGCCCCCTCGTCTGGATGCCCGAGCACTTCACCGAGGGCGAGTCGGTGTACCACGGCCTCAAGCGCGTGCTGGAACATCGCCAGACGCAGTTTCAGGAAATGATCATCGTCGAATCCCCCACCCAGGGCATGGCGCTGGTGCTCGACGGCATGTGGCAGAGCTGTCAGGGCGATGAGTACCTGTATCACGAACCACTGGTGCAGCCGGCGTGCATCGCCCATGGCAAGCCGCGCACGGGTCTGGTGCTCGGCGGCGGCGAGGGCGCGACCGTCCGCGAACTGCTCCGCTGGAAGAGCATGGAGAAGGTCGTCATGGTGGATATCGACGGCGAAGTCGTCGACGCCTGCAAGCAGTACCTTTCCTGCATGCACCAGGGCGCGTTTGAAGACCCGCGCACCGAGGTCATCGTCGGCGACGCCCTGCACTACCTCGACGTGACCGACCAGAAGTGGGACATCGTCGTCTCCGACCTGTCTGACCCGATTGAAGACGGCCCCAGCGCCCAGCTCTTCACCAAGGAATACTACGACAAGATCAAGCGCGTCCTCGCCCCCGGCGGCGTGCTGGCGGTGCAGGCGGGTCAGGCCGGCCCCACCGTCATGGAGCTGCACGTCCGTCTGGTGCACACGCTCAAGCAGATCTTCAAGCACGTCACCCACTACACCAGCCACATCCCCAGCTATCTCAATCCGTGGGGCTTCTGCATCTGCCGCGACACCGATGCATTTGATGAAACCCCCACCCCGGCGAAGGTCGACCAACTGCTGGCGGACGGCACCACCGGCGGGCTGCGCATGCTCGACGGCCGCACGCTGCTGGGCCTGATGCAGACGCCCAAGTACCTGCGTGAAGCAGTCGCCAAGGAAACGCGCATCTTCTCGCTGGCGGAACTGCCCAAGCATTACAACGGGTAATTGCTCGCAGTTCGCGCGGAGATGCTGTTCTGAAATTGCGCTGCCCTCCCCGGGCGGGGCTGCTCAAGCGCCGCAGCGGCTTGGCGCTGCGCTTTGAAGGCTGCGACTGCGCCGCGACTGAACCTGAGTTGAGGGGCTTCGCCGCCAGCCCCTCAAACACCCCGGCTCCCCCACGGAAGGGCGGGCCTTTCCCGTGGCGATTCCGCGCGCGTGGTATCCGGCAAGCGCGTCATTTCCAAGCAATCCCACCCCCACCCCCACCCCCACATTCGCTGCGCTCATGTGCGGCTTCGCCTTTTCCCTGTACCTATGCCACTCTACTTCCCTCTCTCCCTCTTCCCCTCCCCATCTCCCCCCTCTTCATCCCTGTCTTATCTCTCCATCCGTGTTTATCCGTGTTCATCCGTGGCAAAAAATCGGCCCCCGCACACCCCAGAGCAACACTTTCCCCCTGATCGCAAGCGATTCCCGTTGCCCCCTCCGCACCCGCATGGCATAACCATGTCATGAACACCACGACCTCCACCGAAACGGACAAACTCGCCTTGCTCGGCGGGCCGCGCGCCATTGCCGAGGACCTCAAGTTTCACCGCTGGCCGCCGGTGGATGAGAGCGACGAAAAGCTCGTGCTCGAAGCCCTGCGCCAGGAGTTCTACTCCTTCGGCCCCCACGCCAAGCTGTTGCAGGAAGAGTTTGCCGCGTGGAACGGCAACAAGTTCTGCATGGCGACCAACGCCGGCACCGCCGCGCTGCACATGTGCGTGGCGGGCTGCGGCGTGCAGGCGGGCGATGAAGTCGTCACCACCTGTCTGAGCTGGACCAGCAGCGCCACCTGCATCATCCATCACAACGCCATTCCCATTTTTGTCGACGTCAACTGGGATGACATGCTCATCGACCCCGCCCAGGTCGAAGCCGCCATCACCAGCCGCACCAAAGCCATCCTCGTCGTGCACTACTGGGGCGTCGCCTGCGACATGGACGCCATCTGCGCCATCGCCCGCAAGCACAACCTCAAGGTGATCGAAGACGCCTGCCAGGCCCACGGCGCCACCTTCCGCGGCCGCAAGGTTGGCACCATGGGCGACTGTGCCGCTTTCAGCTTGAATCAGAACAAGAACCTCTGCGGTGGTGAAGGCGGCCTGTTCGTCAGCAACGACCAGGCGATCTTCGACCTGGGCCGCAGCCTGGCGGCGTTCGGCGACATGCGCCCCGTCGAAGCCGGCCGGGATTATCACGACCGCGGCCTGGGCTGGATGTACCGCACCTCCAACCTGCCCGCCGCCTTCGCGCTCAGCCAACTCCGCAAGCTCGACCGCACCAATGCCTGGGCCCAGGAAAACTGGCATCTGCTGGCGAACCTGCTCCGCGACACGCCGCACCTGATACCCTCCTTCAGCAGTGCCGAGCGCCCAACCAATGGCTACGCCTACGTGCTGCGCACCGACCCCGCCTACGCCCAGCAGCGCGGGGTGTCGCTGAGCGAACTGACCAATTCCGTCGCCGCCGCGCTCAAAGCCGAGGGCGTGCCGTTTAGCCGGGCGAACTGGCTGCTGCCGGCGCACAGCGTGTTTCAGGCGAAAAACGCCTACGGCAAGGGTTCGCCCTGGACCGATGGCCACGCCCGCAAGGATGTCAGCTACGATCTGGCGCAGTACCCGGTGGGGCAGCGCTGCATCGACACCTGCCTGTGGAACATCAACACCCACCGCCCGCCCAACCAGCGGCCGCAGGTCGAAGCGCTCGCCCGCACCATCCGCAAGGTGTATGAAAATCTCGACGAATTGCCGGTTCCCGCGCCCCAGCCCGCCAAAGCCTGAGCGCGCGTGGGATGATGATCAACCCCGGTTGCGCATGGAGTGATTTCAGCTCATGACCACTTTCCGTGTCGGTTGCTGTCGTGCCAACATTACGCCGGATCGTCCCTTGCCTTTGCAGGGCCAGTTCCATCAGCGGATCGCCCACACCGCGCGCGATCCGCTGACGGTCAACGCCGTGGCGCTGGCGCAGGGCGATGATGAGCCGGTGGTGCTGGTGTCGGTGGATGTGGTGGCGTTTCCCAACCCCATCATGGAAGACGTGCAGGCGCGCTGCGCCGCAGCGCACGGCCTCAACCCGCGGCGGGTGTTGCTCGGCGGCACGCATACGCATCTGGGGCCGATCGTCATCAACTTCATCGCCGGCGATGAGCCGGACGCCAGCTGGCTGGAGCAGGTCAAATCCACCATCACGCGCTGCGTGGGCGCCGCCATCGCCGACCTGGAACCCGCCACCCTCTGGACCGGGCAAGGCTGGCTCAAGGAAATGGGCTGGAACCGCCGGGGCGTGCGGCGCGACGGCAGCACCCATATGTACTACGGCAGTTGGAACGAGGATTTCGTCGGCGTGGAAGGCCCGCGCGACGGCGATGTGCCGGTGATCCTCGCCCGCCGGCTCGACGGCAGCGCCAAGGTGGTCGTCACCGGCTTCGCCACCCATCCCAACACCCGCGAAGGCGATGAGTTCTACAGCGCCGATTACGTCGCCCAGCTTCGCGCGGCGCTGCGCCAGCAACTGGGACCGGACCTGCATGTGGTGTACTTCACCGGCGCAGCCGGCAACACCGCGCCGACCATCATGGAAAACAATTCGCAGCGCCGCCAACCCTGGCGCGGCGAAGCAGGACTGGTCCGCAGCGGCAACTACCTGGCGGCCGAAGTGCTCAAGGTCATCGCCAGCATCATCGACCCGGTCGAAGCGCCGCAGGTCACGCTCAAACAGGCCGCGCTGTCCATCGGCTACCGCCCCTGGCCGGCGACGTTCGATTTGAACGGCCTCAAGGACAATGCGAAGCGATACTACAGCGCCAATCACGCCGACTGGCCGCGCCGGCTGCGCGAGGAACCGCCCAGCGAAGTGCGCGTCAATGTGCTGCGCCTCGGCCCGGTGGCGTTCTGCACCAACCCCGCGGAGCTGTATGTCGAGCACGGCCTGGCGATCAAGCAGCAGTCCCCGGCAGGCATGACCTTCATCGCCGAGCTGACCGACGGCTACTGCGGCTACGTCCCCACCGTCGCCGCGTTCGGTCGCGGCGGCTACGACACCTGGCCCGGCCCCACCAGCAAACTGGCGCACGATGCGGGCGACCAGATCGTCGCCGCCACCCGCCGCTTGCTCGCCGAAGCCTTCGCGTAAGCAGCACCGCGATCAAAACGAGCCGGAAGCGTCAGCGACGGGCAGCGTCGACGAACGCCAAACGTTCGGTGCAGACAAGAAGATCATTCGGCCGCCAAGCGCCCAGCCCGTCGCTTACGCTTCCGGCTCGTTGATGCATCATCAATCCCGACTGGGCATCGGCAGCAAATCCGCCGCGCCGATGGGTTCGAGCAAACGCTCAGCGGTCACCGCCTGCGCCAGTGTGTACTCTCCAACCGCTTCGCGCCGCAGGCTCGCCAGATGGCCGCCGGTGTGCAATGCGGTTCCCAGGTCCCGCGCGATGGAGCGGATGTACGTGCCCTTGCCGCAGGTGATGCGCACCTGTGCGATCGGCCAGACGTACTGCAGCAGCTCGATGGCATCGATGCGCACCGGGCGCGGCGGGGGCGTCACCGCTTTGCCTTGCCGCGCCAGCTTGTACGCCCGTTTGCCCTGCACATGCACCGCACTGAACGCCGGGGGGTGCTGCATCCGCCAGCCGAGCTGCGCGTCCAGAGCAGCGCGCAATTGCTCGGGCGTAGGCGGCTCTGCGACTTCCACCGGCTCGGGCGCGCCTTCGCGGTCATCGGTCGCGGTGAAGGCGCTCAGGTCGATTTCCGCCAGATACACCTTGGTGTGATCCATCAGCAGCGGCACGCAGCGCGTGGCCTTGCCCAGACAGCAGATGACCACGCCCGTCGCCAGCGGGTCCAGCGTGCCGGCGTGGCCGGTCTTGACGCCACCGGCCGCGCGACGGACCTTGCGCACCACCGTCATCGACGACCACTGCAACGGCTTGTCAACGATCAGCAATCCCGCCAGGGTTGTGCTTGACGAGCCCCGCGCGTGAGCAAGGGGTTGCGGCGCAGCCGCTGGGGTGTCCGGCGCGGCTGGAAACCCCTCCCTCACGGTCGGGGCTCGTTCAACTGGTGGATCGACCTGCATGGGTATGGTTCCAGTCTCACAGCCCCATGGCGGCGGCGGCCTGCTGCACCAGCGCCTGGGCGTCGGCTTCGGTGGGGGCTTCGGCGATCAGGCGGAGAATCGGCTCAGTGTTGCTCGGTCGCACATGCACCCAGCGGTCGGGCCAGTCCACGCGCACGCCGTCTTGCCGATCCAGACGCTGCTGCTTGAACGCAGCGCTCAGCGCGGCATCGATCTTCCCCGCCATGCCCGGCTTGATGTCGACCTTCTGCTTGACGATGGCGTAAGCCGGTATCGCGCTGACGGCTTGCGACAGCGTTTGGCAGCGCACCGCCAGCATTTCCAGCAGCAGCGCCATGCCGATGAGGCTGTCGCGGACGTAGCTGGTGGGCGCCCAGATGACGCCGCCGTTGCCTTCGCCGCCCAGCAATGCGCCATGCTCCTGCATCAAAGCTGCCACGTTGGCTTCGCCGACTTTGCTGCGCAGCACCTGTCCGCCGTGGGCGGCGGCGATGTCGTCGATCATGCGGCTGGTGGAGAGGTTCGCCACCAGCGTGCGACAGGCGGGCGGGCGATGACTGAGCACATGCAGGGCCGCCAGCGCCAGCGTGTATTCCTCGCCGATGTATTGGCCGCGTTCATCCACCACCGCCAGCCGGTCGGCATCGGGGTCCTGGGCGAAACCGATGTCCGCGCCGTGTTCGCGCACCGCCTCCGCCAGCGCGGTGAGGTTTTCGCGCAGGGGTTCGGGCGTGTGCGGGAACTGGCCGGTCGGCTCCCCCCACAGGTGGATCAGCTCCACGCCCAGCGCGTCGAGCAGAGCTTTGCCTTCCGGCCCGCCGGCGCCGTGGACGCTGTCGAGCACCACCTTGAGCTTGCGACGTTGGATGGCGGGCACGTCGACCTGATCCAGCGTCAGCCGCAGGTGCACGTCGAGTCCGGTGTCGTCCTGCTGGACCGGCGCCAGTGCGTCGACTTTCACCCAGGCTGACTCGTCGGCGCGGAAGCGGTCAATGATCTGCTGCGCCTCGGCGGGGGGCGGCGCGACGCCGTCGTGGCGCAGCGTTTTGATGCCGTTCCAGATGATGGGGTTGTGACTGGCGGTGATGACCACACCGGCTTGCGCTTGCAGGTGGGTGGTCATGATGGCGGCGCCGGGGGTGGTGAGGATGCCCAGGCGGGTGACTTTGCAACCCACGCCCAGCAGGCCGGCGGTGACGGCAGCTTCGATCATGGCGCCCGAGGGTCGGCTGTCGCGGGCGACGGTGACATGCGGCACGCCGGCGGCATGCTGAGCGCGCAGCCAACCGCCGATCGCCGCGGCATAGCGGGTGGCGACCAGCGGCGTCAGGGAGCTGCCGATCAGGCCGCGGAGACCGCTGATACTCAGCATCAAGGGTGCGTCAGGCGTGGTCATGTGAAGGTCCTTCCGTGGAGGTGCGCCGCAGGGGCATCAAGCCTGCCGCCAGGGCGATCACCAGCGCCAGCCCCGCCAGCAGCAGCGATATGTCACGCAGCATCGTCGGCTGCGCCAGCAGCAGCGCCAACCACAACGCCGCCAGCGCCGCGCGCGCAGTCGCCAGCCCCGGGTGAGCGCCCAGGGCAAACTCGGCGGCCATCACCCCCAGCAGCGCGAGCATGAGGGCATGCAGCCGGTAACCGGCGCGGCGAGCATTGGTCAACTGCTGGTGCAACGACAGCCGCAACGGTTGCTGCTGTGCGTCGAACTCCTGCACTGCGACCGGCGTGGCTCCGGTGCTTTCCAGACTGGTGCGCAGATGCAGGGCGCCGGCTTCAAACTCGATGAGCGCCTGTTGCGCGGCGGCGCGGTCCGGGAACAGCCGGGCATATGTGTCGGGTTGAATGCGACCAAGCACCCAGGGCCCCAGCGCTACGCCCAGCAGGACGCCGCTGACCAGCACGATCAGGTTGCCGGCACTGCTGGTTTGCGCTGCTGGAGTTGCCGTTGCCGTCATGGCGCTGCCTCGTTGCGGGCAGTCTACACCGTCAGCCAGGCGCGGTACTCGTCCACCGCCGCCTTGACCCGCGCCTTGCTGGCGTCATCCAGTTGGGCGCCGTCCACCGTGACGGCGTGGTCCATCGCCCCCAGCAGATGCAGGGCGTACTTCTGCCCCAGCACATTCTGCAGCGGCGTGCTGAAGCGGTTGTAGATGCGGCCCAGACACAGGCTGTTGGCGCGGTCTTCCGCCAACGCCTGAGCGTATTTCCCCGTCGCGGCGAGTTCCCAGATTTGCCGCACATGCTTGCCGGTCAGCGCCCCGCCGCCGTGCAGCACGCCGTCGTAGCCGAGCATCTGCGACGGGGTCACCGCATACTCATTGCCGACCAGCAGCTTCATGTTTTTGGGACGGTAGGTGGTGCTGGTCAGCGCCTGCGCCAGCAGCGGATTGCCCGACGAATCCTTCATCGCCACGATGTTGGGATGGGTGAGGATTTCCAGCACCTGCTCGAGCACCAGCTTGACGCCGGTGTTCTCGGGGATGTCGTAGTAAGCCACGGGAATCGGCGCGGCGTCCGCCACCGCGCGCACATCGGCGATCGCCTGCTTGGCGGGCGCACCGGGGGGCACGCAGACCACGGCGATGGGCGCGCCCAGTTGAGCGCTGCGTTTGGCGCGTTCGATCATCCGCGCCCGGGACAGGTCCGCCACGGTGGCGAACACCGTGACCTGATCCCCGGCGTGCGCCAGGGACAGTTCGAGCATGGCGTCGCGGTCCACATCGCTCAGGAACCGGCCCTCGCCCATGGTGCCCAGCACCATCACGCCGTCGAGTCCCAGGCCGATCCAGCGCTGCGCCAGTTTCTTGACCGAAGCGCGGTCGAGCGTGCCGTCAGGCCCCAGCGGGGTGGGCGTGGCGGCATTGACCAGGCCGACGGTGGACTTGGACATGGAATGGCTCCTGTTCCTGCAAAAAGTGGCGCTCGGGTTCGCGGGGTCGAAGAAAAGCATTATGCGCCGCGCGGCGCTGCAGGGCGAATCCGGTAAAGTTGTGGCGGCGCCCGGCGGCAACGAGCCGGTAGCGTCAGCGACGGAAAAGGCCGTGCTGACCGCAACGTCACGCGGTTGCACCGACTGCGCGGCGTCCGGTGACGCTGCCCGTCGCTTACGCTTCCGGCTCGTCAACGCCGGCGTCATCGTTGCGGGTTTCGCATGACTGAGCATCAACCCATCCTGCACGCCCAGCATGTGGCGTTCGCCTACCCCGGCCGGCCGGCGGTGCTGGAGGATGTCGAGGCCGCGCTGCTGCCGGGCAAACTCACCGCGCTGATCGGGCCCAACGCGGCAGGCAAGACCACCTTGCTGCGTGTGCTGTTGGGTCAGCTTGCTCCCACGCGGGGACAGGTGCAGCTCTGCGGCCAGCCGGTGCATCGGCTGTCGCCCCTTCGCCGCGCCGGTTGGCTCAGCTATGTGCCGCAGCACGCCAGCGCGAATTTCGCGTTCACCGTGCAGGAAGTGGTGGCGATGGGTCGGCATGCCCTGACGCGCGATGATGCCGCGGTGGCGCAGGCGATTGTCGACACGGATCTGGCTGCGCTGGCGGGACGCATCTTTCTGGAGCTGAGCGCCGGGCAGCAGCAGCGTGTGTTGCTGGCGCGGGCGCTGGCGCAGGCGGCCGGGAGCGGGCGGGCGATGCTGCTCGATGAGCCGACCAGCGCGCTGGACCTGTGGCATGTGCATCAGACGATGCGGCTGCTGCGGGCGCGGGCGCGCGCGGGGCTGGCGGTGCTGGCGATCGTGCATGACCTGAATCTCGCCGCCGCGTACGCCGATGAGGTTTGGCTGCTGCACGAACGGAGCATCCTGGCGCGAGGTTCGTGGGAGCAGGTGCTCACCCCGGCGGTGCTGGAGCCGGTGTACCGGGTGCGGCTGCGGGCGTTGGCGCAGGAAGAAGCGTGCCGGCCGCTGTTCCAGGTGGTGGGGGCGGATACAATCGGTGTGGAATCCGCCGGCGGCGACTAAGCGAAAGGATCGACCATGAGCAAATTCCACCTGCTGCCCCTGCTGGGAAACAGCTGGGAAGAAATTGTCACGGTGGCGATCGGTCTGGTGATTGTGGTCGGCAGCGCGGTCGCCAATGCTTTGAAACAGCAGCGTGAAAAGCGCGCCCGGCTGGATCAGGAACTCAGCTCGCGCGGCGGGGGCGGCGATCAGCCCATTGAACTGAAAGATGAGGACCTGGCGGGCTCCGGCGCCAGCCGTGCGGAAATGCTGGCGCAGCGGCGGCGCGCCCAGCTGCAGGAGTTGGCGCGACAGCGTGCCGGCCAGTCCGGGGGAGCGCCAGCGGGCGGCGCCGCGGCGGGCAGCAGTGGGCGCACGTTGTACGAACGCCGCGCGGAGGCCTTGCGCCGCGCTCAGCAGCAGACGCCCGCGCGCAGCGACGCGGGTGAACTGGAACGACAGCGCGAAGCGGCGTACCAGCGCGCCAAGGCGGAAGCCCAGCGGCGCGCCCGGCTGGAGCAGGCGCGGCAGCAGGCCCAGGCTCGTGCCGCCCAGGAAGCGCGGCAGGCGGAGTTGTCGCGCGTGCGTCAAGCCGAGTTGGCGGCCGAGCGTGCCCGGGTCGAACGCGAAGCGTTGCGTCAGCGCCAGCTCAGTGATCGTGAAGCCCATCTGAGTCATGTTGCCGACGAGCATCAGCCCGGCGCCGTGACCCGCGCGGCGGCGGATAGTCAGCCGGGTCAGCCGGGGTCGTTGGCGGCCGCGCTGCGGGGCGGTTCGTTGCGGCGTGCCATCGTGCTCAAGGAATTGCTGGACCCGCCGGTGGGCATGCGCAAGCCTGACCAGCCGCAGTGGGAATAACCCCGGCGAAGGCCAGAGACATCCGGTGAGATTGCGGAGTTCCGCCGCTAGGCCGCCAGCGCGTCGTGCTGGCGTTTGCCGCCGATGAGCACGACGGTGCCGCCGAGTTTCGCCAGCGGGGGGCACACGTTCATCAACTGATGGTCGAGTTGCTGCAATCGGCGACGGAGTGTCTGGCCGCCGCCCAGTCGATCCAGGCGCGCCAGCAGGGTGAACCGGCGGGCTTCGAGATGATCGAACTGCAGCCCGATAATCCGTAAATCGTCCTCATTCAGTTTGCGTTCGTCTTCAGTGATGTGATGGTCGAGGCTGACGTCGCGCGGGGCGATGGCGCTCAGGGGCCACGCCTTGCGGACGCCATCGAGGAGGGGGGCTTCGACATGCTCTTTGAAGATGGCGATCCCGCCGGGCTTGAGCACGCGGTACGCCTGGCAGACCGCGCGGGGGATGTCGATGTGGTGCAGGATGTCGATGCCGACCACCACGTCGAACGTATTGTCCGGGTAAGTCAGTTCCTCGGCGGGCATGGTCTGAAAGCGGCAGCGCTCGGCGAGTTCGTGCTTGTGCGCCAACTCGTCGGCAATGGCGAGGTTGTCGGCGCTCAGGTCGAAGCCATCGACCTGATAACCCAGATGGGCGAAGCGCAGCGCGGCGATGCCGATGCCGCAGCCGAAGTCCAATAACCGCTGTTCGCCACTGACAAATCGCTGCCGCACCAGTTCATGCACATACCAATATGGATTCCACGGCCGGGATTCACGGCCCTCGACGGGGGCGAAATCCACCGCCTCGACGCGCTGGCGCGGCGCATACTGCTGATAGAAGGCGATCTCGCGCTGTTGACGGTCGCTCAAAGAGGCTGGATTCATCGGGGTTTTTCCCTGTTATTTCGCAGCGCGGCAGCGCGGCGACCGAAGCAGTATCGGTTCAGGTGAACCCCGGCGCGCAGTTATTGCGCGCTTGGCGCTATGCGGACGTGCCGCCTGCTGAACGCCGAAGGCGGTTATCGGGCCAGCCCACAAAAACCAACTCTTCGGCATATTCGTCACAGATGACTTAAGTGGGAACTTCGATGCGACGATACCAGTTTCGTCGTCGTGCCGTTGTAACCGGCACAGGCGCCATGGAAGGACGCCGTCGAGATGCACAACCACCGGGACATCCTGAACCCGCCACCGCCCAGCTCGGCGTACCGCATCACCAAGCGGCTGCTGGACTTGTGCGGCGCGCTGGTGATGTTGCTCCTGACCAGCCCGCTGCTGTTGTGGTGTGCGGTGTGGATCCGCCTGGTCGACGGAGGCCCGGTGCTCTACACGCAATGGCGGGTGGGCGCCGACGGCTGGCTGTTCCGAATTTACAAGTTGCGCACCATGCGACAGGACGCCGAGCAATTCGGCGCGGTGTGGGCCGCCAACGGCGATCCGCGAATCCTACAGGGTTGTCGCTGGATGCGCCGATCTCACGTCGACGAGCTGCCACAGTTGTGGAACATCCTGATTGGGCAAATGAGCCTGGTCGGACCGCGCCCGGAGCGTCCGGAAATGACCACCCAGCTGACCCGCCGCATGCCGCGCTTCGTTCAACGCCTCGCCGGCGTTCCGGGGCTGACCGGGCTGGCGCAGGTCCGCCATGGTTACACCAACGACGTGCGCGGCGCCCGGCGCAAGCTGGCGTACGACCTGGTCTATCTGCGGCGGCGCAGTCTGTGGGAAGACCTGCGCCTGTTGCTGCTGACGGGACCGAAACTCTGGGACCAGGCGGCTCTGTGAGGGAAGCGGAGGCAATCAATATGAACCTGAATCAACTCCATCACGATCACGTTTCCCCCCGCCTGCTGACGGCGGCGCTGGCGCTGCTGACGCTGCTGAGCCTGGGCGGCTGCGGCCAGCGTTACACCGACTTCAACTCGTTCATGGTGACGCCGCGCCCACTGGTGACCACTGACCGCTACGTGGTCGCCCCGCCGGACGTGATCGCCATCACTTCCCGGCGCGTGCGGGAGATCGATGGCCACCGCGAGCAGATTCGCCCCGACGGCTACATCACCCTGCCGCTGCTCGGTTCGGTGTTCGTCGCCGGCAAGACCTGCGAGCAGGTCAGCGCGGAAGTGGCGCGGATGGCGAGCCAGTACTACGAGGACGCCGACGTAAGCATGCGGGTGCTGGAGTTCCGCAGCAAGAAGGTGTTCGTGTTCGGCGAAGTGGCGCGGCCGGGCGCTTATCCCTACACCGGCGCCAACACCGTGCTGGAAACGCTCGCCGCCGCGTATCCGAGCCGGCTGAGCGATCCGGACCGCATTCATGTGCTGCGTCCCACGCCCGACGGCAAGGTGACCAAGCGCATGACCATCAGTCTCGACGACATGATCAAACAGGGCGACACGTCGCTCAACGCGGTGCTCAGCGAAGGCGACATCCTGTACGTGCCGGCCAATGGTTTTGCCGCCACCGGCCTGGCGATTCAACAGCTCCTGTTGCCGCTGCAGCCGGCGGCCGCACTGGTGCAGAACCCGGTGGACATTCACGAATCATCGCGCAGCGAGCCGTACGGCGGCGGCGACAGCAACAAGTGATCGCACGAGGAGAGTAATGCCATGAGCCGCAACCAAAATCAAGCCAAAGCGCTAATTGATGCCTGGTTCATCCTGCTGCGCTACCGCTGGCGCTTCCTGGTGCCGACCTTCGTGGTCACCAGCCTGGTGCTGCTGGGCAGCCTGATGCTGCCGCGCAAGTACCGGGGCGAAGCGATCTTTGATCGCCGCACCGATGTGGTGCTCACCGAAATCATGGCGGCGACCCAGCTCAAGGCGTACGACGACCCGCGCGCCAGCATGAGCCAGCAGATCGCCGGCGGCCCCGCCATCGACGCGGTGATCAACGAGATCAAGCCCTACATCGAAAGCCGGCGCCGCACCGGCGGCCCGTACCCGGACCTGGAAACCCTGCGCACCGACCTGAACCGCAAGGTCATCGTCCGCTTCGACATCGCCACCAAAGACCATGAACGCATCCGCGTCAGCTACACCGGCGAGGATCCCGTCTTCGCCCGGCTGGCGGTCAACCTGATGGTGCATAACTACATCGAATCGGCGCGGGCGCAGATCGACCGCACCCTCAGCGACGCCGGCACGTTCTTCAGGCATGAGGTCGAGCAGAATCTGGCGCAGATCGAGAAGCTCGAGAACGAGAAGCTCGAGTACGAAATCCGCCACGCCGACCTGCTGCCGAGCAATCGTTTCGACCTGTACGACGTGCAGACCGAAGTGGAAGACCACGTCGCCCAGCTCGCGCAGATGCGCGAAGCGGCGGAGCTGCGGATCAAGGGTTTGGAGGAAAGCCTGCAGCAAACGCCCGAAACCGTGCAATCCTTCGTTAAGGAACGCAACCCGGAACTGGACCGCCTGCACAGCAAACTGGCGGATATGGAACGGCAGTATCGGCAACTGGTCAACGTGCAGAAAATGACTGACCGGCATCCGGACCTGCTGGACCTGCGGCAGCAGATCGTCACCGCCCAGCAGCAGATCGCCGCCCTGGAGCCGGAGATTGTCACCCAGAAACGCTTTGAGAAGAATCCCCAGCGCGCTGAGCTGGAGCTGCTGTTGACCAAAGCCGTGGGCGAGCGGGAAAGCATCCGCCAGCAGTACGACCTGGCGGTGCGCAAGCTCAACAACGTCAACGCCAAGAGCGCCGATGTGTTCGCCGTCCGCTCCGGCTACCGCAAGATCACCCGGCAGATCGAGCAGATGCAGCGCGAAGTGTCCTTCTGGGAAGAGAAGCTCCGCCGCGTGCAGATGGCGCTGACCGCCGAGACGGGCAACCGCGGCATGCAGTTGGAATTCGTCCGGCCGTGCCCCAAGCTGGCGATGCCGGTGTCCCCGGACCTGGTGCAGATTCTGATCACCGCGATCGGTCTGGGCCTGATGGCGGGCGCCGTGAGCCTGCTGTTCGCCCATCGCATGGATGAAACCGCCCACGACGGCGAAGCCCTGGCCAAGAGCCTGGACCTGCGCCTGCTGGGCACCGTCAGCGAGATCATCGGCGCCCAGCAGCGCCGGGTCCGCTGGATCAAACAGGTGGTCATCTATCCGCTCAACACCGCCGCCATGGCGCTGGCGCTGGTCGTGCTGGTGGGCGTGCTCTACATGAGCCTCAAACGCCCCACCCTGGCGGATGAATTGATTCAGAGCCCCACGCAGTTCATGCAGAAATCTCTCGCCGAGCAACCCAGTCGCTGACCGGGCGACTCGAAAGGATTCCGTCATGTATCAGCAATATTTCCAGCTCGAAACGCTGCCCTTCGAGAATCTGCCGGACCCCCGGTTCTTCTTCGCCAGCGAAGAGCACCGCGAAGCCCTGGCCGCCATCGAATACACCATTCGCATGCGCAAGGGTTTTGTGATGGTCACCGGCGAAGTCGGGGCGGGCAAGACCACCGTCGGGCGCACCATGATCGAACGCTGCGCCGACCAGGTGCGCGTGGTCCCGGTGCTGCACAATCACCAGACCGGCATGCAACTGCTGCGGCAGACGCTGCGGGCCCTGGAGATCAGCTACCAGCCCACCGACGATCACGCCGAGCTGCTCGAAAAGCTGTTCATCCAGCTGTACGAACAGCAGGGCGCCGGCCTGCCCACCGTGCTGCTGGTCGATGAAGCCCAGACCCTCTCGGATGAAGCGCTCGAGGAACTGCGCCTGCTGAGCAACTTCGACACCTCCACCGACAAGATGGTGCAGGTCGTGCTCATCGGCCAGCCGGAGCTCGCCACCCGTTTGCGCGGCCCGAAGCTGCGGGCGCTGCGGCAGCGCATCGCCATGGTCAAGCATGTGCGTCCGCTGAACATCACCGAGACCGCCGCCTACATCCGCCATCGCCTGCGCACCGCCAGCATTGACCCGCAGAACGTGCAGGTGCAGTTCGCCGGCTCCACCATTGACGCCATCCACCAGGCGACCGGCGGCGTGCCGCGCCTGATCAACTTCTGCTGCGACAACTGTCTGCTGCTGGCGATGGTCAGCCAGACCCGGCAGATCACCCCCGCCATGGTTCTGCGCGTGGTGGAAGACATGTCCCCGAGCCTGGAAGAAGCCCCCGCCAGCCGCAGCCAGTCGAGCCCGCGCCTGGCGATCGCCTGAGCCTGAAAGGATTACCCGATGGGCTACATCTTTGACGCCTTGACCCGCGCCGGCTCCGCCGCGCGAACCCCCGGCCAAACGCCCGCCTCCGTGCAGCGTCCCGCGCCGGCGCCGGAACACGAACAGCCGGCGACCACGTTCAAGTTTCCCGGCGCCGCCGAAGCCGCCGCGGCACGCTCAGCGGAAACGGTGAACGAAGCCCCGGCCTACGAGCCGCGCAGCGCTGAGGAAGCGCCCGCGCCCGCCGTGGCCCGCAAAACCAAACGGCCCGGCAGCAAGTCGAGCAGTGGTTCCGGCAACAGTTCCGGGGGCGGTTCCGGGGGTGGACGCCACGGCTCGACGCGCACCCATGGCGTGGATGAGCGCCTGGTCGCCATCACCGATCCGTCCTCGCAGATCGCCGAGGAATACCGCGCCATCCGCACCAGCCTGCTGGCGAAATGGGAGCATCGGCGTCACCTGGTGCACACCGTCACCAGCGCCACCCCGCAGGAAGGCAAGACGCTCACCAGCCTGAACCTGGGCTTCAGCTTCGCCGAGCTGCGCAATCGCCGCACGCTGGTCATCGAAGCCGACCTGCGCCTGCCGCAGTTCCGCAAGCTCATCAGCCTGCCCCAGACGCCCGGCCTGGTCGGCGTGCTGGAAGAAGGCGTGCCCGTCGAGCGCGCCGTGGTGCGCATGAGCGGCTACGACCTGGACATCCTGCCCGCCGGCGGCCGGCTCGACAACGATGCGGTGCAGGTGCTTTCGAGTCCCGCGCTGACCAACCTGATCAAACAACTGCGTCACCAGTACGACCATGTGGTGATCGACACCCCGCCGGTGGTGGAGCTCGCCGACGCGGGCATCATCGGCGCCCAGAGCGACGATGTGCTGCTGATCGCCCGCATGAACCGCACGCCCAAGGCGCTCATTCAGCAGGCCATCCGCACCCTCGCCAGCTACAAGGCGCCGGTGGCGGGGCTGATCGCCACGGATCAATCGCGGCATCGTCGCCGGTACTACTACTACCGCTACGGCTACAAGTACCAATACCACTCGGCGCGTCGTCGGGCTGCTTGATTCGTTGGTCACCTGGTGAGGAGTACAGCCATGCCGCAGCGAACAGCCATGCACGAAGCGGACGGGGCGGTCGGGAGAAAGATGACCGAGGCTGTTACCGCAGCCGCACGGGGCGGAGGGGAGAATCCGCCTGCCGTGTCGGAGCGCCCGGCATTACTGATGCTGGCGCATACGCTGCCGGACCCGTTGGGAGATGCGGCCGCCGCGCGCGCCTGGCAACTGTTGCGCACGGCGGCCCTCTCCCACCGGGTTTACCTGGCGTGCCTGGCGCCGCGCCGGGTCCACCTCAACCAATGGCAGGCGCTGCACGACCTGACGCATGAAATCCACCTGCAGGACACCGCCGCCGCCGAACGCGCCGCGGCGCTGGGCATCAGCGTGCTCGATGAAGTCACCGGCGAGCAATGGCGCTACGCGCCGGTGCTGCGCGGGGCGATCGGGCAATGGTCCGGCCAGGTCGGCTTCGACACCGTGCTGACCACGCATCCGGCGCTGTGGACCTTCGGCAGTGCCGCGCCATGCCGGCTGGGCGTCTGCGATCTGCCGTCGCCGCGCAGCGTGCAGCATCGCCACGCCAGTCACCGCACGCGCTTGTGGCGGGCGTGGCATCGGCGGCAAGCGCGCTTGCATGAACAACATGAACGCCTGGCGGCGGGCACCTGTGATGTGCTGACCGTTTCCCGCAATGATGATCGCTACCGCTACCGCATCGGCTCGCGGCAGCCCTTGCTGCTGACCGATGCGGTGGACCTGCGCTATTTCGCGGCGGTGGCGGCCCGGCATCAGCGCGTGGACGAACCGCCGATCAACAATCTGGTGCTGCACGCCGACTGGGATCAGGGTTTGGCGAGTCGCGCCACCGCCTGGTTCCTCGACAGCATTTGGCCGCGCATCCGCACTGCGGTGTCCAACGTGGTCATCAGCAGTTCGCACACCGTGCGCGGGCTGGCGGCGCTGGATCGTCTCGCCAATGCTTCCGTCGTCGTGTCGCCGCTGACCGAACCGCTCAGTTCGCGCCGGCCGCTGCTGCAGGCGATGGCGTTGTCCCGGCCGGTGATCGCGCCGCTCGCCGCCGCGCGGCAACTGGGCGCCCGGCATGGCGAACACCTGCTGACCAGCCGGCGCGACCGCGATTGGCTGGACCACTGCGTGGCGGCGCTGCGGTCGCTGGACATGCGCCAGCAACTGGCGCGCGGGGCGCGGTCCTTCGTGGAAAGCCATTGCCCGATCGAGCACACCGGCCAACTGCTGATTCAGACGCTGCGGCAAAGCGGCGCCCTGCCTGTGCCGGCGCTCGCCCGCGCGGCATAATGAGCCTCCATGTTCATGCTGGCGGTCACTGCGGATCCCTGCACCGAGGCGCCGCTGCTCAAGACGGCGGCGCGGCTGGCGGTGGATCACAACCTGCCATTTGCTGAGACTCCCACCACCGCCGCCGCCTTCGAACTGCTGCTGGTCGCCACGCCCACCCGGCTGGAGTTGCGGGCGCGCGATGACGCCGGCAAACCTTTTGCCGTCGATCTGTCCAAGCTCGATGTCACCTCGGCCGCCGGCCGCAGCCTCAAACAACCCCTCGCCAAAGCTCTGGGCATCAAGCGTCGCAGCGATCCGCCCCCGGTGGTCATCGACGCCACCGCCGGCTGGGGCGAAGACAGTTGGCTCATGCTCGCCTTCGGCTGCACGGTGCTGCTGGTGGAACGTCATCCCGCGGTCGCCACCTTGCTGCGCGACGGACTGTTGCGCGCGGGGGTGACGAATCCGCAGATGCTGGGCCGCGCGCATGTGGTCATCAGCGACAGTCGGCATCTGCTGCGTCGGCTGAGCAAGCGGGATGAAACCGACGCGGCACTGCCCAGCGCGGTCGCGCCGTTCCTACAGCCGGATGTGGTGTATCTCGACCCGATGTATCCCGGCCACGCCCAGCGCAAGACCGCTGAGCGCAAACCGCTGCGGCTGCTGCGCGAGCTGGTCGGCGCGGACGACGATGCGGCCGAGTTGCTGCACTGGGCGCGGCAGGTGGCGGGCAAACGGGTGATCGTCAAACGTCCCACCAAAGCCGCGCCGCTGGCGGAGGCGCCGCCGACGATGAGCTACGCGGGCAAGAGCCTGCGGTTTGATGTGTATGTGCGGATGTGAAGCGGGCTACGGGGAACGGGTGGGAAGCGAAATATCTGTGGTCGTCGTTGCGCTCATATCACCGCAGCGTGGCGGTCATCTCGGCGGTCAACGTGCGCCCCGTGGCGGCATCGGTGAGCGCGACTTTCACGGTCGCGCTGTCGGCTTGCGCGGGGAGCGGCGCCGGCAGCGGAAGCTCCACGGTGTAATGCGTGCCGGTGATGCCGGTGCGGTACGCCTGATCCCATTGCGCGGGCGTCAGGCTGGTTTCACCCAGCACCACGGGTTGCGTGCCGGGCTGCACCCACACTGCTTGCGCCTGGAGCGCCCCGGCAGTGGGCAGGAAGCGCCCGAACTGGTCGCGCGGCATGAGGTACAGGCGAAGCAATTCCCGCTGGCCATCCTGATCGCCATCGACCGCGGCACTGTAGCGCCCAAAGTGCAGACTCGCCGCCTGGGGCACGTCCGCGCCGGTCAGCGCCGGGTCGGATGATCCGGGGGAACCGCTGGCGGCGCGTTGGGCGTCAAGCTCCGCCACGCGGGCCTTGACGCGCTGCTGGAGCGTTTCGACATTGCGTTTGAGTTCGAGGTTTTCCGCCCGCAGGCGATCGTTCTCGCTGCTGACGCGATTGGCGCTGACGTTGGTGCAGCCGGTCAGGCACGCCGACAGCAGCGCCAGCGCGAGGAGGGTCAGCGCGCTGAGTTGGCGGGTCGCAGCCGGGGAGAGGCGTTTAATCTTCATCGCCCTTGTGGTTGCTCGCCATGCTGTCGGGGATGTCCTGGAGGATGGCGTCGATGCAGCCGTAGTCCTTGGCTTCCGCAGCATCGAGCCAGTAATCGCGTTCGCAGTCGCGGGCGATGGTGTCGTAATCCTTGCCGCAGTGCTTGGCCATGAGCTTGTAGAGGCGTTCGCGGGTGCGGAGCATTTCCTTGGCCTGGATGCCCAGGTCGGTCGCCGGGCCGGTGATGACGCCGCCCATCAGGGGCTGGTGCAGCAGCACGCGGCTGTTGGGCAGGATGTAGCGTTTGCCGGCATGTCCCGCCATCAGCAGCACGGCGCCCATGGACGCCGCCATGCCCACGCAGTAGGTCGCCACGTTGGGGCGGATGAACTGCATGGTGTCATAGATGCCCATGCCGGCGCTGACGGAGCCACCGGGGCTGTTGATGTAGAAATGGATGTCGGCCTTGGGGTCTTCGTTGGACAGGAAGAGCAGCTGGGCGACGATGAGATTCGCCGAATCGTCATCGACCGGGCCGCCCAGGAAGACGATGCGATCCTTGAGCAGGCGCGACCAGATGTCGTACGCCCGCTCACCCCGGCCGCTTTTTTCGATCACGATTGGCGTGTAGTAGCTCATGCCGACGGATTCCTGCTGCGTGAATGGATTGACGGACGGATTCTAGCAACGCAGTGCGCCGCGGGCGAACGTGGAAGAAAATCGGTTGATTACCCCGCCCTGTTTAGCCGGCGAGCTTGCTCGCCGGGGAATGGGGGAAGGCGGTCGGGATGAGCGCATGGCGCGCTGCCGCGCGGCGAGCAAGCTCGCCCGCTAAGCGGCGAACCGCGTGGTGGGGGTGATGGGGCGTGGGGTGATGCGGCGTTATTTGCCGATCAGGCTGCGCAGGTATTCCAGGCCCAGCGTGACCGCTTTGGTCGGCTCTTCCATGCCTTCGAATTCCAGCGACAGGTAATGGTCGTAGCCGGCCTTCTTGAGCAGCTTGATCTGCTGGGGCAGGTCCAGCACGCCGTGGCCCACGATGGCGCCGCGCAGGGCGATGGGCGTGGGCGTGGCGAACCAGCCCGAGGGCGGCATGGTTTTCTTGGAACGAACGTGAAAATCCTTGGCGTGCGCCATGATGGCGTACTTCGCCAGACGGGCGACGGCCTTGGTCGGGTCGTCATTGACGCACAGGAAGTTGCCCAGGTCGATGGTCAGGCCATAGTTGGGATGCTTGACGGTTTGCAGCAGTTTTTCGACCCGCGCGGCCGCCTGCATGTAGAACCCGTGATTCTCCAGCGAGGTCTTCACCCCGCGCTCGGCGGCGTAATCCGCCACTTCGCGGATGGCGGGGACGATCACCTTCAAACAGCCGGCGAAGGTTTTCGCGCCTTTGTAGTTGGGATATTTGGTGAACCCGCGCGTCACGTCATGACGCATGCTCGGCACCCCCAGCGTGGCGGCGACATCCACTTCACGCTTGAGCTGGGCGATCACTTCCTGCTGCTCTTTAGCGGGCAGGCACAGCTCCGCGCCCACGCAGTAGCTGACAACCTGCAGGCCCTTCTGCTCGGCGCGCTTGCGCAACTGTGCCGCGCGCTTGCAGGGATTGTCCTTGGCTTTTTCATCCAACCCGGAGAACTCGATGCCGTCCGCGCCCGCGCCAGCCACGAAGTCGATGGTGTGCTCGAGCGTCTTGTTCTGTTCACGGCGCCAACGCGCCAGGCTGTAGCTGCTGACGGACAATTTCATGGAGAAGCTCCGGGTAAACGGGAAAGTCGTGCGGGAAGCGCGCAACTGTAACAGCGGGGCGCGGTGGTGCAACTGGCGCGACTGCAACGAGCCCGAAGCGTCAGCGAGGGGCAGGGCGCGGCAAGACGCATGGGTGCGATGACCGCCCCGGTGCGAGTGACGGCTTGTCTGGCGGGCGTCCGGGACGTTGTCGGCGAACAAGTGGGATCAACCAGTGCCGGGCGCGCTGTTCGTCGCTTACGCCTGCGGTTCGTTGCTGACGGGAGTGGTTTCGCCGCCTTGCTGGCGCAGGTGCGGGAAGAGGATGACATCGCGGATCGAACGCTGGTTGGTCAGCAGCATCACCAGCCGGTCGATGCCGATGCCCAAACCGCCGGCCGGGGGCATGCCCACGCGCAGCGCTTCGATGAAGTCCTCGTCCAGACTGCGGAAGGTCGCTTCCTCGTCATCCAGCCCCGACACCTGAGCCTGAAAATTCGCCAACTGCACGTCCGGGTCGTTCAGCTCGGTGTAAGCGTTGGCGAGTTCCATGCCGTTGACGAACAGCTCGAATCGCTCGGCGATCTCGGGCTTCTCCGGCTTGGTGCGCGTCAGCGGGCACAGGCTCGCGGGATAGTCGATCACAAACGTCGGCTGCAACAGCGTGCCCTCGACCGTCTCCTCCCACACCTCATTGAGCAGCACATCATGATCCTTGCCCGCCGGGTCCAACCCCAGTTTGCGGGCGTGCTGCGTGAGCTGTTCGTGGTCGGCGGCGTCGTAGCCATTGACCTCGCGGAACAGGTCGTGATACCCCGCGCGGCGGAAGGGCAGGGCGTAGCTGATCGTCTGCTCGCCATACGGCAGCGTGGCGGTGCCATGCAGGTCCAGCGCCAGGTCGTGGATCAACCGTTCGGTCAGCGCCATCATCGCGTGATAGTCGCCAAACGCCTGGTACAGCTCCAGCATGGTGAACTCGGGGTTATGCGAGCGATCCACGCCTTCGTTGCGGAAGTTGCGATTGATCTCAAACACGCGCGGCAAACCACCGACCAGCAGCCGCTTGAGGTAAAGCTCCGGCGCGATGCGCAGGTAGAGGTCCATGTCCAGCGCGTTGTGATGGGTGATGAACGGCCGGGCCGCGGCGCCGCCGGCGATGGGCTGCATCATCGGCGTCTCGACTTCCACAAACCCCGCGCCCAGTTCCGGGGGCGGCGTGTGCAGGAAATCGCGGACGAGTTTGAGGATGCGGCTGCGCTGCAGGAAGACCTGTGTGACCTGCGGATTGGCGTACAGGTCGACGTAGCGTTTGCGGTAGCGTTGCTCGGCGTCGGAGAAGCCGTAGTACTCGCTGGGCGGGGGGGCGAGGCTCTTGCAGGCGATGGAGAAGCCGGCGTCGCCTTCCGCCCAGACGGTGATCTCGCCGGTCTTGGTCATCGCCAAAGGGCCGCGGACGACGACGACATCGCCGATGTCCACCAGCTTGGCGAGCTTGAAGAGGTCTTCGGGCAGGGCGCGTTTGTTGGCGGCGACCTGCAGGTCGCCGGTGGCGTCGCGCAGGGTGATGAAGACGAGCTTGCCGATGTCGCGGTGCAGGACGATGCGGCCGGCGACGGCGACGGTGGGCCGCTGATCGTCGGCGGCGTCCGCCTTATGCCGGGCATCGGCGTCGGCGTCGTAGGCGGCGCGGGCGGAGGCGAGGTCGATCAACCCATCGACGCGCCGGCCGTAGGGATCGACGTGCAACTCCTCGCGCAGGCGCTGGAGCTTACGCCGGCGATCGGCGATGAGATCGCCGGGCGTGTGCGAAGGCGTTTGCGACTGGTCGCTGGGCGCGTCGGACATGACAGGATGCCGGCACAACGCCGCCAGCGCGGCGGGTTGTGATGGAGGACGGAATTACTGGGCAGCGCCGGCGGTTGCCGACTCGGCCGCGGCCGCGGTGGTCGCCTGCTCCTGGACCAGGCTCTCCAGGCCGCGACGACGATCGCGCAGGCGGCGCTTCTTGCCGACGCGTTCCCGCAGGTAGTACAGCTTGGCGCGGCGGGTGTGGGCGTGCCGTTTGATGTCGATCTGCAGGACACGCGGGCTGTGAATCTTGAAGGTGCGCTCCACGCCTTCGTTGGCGACGATGCGCCGCACGGTGACGCTCTGGTTCAGCCCGCCGCCCTGGATTTTCAGGATGACGCCGCCGAACACCTGCACGCGCTCCTTGCCGCCCTCGACGATCTTCACATGCACATCGACGGTGTCGCCCACGTGCAGCTTGGGCAGATCGGACTTGAGCTGAGACTTTTCGAGTTCCGCAATGATCGTGTTCATGGCATGCTCCCACCAATGGCCAGCGCACCGACGCATTCCACCGCGTCAGGCGAGCCGAGCAATGTACCAGAGGGCGGGAGGGTCGGCAAATCCGGGGCGGAAGAGGTTTTTGCCACGGATGAACACGGATGACCACGGATGAAGAACGAGGTGGGATTTGTGGATGTGGTGATTTGTTGATTGGGGATTTGGTGATGTGGCGGGGGGCTGCTGGACCGGCTTGCCCTGCCTGGCTGCCGATTGCTTTGCTGCACATCACCAAATCCCAAATCACCAGATCAACAAATCACCGCATTTCTGATCCGTGTTCATCCGTGTTCATCCGTGTTCATCCGTGGCAAAACTGCTTTTCTCTCCTACTTGGCCACCAGCCAACATCACATCTTGCCTATTTTACCTATCTTACTTTCGTCAAAATAGTTACATCCATTGTATTGGCTACAGTCGATATAACCCCTACAATCCACAAATCAGGTGGGATCACTACAAACCTTGTGGAAGGCGTAATCGCCATGGGTGTTACATTCAGCATTCTGACGCCCAGCTTCAATCAGGGGCGCTTCCTGGCGCGCAACCTGCTGAGCGTGCAGCATCAGGACCTGCCCGCCCGGCAGGTGCAGCACATCGTCATCGACGCCGGCTCCACCGATGAAACCCGCACGCTCCTGCGCGCGTCGAGCGACCGGCTGGGGTACTGGGTCAGCGAGCCCGACGACGGCCAGGCCCACGCTTTGACCAAAGCGCTCGCCCAGGCGGAAGGCGACTACGTCGGTTGGCTCAATGCCGACGAGTATTACGAGCCCAACGTGCTGGGTGCGGTGCGCGATGCCTTCGCGCAGAACCCCGATGCGGTGCTGGTGTATGGCGATGTCCGCCGAGTCGATGGCGAGGGCCGGAGCATTCGCGTCAACCGGCAGTGGCGCTTCGATTTCGACATCTGCCAGGTGCAGACGCCCATCATCATCAACTGCGGCGCGTTCTTCCGCCGCGACCGTCTGCTCGAATGCGGCGGGTTCGACGCTTCCTGGCGCTACCTCATGGACTGGGAACTCTACATCCGCTTCATGCGCGGCAACCAACGCTGGGTGAAGCTGCGCCAGGTGCTGGGCAACTTCATCATGCACCCGCAGTCCAAGACCGCCACCAGCCAGGCGGGCTTCGAACGCGAGATCGCCCGCCTGCAACAGCGCGAGTTCCCCGGCTGGACCCAGGAAGCGATTGAAGCCCACAAGCATCGGCAGAAGCAGCGCATGATGACCCACATGCTGCTCGACGGCGTGCTGTTCGAGAAGGCGTACTTCAAGCTGGTGCGGCAGCGGCAGTATGCCCATCTGTTCGGTGATGCCGGGGCGCGGTTGCCGGTGGTCTCGCGCGTGCTGGACTGGATGCTTCCGCCGACGGCGCCGGCATCAACGCCAGGTGTTTCCACGACGAACACCCCCGCATCACCTGCCCGTACCGCCGCACCCGCTCCTGCGAATTGATGGTTTGATGCACCAACAAAACCGCCCGCGTGGCGAATACCACACGGGCGGGGTTCGTTGTACCCAATTTTGTTGACTGGTGCAGTTTTACGCCAGCTCAGCGCGGCGGCGGCGCGGGCGGGTCAGACCCAGCAGGCTGCCCAGGGCGAGCAGGGCGGCAGAGGCGGGTTCGGGGACATTGCTGCCCCCCAGGCCGTATTGCACATGGTCGAGTTCCCAGTCGGCGCTGTTGAGGGCGGTAAGGGTGAACCGGGAGATGCCGGTGGCGTTGGTGGCGCCGAAGAAGCGGTCTTCCGCGGTTTCGCCGAAGAAGCCGCCGTCGCCCACGGTGGTGGGGCCGACGACGCCCAGGGAGACGTTGTTTTCGTCGAAGGCTTCGAAGACGAAATCGCTCACGCCGTTGACCAGGTCGGCAAAGCCGATGTCGGTGACCACCGCGCCCACCGAGGTGGGCAGGCTGCCGAGCACCAGGGCGTTGAAGCTGAAGGTGACGGAGTTGGAGGCGACATACCACGACCAGCCGCCATTGCCTGAGCCATCGATGGCGCCATCATCGCCGTCGACCGAGTCGGTGAAGGCTGCGGGGCTCAGCACGTTGCCGGTGGAGGCGGTCAGGCCTGGCGTGTTGAGGGCGGCGTCTTCGAAATCCTCAACGAAAAAGGTGGTGCCCAGTCCGGAGGTGTTCAACGGGCTGTCGCTCAGGCTCAGGTACGGCGTGGGGCCGTAGAGCGTGGCGGCGTGGGCGGAAGGAGCGGAAAAACCAAACGCAACGGCAGCCAGCGCGGCTGCGCCCAACAGACGACGGTAGATGCGACGCATGTCTCAGTTCTCCCTGCCGAGTTGAAAGTGGTTTCGGCAGAGGAAACCTAAATCGGAATGGGCGACACGCCAGAAATGACCCCCCGGTTCACCGGATATTTTGCCGTTCGGTCGGAACAGTCGCTTCATGGCGCGCGCGACAGTCAGTCAAACCAGGCAAACTACCGGCGCCGCTCCCACACCAGATGGGGCAACTCGGGGACGATCAGCTTGCTCATCGCCAGTTCCACCGCATTGGTGGAGCCGGGTAAGGCGAAGAGCAGGGTTTCGCCCGCCAGTCCCGCGGCCGCGCGGCTGAGCATCGCCGCCGGGCCGACTTGCGCCCAACTGAGCATGCGGAAGAGTTCGCCAAAGCCTTCGAGTTCTTTATCCAGCAGACGCCGGACGACTTCGATGGTGGTGTCGCGCCGGGCGATGCCGGTGCCGCCGGTGGTGATGATGAGGTCGGGCGCCGGGGCGCGGAGCCATTGCCGCAGCTGGGCGTCGATCTGGTCCGGTTCATCCTTGACGATGGCGTAGTCGATCACCAGGTGGCCCGCGTCGCGCAGCAGGCGTTGGATCAGGTGGCCGCCGCGGTCGCTGTGGGTCGTGCGGGTGTCGCTGATGGTCAGCACGGCGGCGTGGGCGTTCTGGTCGGCGGCGGCGGCGCGGTGGCTCTGGGTGGATGAAGAAGCCATGGGCATCCTTGGGCGAAAAAAGGGGTTGACCCGCCGGGGCTGCGGGCGGTTGGCTTTCCGGTCGGGAATCATCGTACAATGCCCTGCCGCCCCGGAAACTCCCAGCCGCGCTGGGGGTCGCTGGAACCGGCGGCGAAGTTGATTTGTGCTCCTGGCATTGGAACCGCCCCATGTTGCTGGTTGCGGCCCGCGACAAGTCCACCGCCCGTCGGCTGGCTGAGGAACTCGCCGCCGTCGAAACCCTCTTCGCCACCGAGCTGGCGAGTGACTTGCCCTGCGTGCGCCAACTGGTTGAACACGTCGAGCAGTACCGCGGCAAACGTCTGCGCCCCATGCTGGTTTTGGTGGCCGGGCTCGCCACCGCGCCGGACACCGTCGCCAGCAGTGAAGCCCATCGCACCCTCGCGGCCGTGGTCGAGATGGTCCACATGGCGACCCTCGTCCATGACGATGTGCTCGACGACGCTCAGGTCCGCCGCGGCGGCGCCACCGTCAACTTCCTGCGCGGCAACGAAACCGCCGTCATGCTCGGCGACTATCTCATCAGCCACGCTTACCACCTCTGCTCACGCCTGGGCGGAGCGCACCTGAGCCAACTGGTCGCCCAGACCACCAATGTCGTCTGCGAAGGCGAATTGCTGCAACTGGCCAACCGCGAGAACTGGCAGCTCGACGAAACGACCTACTTCGACATCATCCGCCGCAAGACCGCCAGCCTCTGCGGCGCGTGCTGTCGGCTGGCGGGCATGTTGCATGACGCGCCCGAGCCGCAGCTTGCCGCGCTGGAGACCTATGGCGAAAAGCTGGGTCTGGCGTTCCAGATCGTCGATGACCTGCTGGACCTGACCGGCAACGAGCAGACGGTGGGCAAAACCGTCGGCCGGGATCTGCAAAAAGGCAAACTCACGCTGCCGCTGATCCACGCCTTGCGCCAGCCCGCCGCGGCGACGGGCCAACCGTTGCGGGAGCTGATCAATCAGTTCACCGCGACGCCCGCCGATTCGCCGGAGCAGACGCAACTCGCCCAGCGCATTCGGCAAGGTGTGCTGGCGTGTGGTTCGGTCGACTATGCCCATCAGGCGGCGCGTCAGCTCGTGGACGACGCCCGGCAGGCGCTGACGACTTTGCCCGCGTCACCCGCCCGCGATCTGCTGGCGCAAGCCGCTGAGGCCGTGCTGACTCGCAAGTTCTAGGCCCCAGCCGGATCAATCCTCGAACAGGGCAGTCGCATATGACGGTTTACCAACGAGCCCCGCGCGTGAGCAAGGGGTTGCGGCGCAGCCGCAGGGGTGTGACGCAACGAAACCACCCCTCCCTGACGGTCGGGGCTCGTTAATGCGGGACGCGCTGTCCATGTGCATTTGCCTGGGATGAATTACTCCTGTGCGGATTCTCCTGACCAATGACGATGGCTACGACGCACCCGGACTGGCGGCGCTGGCGCAGGCTTGTGCCCATCTGGGCGAGCTGACAGTCGTCGCCCCCGCCAAGGCGCAGTCGGCGATGAGCCACGCCATCACGCTGCATCGGCCGCTGGCGGTGCGGGGGCCGCTGGTGACGCCGGGGTTGCCGGCGCACACTTTTTCCGTGGAAGGTCGGCCGGCGGACTGCGTGAAACTCGCGCTGGCGAACCTGCTGCCCCAGCGCCCGGACCTGGTGCTCAGCGGCATCAACGCCGGGGCGAACATCGGCGTCAATGTGCTGTACTCCGGCACCACCGCCGCCGCCCGGGAAGCCGCCATCCAGGGCATTCCCGCCATCGCCCTGTCGCTGCATCTGAGCAAAGCGCGGCAGGAACGCTGGGACGTCGCAGTCGACTACGCCCGCTGGGCGCTGGACCGTCTCCTCACCCGGCCGCTCACGCCCGGCGATCTGCTCAATGTCAACCTACCCATCAGCGATGATGGCGCCGAGCCGACAGGTTTCGAGTTCGTGCCCGTCTGCACCACCCGCACGCTGGATGCTTACGAACCGGCGGCCGCGCCTGGCGCTGGTCCCGGTGCTGCATCCGCGCCCGACATGCCGCAGAGCTACGCGGTGCGCACGGGGTTGTCGTTCGCCGAACCGATCCTCGGAACGGATGTGGAGGCGCTGATGCAACGCCGGATCACCGTCACCCCGATGCACTGGGATCCCACCGATCACCCGCAGCTCGACACCTGGCGCAACCACCTGAACGCCTACTGACCACCGCCCCCCGCTTGCGCCTCCGCATGGCTTCCCCCCGCGGGCAACCACTTGGCGCTCATCTGGGCGTACAACTCTTGCCAGCGCTCGCGTTGTTGCGCATCCAGCACGGCATCGATATCCGCTTTCGCGCCATCCAGCTCCGCGCGCACCTGCGGCAGCACTTCCTGACGCAGCGCCAGCAGCGCGGCCTGCCGCTGGGTCAGGATCGCCTGCACCTGGGTCTGCTGCGCATCAGTCAACTTCAGCTTGCGCGTCAGGAAATGCGTCAAGCGCGGCGGAACCTCCTCGGGATGCTGCAGATTGTGCTGCGCCCGCTGCACCACTCCCGCCACCCCGACCGCCCCGCCGGCGATGAAGCCCGTGCCAAACAGCAGCAACGCCAGCAGGACCGTGCGCCAGCGGCAGCGCCGCGCTGCATTTCCCCGGCGACACCAACTCTGCTTTTCCTGCGTCTGAACCACAGGCTCAGCTTGTTCCGTTTGCTCGTTCATCGCATGACTCCTGTGCTCAAGGCCACCAGCGTGCCCACCGGATCGCTGGCGTTGTTCCAGTAATCCACCGCCAGCGCCACCAGCACTGCCGCCAGCACCAGACCCCCAGCGCCGCAGAAACCCAGCACCAGATCGGAAAACAACGGCGGCGCGGCCGGCGCTTCCGCCAGGCGCGCCCGCACCGCACCAACCACCGCCACCGGCGCGGGCTCGTCTTCCGCCGCACGCTGGGCGAGTTGGGCGAAGGTGTGCATGCGGTCCTTAGTCATCATTCGCCTCCAACAGTTTCCGCAGCTTGGCGCGGGCGCGAAACGCCTGCACCTTGGTCATGGTGACGCTCCAGCCGGCGCGGGCGGCGGCCTCGGTCACGCTCAGTTCTTCCAAGTAAAGCAAGGTCAGCACCAGCCGATCGCGCGGCGGCAATCCGGCGAGCAACGCATGCACCCGCTCGGCGGCCTCGCGCGCCGAAAGCTGGTCCAGCGCGTCCGCATCAGCACCGCACGGCGGCGCGGATTGCCGAAGCTGCGCCTGATGACTGCGCTGACGATCCTGTTGCCGCCAGTAGGCGTAGCCGACGCGCGTGGCGATCTGGTTGAGCCAGGCGCCAAACGTGCCGGAGCCGCGATAGCTGCCCAGGCTGGCGTGGGCCTGCACGAAGGTGTCCTGCACCAATTCTTCCAGCACGCGGCGGTCGCGGGTGAAGCGCCACAGCAGCCGGGCGATGCGCTGTTGATGCTGACGGACTAGCCGGGCGAAAGCGTCGTCATCGCCCTGCTGGGCGGCGGCAACAATGCCGGCGTCGTCATCCGCGCAGGCTGGCGAAAGCTTGGTGCTCACCGCCAGCAGTCTAAACGGGATGGGCAGTGAAAATGCAATTGCGGTCATGGGCAGCTCCACGGGTGATGTGGAGCGCGGAAAGCAATTGGTTACACCCCCCCTGGAAGGTTCCCTTGGAATCACCCCCGGAGCACCCCCGGATCACCCCCCGGACTTACCCCCGGAGCAACCCCCGGATTCGCTGTGCTCATCCGCGGCTTGGGGCGTGGGGTTAGCGTTCGGGGGTCAATAGTTTTTGCACATGTTCGCGGAGGGCGGGCCCGGTGTCTTCGCGGCGCAGGGCGAAGTCGATGAAGCAGCGGGCGTATTCCAGCCGATTGCCGATGTCGTAGCGTTTGGCTTGCCAGCGCAGGGCGTACATGGGCTCGCGTTGCGCCAGGGCGTTCATGGCGTCAGTGAGCTGGATTTCACCGCCCACGCCGCGCTCGGTGCGGTCGATCTCGTCGAAGATGTCGGCGGTGAACACGTACCGGCCGGCGATCGCCAGATCGGTCGGAGCTTTGTCGGGATCGGGCTTTTCAATCAGACGATTGAGGCGATAGAGGTCCGCCCAATCCGGCTCGCTCTGGCCATCGACAATGCCGTAGCGTTTGACCCAGGCTTTGGGCACCCGATGCACCGCCACCACGCTGGTCTGGCGCTGCTCGAAAGCGTCGAGCAACTGACGCAGGCCCGGCTTCTCGCCGGCGGGCGGATCAATGATGGTGTCGCCCAGCAGCACGGCAAAGGGTTCGCGTCCCACATGCCAGCGACCGAGCCGAATGGCGTCACCCAGACCCAGTTGCTGCTTCTGGCGGATGTAGTGAATGCGGGCGCGATCGCCGATTTGCCGCACCTGGTCGATCAGGTCGTGCTTGTCGCTCTCGCGCAGGAAGTTTTCCAGTTCGGGGTTGAAGTCGAAATGGTTCTCGATGGCGGCTTTGCCGCGCCCCGTGACGATGAGGATGTCCTCGATGCCGCTGTCGAGCGCTTCCTCAATGACATACTGCAGCACCGGTTTGTCGATGATCGGCAGCATTTCCTTGGGCATGCTCTTGGTGGCAGGGAGAAAGCGCGTGCCCATGCCGGCGGCGGGAATGACAGCTTTGCGAACGGTCACCATGACAAGCTCTCTTCCTCTGGACTACAGTGATGACCGCATCACTGTATCGCAAGCAAGCATGCAACGAGCCCCGACCGTGAGGGAGGGGTTCTGCGCTTGACCAACAGCATCAGACAGGAAACCAACCCCTTGCTAACGCGCGGGGCTCGTGAAGGCAGGCATTCACGCCGGCAACGGTTGATCCGCCGACTGCACCAGCGGTTCGATGAGCGTGGCGCCGATCCGGCTGTAGGCTTCGCGCAGCAGCGCCAAACGTTGCGGATCGCCGTCGTACAAGCCGATGACCGCACCGCCCGAGCCGGCGAATTTCACCGCTGCGCCCAGCGCTCGGCCGGTCTGCACCAGTTCGTGATTGCCCTTGCTGATATGACACAGGCGGGCGCGAAGGTTGAAGTTTTCATCCATCAGCGCGCCGATCTGCCGGCCCTTGCCCGCAACGATCAGGTCGCGCGCTTCCTGGGCGAAGCGGGCGAAGGTGCGCATGCCGTCGACCACCTCGCGGTCGCCGCGGTTGAAGCGGCTGCGCAGGTCGTTGTGCGTGACTTCGGTGCCCTCGGCGAGCACATCGCGGTAGGCGACGAACAGCGGCGGGAGCAGTGCGGGGTCGATTTCCTCATACTTGCCGTGGCCATGGCGTTCCATGTACTGCTTGTCGAAGTCCATGAAGACCGCGCCTTCGTACACCTGAATCACGCGGTCCTGCAGCCCGGCGCCGATGCCGAGTTCTTCCAACTCGACGCTCAGGATCAGGCTGGGCATCACCGGCTTGGGAATGTCGATGCCGTAGAACGTGCTCAGGGCGCGGATGGTGGAGGTGACGATGCCGCTGGAGCCCGCCAGCCCGACGCGGACGGGGATGTTGGTCTGGTACTCGATGGTGAAGTTGCGGGCGTCGAGCTCGATGCCCTGGCCGATGCACCAGTCGTGGAAGCGTTTGATCGCGGCTTTGATGAGCCGGATGCCGCCGTAGTAGCCGTTGAGGCGCACGTCCTCGACCAGGGCGCGGACGGAGTTGAACTCCAGTTTGTCGCGTTGGCGGGGGACGATGGCGATGCGCGGGGACTCGTAGCAGAACACCTCGGCGGCGAAGTTGCGCAGGATGACCGAAATGGTCTTGCCGTGGTAGCCGTCGGAGGGGTTGCCGATGAGGCCCGCGCGGGCGTAGCTGCGAATACGATGAATCATGCCCGGCTCCTGGAAAGCGCGCGGCTTCGGCCACGCCGACCCATGCGAGCAACTAGACCATGCCCCCCGCCGAAAGCAAAGGTCGCGCCGCCGACCAACCCACCCAGGCTCCCTCCTGTGGGTCGGCTGGCGCGCCTGTAGCGATTGTAACAGCGCCCGCCCGTCACCGGGGCCCAGGCAATCCCGCCTTCCGGCACGCCGGGGGCGAAGCCATATGCCAACCGTGCGCGCCAATGGCTCAGGAGACCGAACCGCCGCTGCCGCCGGAAGCGGGATGAGATGGGCAAGCTTTATATGAGTATCTTGTCACCATGAAGGAGCACCGGCGCGAAAACCTCCTCGGCAAGCTGGCGATCATCGGGCCGGGCCTGCTGATTGCAGCCACCGGTGTCGGCGCGGGTGATCTGGCGACCGCCGCTCTGGCGGGGATGAAACTGGGCCCGGCGGTGCTGTGGGCCGTGGTGGCGGGCGCGTTCTGTAAATTTGTGCTCAACGAGGGACTGGCCCGTTACCAACTGGCGACCGGCGAAACGCTGCTGGAAGGGGCGCTGCGCAAGCTGGGCGTCGGGGTGGCGTGGCTGTTCCTGCCGTATCTGTTGATCTGGACCCTGGCGGTCGGGGCGGCGTTGATGAGCGCCTGCGGGGTGGCGCTGCATGCGCTGCTGCCGGTGTTCGATGACGCCGGCCAGGGCAAACTGGTTTGGGGCGTGCTCAGCAGCGTGGCGGGGGTGGCGCTGGTGCGCCTGGGCGGTTTTCGGCTGTTCGAGTGGGCGATGAACACGTGCATCGTGGTGATGTTCGTGATGGTGCTCTACGCAGCGCTGCGGCTGCAGCCGGACTGGGGCGCCGCGGGGCGCGGCCTGCTGCTGCCACGCATTCCCGACGCCGACGGCAAGGGCCTGGGCTGGACCATCGCGCTCATGGGCGGCGTGGGCGGGACGCTGACCGTGCTGTGCTACGGCTACTGGATCCGCGCGAAAGGTCGAACCACGGCCGCCGACCTGCGAATCTGCCGGATCGACCTGGCGGTGGGTTACGGCGCCACTGCATTGTTCGGCCTGGCGATGGTCCTCATCGGCAGCACCGTGACCAACCTCGAAGGCAAAGGCGCCGGGCTGGTGGTCAAGCTTGCCGCCGCACTGGAGCCCGTGCTCGGCGGCCCGGGCAAGCTGATTTTTCTGCTGGGTGCGTTTGGCGCAGTCTTCAGCAGTCTGCTGGGCGTGTGGCAGGCAGTGCCGTTGATTTTTGTTGATTTCGTCGGCCTGCTGCGTGAACGCCAACGTCAGCGGAATCCGCGCCCGGCGCCGGCAGCGCCGAACATTCCAGAGGAACCACCGGCAACCGGCGCGACGGTGCGCAGCGATTCGCCGCTTTATCGCCTGTACCTGGCGTTCATCGCCATCGGGCCCATGATCGCCTTGTCGCCCAGGATGGATTTCACGCTGGTGCAGAAGACGTATTCGATCATCGGCGCTTTCTTCATGCCGCTGCTGGCGCTGGCGCTGCTGCTGCTGAACGGTCGGCAGGCGTGGGTCGGGGCCCATCGCAACCGGGCTCTGACCGTCGCGGTGCTGGTGGGCATGATTGTGTTCTTCGCCTACGCCGGCTGGCTGGGCGCGGATTGATGCGAGTTTTTTGCCACAGGGGTTTGCCACATGTCCCAGCGTCCCAACATTCTCTTTCTGATGGTCGATCAGATGCAGGCGCGCGTGCTTGAACCGGGGCATCCCTGTCTGACGCCCAACCTCGACCGGCTGGCGCAGCGCGGCGTACGCTTCACCCGCGCCTACACGCCCAATGCGGTCTGCTCCCCCGCCCGCGCCAGTCTCATGACCGGCCTGCTGCCGCACAGCCATGGCGTGTTCTCCGTCACCCATTGCTGCCACAAGTACCACTGCGACCTCGTGCCCACCGCCCGCCACTTCGCCCAGAGCCTCACCGACGCAGGTTACGCCACCAGCTACTTTGGCAAATGGCACGTCGAACAATCCGAGCAGCCATGGAAATTCGGCTGGCAGGCCGGCAGCACCGCGCATGATGAGCCCTACGTCAAGCTCGCCAGGCAGCGCACGCCAACCGTGCAGACCTTACTGCAGCGCGAATTGCCGGAGCCGGAGGGCTACACGCCTACTGTGCTGTATGCCGTCAATGACCGTCCCACCAGCGCCCGCATGCTGGGCATTACCACTGACCTGGCGCTGGCGCATCTGCAACAGCAGCCGACCGACCAGCCGTGGTGCTGTTTTGTCAGCGTGATCGAGCCGCATGACCCGTTCGTCGCCAACGAACGCTTTTACCGCATGTATGACGTGGACAACCTGGACCTGCCGGTCAACTTTCTCGACGATCTGCGCGACAAGCCCAATGTGTACCGCAAGGTCGCGCGGGTGTTCGCCGACCTGTCGCCGCTGGAGAAGAAGCAGGCTATGGCGTGCTACTACGCGACCATCACGGAGGTCGACGAACAGTTCGGCCGACTGCTGGATTACCTCGACCAGACGCAGCAAACCGAAAACACCATCGTCGTGTTCACCAGCGACCACGGCGAAATGCTCGGCGCCCATCAGCTGTACATGAAGAACTACGGCGCGTTCGAGGAGATTTACAACATCCCGCTGCTCATGGCGGGGCCCGGCATCACGCCCGCCGCCATCACCCCCGGGCGCGTGGGCCTGCATGACCTGGCGCCCACGCTCTGCGACCTGGCGGGCGCGGCCTGGACCGACACCGGCCAGACCCGCAGCTTCACCCAACTGCTGCGCGATCCCGTCGGCGCAGCCCACAATTTCACCGCCGGCTATGCGGAATACTTCGGCACCCGCTACTGGCTGACCCAGCGCGTCATCTGGGACGACGACTGGAAGCTGGTGTGGAACGGCTTCGACTTCGACGAACTCTACCACCTGAGCGACGACCCGCTGGAAATGCGCAACCGCATCGACGACCCGACCTGCCAACCCATCGTGCGCCGGCTCATGGCGCAGGCCTGGCGCATCGTCAAAGCCACCGACGACCATCCACTGGGACGTTCCAATTATCCCGTGCTGCGCGCGGCGCCGTTTGGGCCGGGCGTGGCGAATTGAAATGACCGCAGTGCGCGGCGTGATTCAGCGTTTACGCAGGATCATGCCGAAGAACGGCCGACCTTCCCGGCGGTACTTGCGCTCGAAGTTGGTGCCCACCAGTTCACCTTCCCCAGCCGACTCGGGGCTGACGAACGGCAGTGCTTCGTACAGCTCCGTCACCTGTCCGGCATGTTCCTGCATCCACTGGAAATAATCCGCGTGATCGGTGGCGATGCGCAGCAAGCCCGTGGGCGCGAGCACGCGATGCAGTTGCGTCAGCGTGCTGGCCTGGATGAACCGCCGCTTGTTGTGTCGTGCCTTGGGCCACGGGTCGGGGAAGTAGACATGCACCTGCGCGAAGCAGGCGTCCGGGCAGTAATTGCGAATGAACAGCCCCGCCTCGGTGTGCAGCAGCTTGACGTTGGGCAGATTGTGTCGGCGGCAGCGGTCGGCGGCAGATTTCCAGTACGCCCGGGCGTACTCGATGCCGATGTAGTTGACGTTAACCATCTGTGTCGCCTGCTGCACCAGGAACGTGCCTTTGCCTGAGCCGACTTCCAGCTCCAGCGGCAAGCTCTCCCGGCCGGGGAACCAACTGCGCAGGTCCAGCGCCCCTTGCTCAAACGGCGGCAGGTCGGCGCCGTCGAGGCCGACTTCGCCCACGTCGAAACTTTTGCCGGAGTGTCCCAGTGAATGCGGCATGGTGAAAGCAATTCTTACCACCGTGGCACAGAGAACACCGAGCAAATCCCACGAAGAACAGCCGCGTCATGAAGGAAGAGCGCGCTCATCCTTTCCTGCGTCAACTCCGTGCTCTCTGTGCCTCTGTGGTGATATTCATGATGATTGTTCGTCGGCGTCCGCTGTACCCAACGCGTCGTCGAGCCAGTTGGTTTCCGTGCCGGCGTCGGCCCCCGCAGCGGTGGGCGGCAGCTTGAGTCGGCGCGCGGCCTTGTCCAGCACGCCGTTGACGAAGACCGGGCTTTGCTCGGTGCTGAAGCTCTTGGCGAGTTCGACGGCTTCGTTGATGACGACCTTCAGCGGCGCCCGGCCGGTGGTCAGCTCGTGGTACGCCAACCGCAGGATCGCCCGGTCCACCGGCGGCTGGCGATAGGTCGGCCAGTTGGGCGCCAGCTCGGCGAATGCGGCGTCGGCGTCCACATGGCTCTGCCACGCGGCGCAGGCGAGGTCATACGCCTCGGCGGCAATGGCGGGATTGTCTGGCCCATCCGCCAGGCTTTCGAGAATCGCCGGCCGATCGTCCTGCCCGCGCACGTCGATCTGATACAGAATCTGCATCGCCAGTCTGCGGATGTCGTGTCGTGCGCCCATGGGTGTTTCGTTTTGCCGTCCTGGCCGCGCCTTAACCGCGGGGGTGCTGTTCGTCAATGGTTTTGAGCAGGCTCGCCATCTCCACCGCGGTCAGCATGGCGCTGCGGCCGGCGTTGCCCAGCTTGGCGCCGGCGCGGTGGATCGCCTGCTCGAGCGTTTCACAGGTGAGCACGCCGAAGATGCACGGCACTCCGACCTGGGTGCCCACTTCGCGGATGCCTTTGGCGGTTTGCTCGACCACATGGTCGTAATGGTCGGTCTCGCCGCGGATCACACAGCCCAGACAGACCACCGCCTGGTACTGGCCGGTTTCCGCCAGCTTGCGCGCGGTGACGGGCAACTCGAAGCTGCCGGGCACGTGGGCGATGGTCAGCCGATCGGGCTCTCCGCCGAGGCGCCGCCAGGTGTCGACCGCGCCTTGCAGCAGATGTTCGACGATGAACTCATTGAACCGCGCCGCCACGATGGCGATGCGGGCGTCGTCGAGCAGCAATTTGCCTTCCAGTTCCATCACGGGTTTCCTGCCAGCGGCGGCGGATTACAGCGAGCAAAGCATTGTAACGCCTGACGCGGGGAAGCGTGAGGATTGGCACAAGCACTGTAGGAACTCAATAGAAGTGTCACGGTCATTATGACAATAGAAGTGTCAGGGG
>CAZSBB010000011.1:0-72612 GCA_964605235.1 uncultured Phycisphaeraceae bacterium
CTGGCCTTCCAAGCTGAATGTTGCGAGTTCGAGTCTCGTCGCCCGCTTTGGATAGAAACCTAGTCGAGTCCGCGATTTGCGGACACCCGCCGAGAGTCGGTGGTGCGGCCTGAAGCCCAGTTTTGCGCGGTGTTACACCGCGCAACGCAGCAGGAGCACCGCCCATGCCTCGAAAAGTCCCCACCTACCGGCAGCGCAAAGGCTACGACCAGGCCCTGGTCACCCTCCACGATGCGCGTACCAAACAGCGTCGTGATTACTGGCTTGGGCCCCTCGGCAGCGCCGAAAGCCGCGAGCGATATCACCGCGTGATTGCTGAATGGGAAGCCAACGCTCGACGCTTCCCGGACGTCACACCAGCATTGGTCGGCGAATCGACTGCTTGCACCGATGGGCCAGGGCCGGCTCGGGGTTGACGTTCATCGTGAGTTCGAGGCCGCTGTGCCGCATGGCGGCCATGGCGACCCGAGGAGCGACACCGCCCTGGCCAAGTGGGTGCCGAACGTGTGGCGAAGGGCGTGCAGACGGATAGCTGCTGGGCCACGCTCACGACGGAGCTGATCCAGAATCTGGACCACGCGATGCGGGCCGAAGCCCAGGCGTCGACCTTCGCGTACATCGAGGTGTTTTTGCAATCGTGTTCGACAGCACCGCCCGTGAGGCTATGTCAGCCCCGAAATGTTCGCGGCTCGCGTGACTGAACCCCCCCAGCGCGCCCACTGTTCGTGGGGAAGTCCAGACTATTCCGCTGGCCTTGTCGTGCACCATGTCCGCGGCAGCATCCTCGACCGTCACCAGATGCCCAACAAGTGACGCCGCGGTCATGACGCCTGATGTCAATCCCGCGCTGTCGTGGGTCGCTGCGGCTTACGCGCCAGACATCAGCGCAGCAGCGACAGCAGGAGCTGCGCGGCGATGGTCATGAAGATCAGCGCCACGGGATACGCGGTGGCGTAACTGGTCACCGGGATGTCCGAGTCGGTTTTGGCGGTGACCGCGCCCAGGCCGGGCGTGGAGGTCATGCCCCCGCAGGTGCCCCCGAGCATTTCCAGAAAGTTGAGCCGGAGGATTTTGGTGGCGACGAAGTAGCCGACGATCATCGGCACGGTGGTGACGATGGCGCCCATGAGGAAGAGCTTGACGCCATGTTCGTGGATGACTTCGAGGAATGACGCCCCCGCGCTGATGCCCGCGCCCGCCAGGAACAGCGCCAGGCCCAGTTCGGTCATCAGGTAGCGTGCTGCGCGGGGGGTGTAGCCGCTGATGGCGCCGATGTGCCCGAAGTGACCCAGCAGCAGCGCCACCAGCAGGGGTCCGCCCGCCATGCCCAGCGACAGGCTGTGGCCTTCGCCAAAGCCCAGCGGCATCATGCCGATGATCACCCCCAGCGTGATGCCCAGGCTCAGGGACGCCAGGTCGGTTTCGTCAATGGCTTTGGTGCGATGCCCGCAGATGCCGGCGAATTTTTCCAGGTTCGCCGGCTCGCCCACAGCCGTGAGCACGTCAAACTGTTCGATGATGGTGTCGGCATTGGGCACAAAGTTCACATCGTTGCGCACAATGCGGGAGACGGTGACGCCGTACGCCCGCAGCACATCCAGCCCGCGCAGGGAGCGGCCGACCACCGCTTGCGCGGTCACCACCACCTGCTTACGTTCGCGCTCGGCGTCCATGTGGAACGGCTCGTTGCTGCGCGTGCCCAGAAAATCCACCACCAGCGCCAGGTCCTCCTCCGTCCCGACCACCAGCAACCGTTGCCCCGGCGCCAGCACCAGTTGCGGGCTGACCGGCACCATGACCCGGTCCTGCATGACGCGCACGATCTGACAGCCCGAACGCTGGACGAAGTGCAGATCCACCAGCGGCCGGCCGAACACCGCGGGATTGGTGACTTCCACCACCGCGCGGAGAATCATCTTCCGGGCGCCCCGGGCCGCGGCAATTTCCTGGCCCAGCGCATCGACATCCACCCGCAGCAGGCGCGGCAGCAGTTGGACGAACAGCACCACGCCGATGACGCCAAACGGATACGCCACGCCGTAGCCAATGGAGCAGACCTTGCCCTCGGGTCCCAGCGCGTCGAGTGCAGCCGCCAGCGCCGGCGTGCTGGTCAGGGAGCCGGCGAAAATGCCCACGCTCAGGTCATAGGGCACATGCATCAGCTTGGCGCACAGGTAGGTGGTCGCCGCTCCCGCGCCCACCAGCAGGATGCCCATTTTCGCCAGAGCCTTGCCCTGGGTGACAAAAGCGCGGAAGAACCGCGGCCCCGCCCCCACGCCCACGCCGTACACAAACAGCACCAGCCCCAGCGTGCCGACCACGCCGGGGATTTTGCACTGGTAATGCCCGAAGATCAGGGCGACAAACAGCACCCCCGAGCCGCCCAGCGAGATGCCTTTGAGCTCGATATTGCCCAGGATCAAGCCCAGCGCCACGATGGCGAACAACACGATGATCTGATTGCCCAGCAGTTCTTTGATCAGGTCCCGCTTGGGCGCCGGGGCGGTCGTGGATGGACTGGCGAGCGGGGCGGCGGCCGCTTGCGTCGATGATCCCGGCTGAGCACCGGTGGCAGGTGGCCGACTTGTCGCGTTCGCCGGCGCAGGTTGAACCGCATCCGGAGCCACGACCGCCGGATCCGCGCCCGGCCCCGGCCCCGGAGTTTCTCCCCCCGCCCAGACATGGGTCAAGCCGAAGGCGGCGTAATACCCCGCCACACCCAGCAGAATGGCCCAGATGGTCTTGCGCCAACGCGGCTGCGCCAACGATGAATGGCGATTAGATATCATCGGGTAAATATATCCTGATATATTCCATCACGCAACTTCGGCGTCAAAAGCGAAGTCCAATCTATCGACCAGGCGGACGCCATCGGCCCAGTTCGGAGCGGTGAGCGCGGGTTCACACGCAGCCAGCTTGCACCCGTCACCGCCCGTTGGTGGCGGGGGGCGGCCAGCCATGGCGCCGCATCCCTGGTTGGCGGAACACGATTCGCCTTGGGTGGTGCGGGTCTTCCTGATTATCCGTCATCGTGGCGCGCCCGGCATTTCCGGCTGCTGGTGGTGACGCGCATGCCTACGTCAGCACGTGGAAGCGTTCGGGCAGATCGGCGAGCGGATCAAGTCCGCGCTGGCAGGCCGCGTCGAGTGTGTCGAACGTCAACGCCGTTTGGTCCAGGCGCTGCGATCAGGTGTGCTCGACCGCCCAACGTGCGGTTTCCGAAATCGCTGCTTCCGGTCCGTACCTGGGCGTGTAGTTCAGCTCCCGTTGAGCTTTGGCGATACTGAAGCACATATGCGTAGCCAGGAACCGGAGGCTGCGTTCGTCGACGGCTTCGCGGTGCCGGGCAAGTATCTGTTCCAGAGGCGCCAGTTCAATCCTTGGCGCGGCGCCAAGCGCCTGCGCATTCAACGTGACATAACGCTGCAAGGTGACCGCGTGCGGCTGGCTGACGATGTAGATCTGTCCGCGGGCGCGCTGGCGTTGACGGGCAGCCAGTTGAAATGACCGGGCCAGGTCGGTGACATGCACGGGCTGCAGCAGCGCTTGACCATCCTCGGGCAGCAGAATCGGTTCGCCGCGCTGCAATCGCGCGAGAAACGCCGGATCCCGACCACCGAAGTTATCCAGGGGCAGCAAGCCTGGGCCGGTGATGTAGGTCGGCCGCATGATCGTCACGGCAAAGTCGTGCTCCCGGCCCAATGACAGTGCCAGTTCATCAACCTCAGCCTTCTGCCGCCATCCACCCAGAAAATGGTCGTAAGGCAAAGTCTCATCGCCCGGCAGATGCGCCAGCGGCGCATAGCCGCCGGTGGAACTGCAATGAAGGTAATGGCCGAACCTATCGCGGTGTGCGCTCAGGTGTCGGATGCACGCCGACTGCGGCACCGAATCGATCACCACATCAACCGGATGGCGTAACCATCGGCCGATCACCTGGGCGTCGCACTTATCTCCCTCCAGCCGATGGATGTCGGCGGGCAGGGCATCGGCGAACAAATTGCTGCATCCCCGGCTGGCGACGATGACTTCTTCGCCGGCCTGCCGCAGCGCCAATGCAATGTGATGGCCCAGCCACCCGGTTCCGCCAATGATCAGGCACTTCATCGCACACCCTCCGCGCGGGCACTCCCCGTCAGGCATGCTTCTGATGATGCTGGGTCACAGCGCAGAATGACGCTGACGACCTCGGCCCCCTGGCGATCAATCAGCGCATAGGCGTCCGCAGCCCGGGCGAAGGGGAATTCGTGCGTGATCAGCGGCAGCAGATCGAGCGCAGGAATCAGGTCGAGCGCCAGTTGCTCCTGTCGACGCAGGCTCCACAGCGGACCCAGATCGTGAGGCGGCTGCATTACGTTGGCGCCGGCGATGCTGACGGCGTTGAAATGCACCTCCTGACCAAAGTGGAAATGGAAGGCCTGCTGCGGCATGGACGCGAGGATGACCCGGCCGCGGCGGTCAACCGCGCGCGTGGCATCCTGCAGCGCCCGCCCGGTGGCGGCACATTCGATGGCGACGTCAGCGCCCCGGCCCTGATTGTGCTGACGAACAAACGCGGCGGCTTCGTCCTGGGTGGGGTCGGCAGCGAAATCGGCGCCCAGTTGCAGCGCCAGCTTTCGCCGCGCGGCCAGGGGATCAAACCCAATGATCCGCGCCGCGCCTGCCCGGCGCGCCAGTTGGAGCGTGATCAGCCCCACGGGTCCGAGCCCGAAAATCACCAGGGTGTCGCCGAACGCGCTGCGCGCGTGATGCACCACGTTTACCGCGGTGCGCACCAACTGGAAGAAGAGGTATTTCTTCGGGTCGATGCCGGCTTGCGTCGGCATGAAGCGGTGCGCGGGTCCGGTGAGCGGCAGCGTGTGCGCGAATGTGGAGCAGACCGTTTGCCCAAGCTTCAAGCTGGACACGTCAGGGGACAGCTCCACCACTTCGCCGACGTTGGCATAACCCACCTCGGCGGGATAGCTCCAGTGGGCGTGCTCCGTGTCCGGAAAGAACAGGCCGGTTGCTTCATCACGCCCGGTGTGCCAGTTCACGCCGCCACGGTAGGTGTTGAGTTCCGTCCCCGCGCTGATGCCGAAGTAGTGGGGCTGCACCCGCACCATGTTCGGCCCCAACGGAAGGTCCGGCCGATGCTGAATCTCAATCTGTCGCGGGGCTTTCACAACCAGAACCTGCATGGCGCTTTCTCCGTCAAAAAGTTTGCGGACGCGGTTGATTGCGCGTCATGATTTCGTCGAGCCGCCACTTCACGACGCCCATGTGGTAGCGCTGATGCGCAGCAATGCCGCTGGCGTAGTAAGCGGTCAGCAGGCGCCCATCGCGCAGTTCCACGGTTGACGGGTAGCCGCCGTCGTAAGCGTCATCAAAATCAAGGATCGCAGCCGGGCTGTACCACTCGGCTCCGGCGCTTTCGCTGAGGCGCGCGCCCAGGCCGAAGTACCCACGGTGACGAATGCTGTAGGTCAGCAGGATGGAGCCATCGCGCCGTTGCAGCAGATGAGCTGGATGCTCGCCGTCGCCGGTCAACTGGCACTGCCACTTCCAGTGCAGGCCGTGGTCATCCGAAACGAACTGATCGAGGTGCCCCCCCACCTGCGAACGGGCGGCGGCGAGGATGCGACCGTCCGGCAAGCGCAGCAGATCGGTTTCATTGTGTTGATTGCTGATCAACGTGGGCGCATCCCAGGTTCGTCCATCATCGTGGCTGCGGTAGAACCAGGCGTGGTCGCGCCGGTTGTCACTCGCCAGATCAACTACGCCGGCGCTGACACCCAGCGTGCCGTCAGCCAGGTGAATGATCTTGCCGTAGGGAATGGCGCTGCGGGCGCCCGGCGGCGGGGTGAAATGTGTCGAGTGGTTCCAGGTTCGGCCCTGGTCAGTCGAACGGCAAACCCAGCAGGGCAAGAGCATGGATGGCGCAAAGCCAGGGTGATGATCCGCGTGAGGCTGCGGCCGCGAACCCCAGCCACTGATCAGCACGATCACCTCGCCATCGTGCGCCACGCCGGCGGCGACATTCATGCGATTCGTGCCCGGCTCGTGCAATCCGGGAACACCGCGCCGCGTCCAGGTGTCACCAACGTCGCTCGAGGCCCAGCATTCCACGTCCCCTTCCCAGCAACCGTGCGTGGGTTGATTGAAGAGAAACGCCAGCACCGTTCCATCCGGCAGCGGAACCAGATTGGGCCAGGCACATACATTGTCAATGGCGACAAAACGCTGCATGAATGCATCCTGAATCACAATGCGAATCTCATGGAATTACTACTTGTTTGACGCGGCGCCGCGCATCGAAGGGACCGATGGGCGGGATGGAACAGGACTGCGCAGCATCCGGGCAGCCCATCCATTGGACGATGTCCCAGCACGGCAGCGCAGCCGACAGATCATGTGCTTCCCAGATGTAGACGCCCGCGGCGCTTTGCTGGAAGTATTCATTCGCGGCACGCATGAACCGCCAGGGGTCCAGGTCCGCCGGTTGCGTCTGATGCTCGGCGCGCTCGCCGTGGGATGCGCAACCTTCGCGGAATTGTGAACCCATCGCCCCCCACAACTGGCAGGGAGTTCCCGCCAGCAACTGCGCCCAGCGATCGAAAGCCTGCACTTCCCACATCAGCGCGGTCCATTCCGCCGGCGCGACGTATTGCACCAACTCATCACGGGCCCACTGGGCAACATCCAACCCCAGGGCCTGGGCTTCGGGCATTGCATCGTTGAAGCGCCAACCGCCGGGCACCTGCGCCATGATGGGATACCGGCGCCCGCGCGCCTGCTCCAACGGCGTTAACGCCTGCCGCAACTCCCGCAGGAACGCTGTGACGTACTGCCCGATATGCTCGATCCAGGGCTTGAACCATTCGTCGCGCGGGGCGTGCTGCGGAGCCATGCCGGTGCGGGCTTGGAACGCATCCAGCACCGGTTGCTCCCAGCCCACGATGCTGGGCATGCGCAGGAAGTCCAGGAAGATGCCATCGGGATCGCAACCCGCCTGCTCGACGAGCAGTTGCACCTTCATCGCGCGTACCTCAGCGCTGGCGAATGAAAGCGTTGCTTGTGGATGCAGCGCACCGTCTATCGTCCGAACGCGCTGGGCTGCATTTTTGAGCAGGTAGCGTCCGCCCGGATAGTCATCCCGATAGTCGTGTTCGTGATTCTTGTTGATGCGATCATTGAGCCAGAATGTCAGGCCGTGCTCGCGGCAGTATGCGCGGGCGCTGTGCAAGGGATCGGTGTCGCGGGCAACCAGCCGGCGCATGGCGTGGGCCGCGGCCGCCCGGTGTGCGCCAACGGATGCTTCATTTTCGCTGCCATGCCAGCCGAGCACACGGGAGCGATAAAGCGGGCGATAGCTGCCCACCGCCGTGCCCCAGAAGATGTGGCGAATGCTGGTGCCGACAAAGGGCTGCAGGATTGCATGCAAGTCCGTCGGCTCATCGATGCGAAAGCTGCTGAGCGCCATCGCCGTGTCCATGACCACGCCCGCCGCGTCAGGACATGCCGGCGTTGCTGACGTTGAGCCTGCGGGTTCGCAGCGCACGTACACCAGGCCACCCTGCGATCCCGGCACTCCGCGACATTCCAGCGTTGCGCCGCGCGGCAGATCAAACACGCCCAGCTCGGCCTGCTGGACGGCATGATGCCGATCCTCGAGCAAGCGCACCGGACGGAGCTGGCGCCAGGCCTGCATGGTGCTGAGTCGAACCTGCAACGCCGCGGGCGCACGATGCGCGGGCGCCCACACCCCCAGCAGGATTCGACATCGCCCCGATTGCTCCAGTGCGATCGCCAGGGGGGCGGTGCTCTGGTCGGGGTGCAGGATGGTGAGGAGCTGATCGGCGCACGGCTGCGCCTCACGCCGCCAGCCTGCGGGCAGCGTCAGTGACGCCAGGCGCGCGCTGGCGGCAAGCTCATGGGGCATCAGTTCGTGAACCATCGTTATCGCAGCCGGCGGCATCGCAGTCACGGAAAGTCTCGTTCTCCAGTGCCGCCGCCGAGTCGGTGGGGCATGGCATCAGCTTCAATGCATCGACCAGACGCATAGCGCATCAAGCGCATCCAGCGGTCGAGGACCGACGGACAACCGCGGCTCACCGTACTCCATCGCACCCAGATCCGGCGCCGCGCCGACAAAGCAATCCGCGATGTTCGGCAACACCGCGCCGGCGTCGATGGCGGCGCTGCCCGGCCGAAGTTCGAGCGTGTAAGGCTCGGTGCGTCCCGCGCCCGCTGGAATGTTCCACTGCTGGAACAAGTCTTCTTTGGTGACTTGCCGGCCGTGCTGTTCAACCTGCAGGAGTTGGGAGAAGGCAGCCAGGTCCTTGATGAACTCGCCTGCTCCCGCCATGGAACCCTGATAACGGAAGGCGTTTCCCGAGCCATTTCCCCAGTCGTAGCCGTTGTAGTCCAGGTCGGTGAATTCCGTGGGAGCTTGCAGCGGCAGTGCGGTGGTGGGCGATGAATCCGGGTAGCGCATGCCTGTCCAGATGGGAGTGAATCCGGTGGCGGAGATAAAGAGATTGTTGCGACACCGCGACAGGAAGAGACAGTCGCTGTACTCGCTCAAGGTTCTGCCAAAAACAAACGTGTTGCCGACGCACACAAAGCGGTCCAGCACGCGAAACTTGAAGATGTAGGGAATGCGTTTGGTTTCCGGGCGCCAGGAGCCGATGACCTGGTTGTAGAGGAGATACCACGGCCCGCAATACATGGGCTGGAAGCTCAGGCCGTGCTCCCCGAAATTGGTCAGCCGATTTCCCCACAGACGCACGTTGGCTCCGCCGCGATCGGGTTCCAGTGCGTCATCGGTGACATCGAAGATGTCGTTGCCGAAGATGTCGGTATTCGCCCCGGGATACGAAACGCCATCAGCCACATGCGAGATGCGGTTGTAGCAGACGACGTGTCCGCCGGACTCTGCCAGTTCGATGCCTTCGCCTTCGAGATGCTGTTCGAACGTGACATTCTGCGCGGGGGAAAAATCCTTGTCGCCGACGAGCACATTGTCGGCAATATGCCAATCGCGGCAGTTCGGGTTGAGCGTAATGCAATAGCCGAAGCCGAGGATCTGGTTGTGCGTGAGCACCGCGCCGCGCACGGGCTGCATCGCATACACGCCTCCTCCGGTGAGCGCGGGATCGCGCCGAACCGTCACGCCATGCAACCACACGAAATCGCCGGCGAGCTTGATGCGGTCAAACACGACCTCTCCATCGCCGGCCGGCTTCCAGACGATGTACTGACCGTCTGCCGCGCCGCTGGTATTGAGCGTCACCACGCCGTAGTTGCCCGCATGCAGCAGCAGGACATCACCGGGGCGCGCCGCCTTGTCCGCCGCGGCAATCCCCTGCAACGGATCTTCCGCAGCGCCCGTGCCGCCCCCGTTGCCCGGCGTGACGTGCAGCTGGCGTCCATGGGCTGGCATCTGGGGCCAGGGACGCGTGGTGGTGGTGAACTGACGCTCGATCTGATGGCCGGCGTCATCGATCGCCCGCAGTTGCACTTCGTACGCAACCGCTGGCGACAGGAACAAGATGCTGCCCGCGAGCATGTTCGCCATCTGCGGGGCGTGCTGGCGCCCGTAGGCCCAGGCATAGCGCATGCGGACCAGCGGCAGCGCCTCGGACCATGCAGCCTCGCCTTGGCGCCGATACTGCACCTGGCAGGTGAGCGCTTTGGCGTCGTCGCCCGTCACGTCCCATTCAATGCCGATGGAGTGAATCGTCGTCTGCACGCGCAGTTCACCCAGGTCGAATCCGGGCGCTGCCGCGAAAGCCGAGGATGCACCAACCAGGCATACATTCAGTGCCACCATGCAAACCAGCATCCACCTCATGGTCGACCAGCCTCCACTGTCAATACGTCAAGTCCACACGGCACACCGCTCAGGACGAGCCGCCGTAGCCCTGCAAGCTGAACAGGTTCGCGCTTTCCAGTTCCAGGGTGTCACCCGACATGTTGGTCACGTGCCCGTCAAAATAGAGCGCGTTGTTGGTTTCGCCGACATGCAGATTCAGGATGACCGGCGACACCAGGTGATACTGCGTGGCGGCATTGAACAGCTTGGTGTTGTTGTCCCACAAGCCATCAAGCAGATAGGACTTGGCGGAGGGTTTGAGCACCGCGGTGTAGCGGATCAGCGGCACGGCATAGCTGGGCGCCGCAAACAGGCCCCGATTGAGGGTGTAGGTGACGGCCGTGTGATTGAAGCGGCTGGTGTAGCGCACGAAGCGATGATTCGCCACGCCCTGAAACGCCTGGCGATAGACCGGACAGGTAAAGAGATTCGCCTGGGGCAGATCCGGGTACGGCGCGTGTGAGAACGGCAGATCGCTCACATACGGCAGCAGCGAATTGTTGGGCCAGAAGCCGTCGTAGCTTTCGATGGCGGTGACGGCGGCGCCCTTCGCGGGGGGGAAGTAGCTCTGGTTGTCGTCGGCGTACATGGTCTGCGCCAGGTTGAGCTGACGCATCTGATTCATGCATTGGATGTTCAATCCCGCCTGCCGCGCCCGCGCCAGCGCCGGGAGCGAGATGGACACCAGCAGCGCCAAAATGGAGATGACCACCAGCAGTTCAATCAAGGTGAAACCACGATGACGCGGTGCCGACATGATCGTGTCCTTTCTTAAAGAACGAAGGTGGCGCCGGGACGGAGCGAACAACCCAGGGCGACACACTGAGACGGTTGTGGCGGTTGCCCAAAGCGCTGCAACAGCAGATCGGCGGCTTTGGCGCCCATCTCGGCAGCCGGCACGGCGACCGAAGTCAAAGGCCCCCAGCGCATGGCTTGGCCACGCTCCTGGCCATCGAATCCGATGATCTGATAGTCGCGGCCGGGTTGCAGACCATGCGCCATCAGGCCGTGCACCAGCCCCACCGCCAACTCGTCGGTCGCCGCGAAAACCGCCTGCGGCCGCTGTGGCAGCGCCAGAAACTGCGCCGCCGCTTCCACGCCCGCCGATTCGTCGTAGTAATTGGTCTTCAACTGCAGCCGCGAGGACACGGCGCGTCCCCAACTCGACTCAAAACCCGCCAGGCGCCCCGCCGAGATGGCGTCGTAGGCCGCCCCCGGCGCACTTGGCGCGGCACGATCCATGCACCCCAGAAAACACGCACTGCGGATCCCCGCAGCCCGGAACGCCTGCCCCACCAGCGCGCCGCCCTGCGCCTGGTTCACCGTCACATGATCCACGCGTCGATCCGGCGGAAACTGATCCAGCCAGCCCGTTTCAATCGCCACCACCAGATGGCGCTCCGCCGTCACCAGGCGCGTCTTGCTGGCATTGATAAAGATCAGGGCGTCGGCATCCAACTCGACAAACGACTGCTCGGCTTTGATGGCCAGACATTCACGCTGACGGACTTCACAGTGATGTTCTTCCAGCCGCTGGCGCGCGCCCTGCATCATGCGCACATGCATGCTGTCGAGCATGTGATGCTCGGCCGCGATGATCTCCACCTTGAACGCCTGACGCGCGGCGCCCGACGCCGCGGTCCGGGTCTGGGGCGGCAACTTCTCCGCCACGTGAATGCCGATCCGCGGCTTGGCGACCAGGTAGCCATCGGCAACCAGCTCCCGCACCGCCCGATGCGTGTTCACCAACCCGACCCCCAAGTCAGACGCCAACGATTTGACGGTCGGCAACCGCTGCCCCGCACGCCAGTGTCGGCCGATCCGCGCCAGCAAGCGCCGCCGCGCCAGCGCTTGGGCGGGTGAAGGTGAATTACTTTGCGCCAAGGTCGTCATCGCCATGCCTTTGTAATATTCTCCATAATATTACATGAAATATTATATACGTCAATAAGAATATCGCGCGCCAGTTCTCGCCCAAATACCTTGGGGTTTTCCCGGGAATTTTCGTGGTTTGGGCGGTGACGCCACGAGAGCTGCGCCGGCGTCAGGGCCGGAATGCAGAGCTGTATACGGCAGCGCGGCGGCCCACTTGCCCCAACGCCGATCGCTGGCTGGTGCGCAATGGCCAGCTTCCACACCACCAGGCGGCAGCAGATGCGGGCGACATCATCGCAGCACTAGCGTTCCAGTTGAATCCCTGCCTCGGCAGCAACGTGCATGAGATGTTCCGCGCCACGCTGCAGGTCATCCACCAGCGTTTCACTGGGCCCCAGGTCGAGGCCGAGGTAGCCGTCGTAGCCTTGGAGACGAAGCACCCGAAAGAACTCCGCCCAGTCAATCGCGCCCCGGCCCGGCGGCAGATGCAGCGTGTTCTCCGGGCTGTTGTCGCTGACATGAATGTTGGCGTACTGGCCTTCGAGCTTCGCCAGCGCCAGCACCACGTTCTCGCGCTGGGCGCTGTAGTGGCCAGTGTCGAAGTTCGCCTTGAAGTTTGCTAACCCCACGTCGGCGATCAGCCGGAGCTGCGAATCCACCGAGCAGATCACCTCGCCCACACGCGGCTCCATGATGATGGTGCGCCCCAGATCGGCCGCCACCTGCGCACAATGCCGACTCGAATCCACCAGCACCTCCCACACCCGCGCCCAGGAAAACCCCTCCGGCAGACGAATCCGGAATGTGTCCCCGAATTGGTATTCCTCATCCAGCGCGTAGGGACGGGAGCCGTGGTACTCCACCGGCGGCGCGTAGCTGGCCAGGTGCAGCGTTTCCGCGCCCAGGAACACGCCCAGCTCAGCGGTGTGCTTGAACTGCTCGTAAGCCTGCCGGCGTACGCGCTCATCGAGACTCACCAGATTGGGATCCACCGCACAGAAGTTGTGCACCTGGATGCCATGATCGTCCAGACACTTCTTCAAGTCGTGCCGCCGCGCACTGACGGCCGCGGCATGTTCGGCGCCCAGCCCCTCCATCTCCAGATAATGAAACCCCAGCTTCTCGATCTCCGCGAGAGCCTTGAAATCATCCTCCACCTTCGGCGGATAGCCGTAGCAGGCGATGGTGTACAGATAGGTGATGCTCAGTTTCATGCGGAAATCTCCTCAAGCGTCGGTTCGAATTCCAGCAACCGCCGGTTGGCGATCAGGTGCTGATTCGCCTGGAGCATCTGACGCACCATGCTGCGGCAGCGGCCCAGTTCCAGGTGACTGCACAACGGATCGCCGGCCACCAGAGTTACGAGTTCGTCAAACGTGCCACCCAGCGCCACGTCGAGGATCGCCTCCTGCCGGCAGAGGGTGGGGAGAATCACCGGCAGCAATCGCGGCGGAATCGACGCGGGCAACGGATGAACGCCGGCGGCGTCGAAACGGCAACGCATCTCCACCACCGCGCCCAGCGGCGCCTGCGGCGTCTGCCCCACGTTCATGTAGTTGCTGCAAAACAAAAAGCTGCGGGCGCCGAGGAGCGACTCGATGACGGTGACGACCGGGTCGTCGCCATGCCCCAGATTGCCCAGCGTGTTGCCTTGAGGATTGGCGAGGTACGCCTCCAGTTGCCGCTGCATGCGCTGATAGCGCTCCGCGCGAATGGGCACGGTGGTGCGCTCGAGATGGAAGGGCAACCGCCCGTCGCGCGCGGCCGGCCCGTTGATCAGCCCGGCATGGTTCTCCACCATGTGGCGGTCGTTGATGGCGGGCATGTAACCCAGCTCCCGCCACAGCGCGAACACCGCCCGATTGCGTGCGGCGCCGGCAAACCCGTCCTGCGTGTCCAGGCTGCCGGGGATCTGGCCGTCGCTGCGGCAAAAGCCCATTTCCCGCAGCCGATCCAGCACATTGACGCCGCCGGCGTGCAGTTGCAGGAAGTACGACCCATGGTCGACGCCAGCCACCGTGAAGTCGCGCGGGGCGTCGGCGTTGACGCCCGCCAGCAGGCTCAAGGTGCGCGCCTGCTCCTCCACCCCGGGGCACATCCCCACCGTGCGGACGCCATGGTTCCGCTGCGTCACCCGCGTCAACGGCGTCAGCGGGTTGGTCATGTTCAGCAGCCACGCCTCGGGACACAGCCGCGCCATCCGTCGACCAAGGTCGTCGAAGATCGGCAGGTTGCGCACGGCGCGCAGCCAGCCGCCGGGGCCCACCGTATCCCCCACTGTGTGGTAGATGCCGAATTGCTCGGGAATGGCCAGGTCATGCGCCATCGCGTCCAGGCCGCCTGTGGAGATGGTGACCAGCACGAAGTCGGCGTGCTCCAGGGCTTCATCGAGATTCGTCGAGACCAGCACCTGAATCGGCGCACCCTGATCGCGGTTGCATTGTCGCGCCGCGGCCGCAACCAGTTCCAGCCGCTCGGGGTTGAGGTCCATCAACCAGACCTGCGCCCCCCGCAATGCTGGCGAAGCAATGAACTGACGCACGATGCCGAACGTCCACAGCAGGCTGCCGCCCCCGACGATGGCGATCTTTTTTGCGTTCATGACGTGGATTCCCGCACCACCAGGCTGGGCGCAATGACCACATGACGGCGTGAGCGCGGGACCGACCCGCCTTCGAGCTGGGCCATCAACAGCGGGATCGCCAGCTCCGCCATTTGCGTATTGTTTTGATCGATGGTGGTGAGCTCAGGCGTGCACGCCCGCGCCAGAGCCACGTTGTCGAACCCCACCACCGCCACGTCCTGAGGCACCCGCAGACCCCGCCGATGCAGCGCCTTGACCACTTGCACCGCCCAGAGATCGTCGGCGGCCAGCACCGCGTCGAACTGGCCCGGGAGCAGCCATTGATCCAGCATCCGCTCCACATGCGCGCCGATGGCGTGGGGATCAAACAGCGGTTCATCAAGGTCGGCCGACCAGACGCCTTCGTTCATGAGCCGGCCGGAATCCTGGCGCATGGCGAGTCGATAGCCGCGCAGACGCGCCCGACTGGGGACGCCGCGCAGGCGATCGAGCGCCAAGCCGATTCGTTGCCGGCCCCGGCTGCGCAGATGCTCGACCGCGGTTTGGATACCCAGCGCTCGATCCACATCTACCGCCAGACCACCAGCGACCGCGGCGCGCCCGGCACAGAGCAGCGCCGGCATCTGCCGCAGTTGGCGCACCACCGCATCCCGCTGTTCGCCGGGCAGATGATCGATCAGCAGCAGCCCCTCGATGCCGCGCCCCGCAAAATCCTGGAGATAAGTCAGGATGTCGTCGGCACGGTCGACATGTCCGACCATGAGCCGAAAGGCGTGCTGCCGGAGCGCTCGTTCCAACGCCGCCAGGCGCTCGCCGTGCACCTGGGCGCTGCGGCTGGAAATCAGCGCTCCCAGGAGGCGCGTGCGCACGCCGTTGAGTTGCTGCGCCGCGCGATTGGGGCGGTAATCCAGCTCGCGCGCGGCGTTCAGCACCCGCTGCGCCGTCGCCTGGCCCACCCGGGTATTGCGTCCGCCGGCGCCATGCAGCACCTGGCCAGCCACGCTGCGCGCCACCCCCGCCCGGGCCGCGACATCCGCCAGGCGCACAGCTTGAAGCGATTCTGAAGTCATGAGCTGGCGAATACTACCGCTGACGGTCCGGGCCGTCAACGGCGGTTGACCGGCCGCGCAGCGCCGTCCATCCCGCCCTTTCCGCCTGTTGACACCAGTGGCGCCAACGCCATCGTCCGGGCGAAATCCTGCCGGCCTGTTCAGCGCGGGGGCTTCCGGTCTGGACCTGCGCTGCTCAGAACCTCGCCCACCGGAGTGCCTGGCATGGCTTTCACCTGGCCCCAGGCCTGCGGATTGGCTGGTGTTCCGCCTGCGCTCACAGCGGAACTGGCCGCGCTGCGTCGAGTGTCCAGCGTGGTCGGCCCGGTGCGGCGAACATTGGCCGTGGCGGGTGGCGGGTAGCGGACCGGGCCGGGTGGTTGCCCCCATTTCGCGCCGCACCTGATCGTGACTGTTGCGGGGGATTTGCAGCACTTGGGGGATTGACAATGGGCGGCTGCGCTCTAGAATGTTGAACGTTCAATATTTTGGGTGAAACGGTCATGGTCGGACTCAAGGCCATTGCAGAGCGTGCGGGCGTGTCTGTGGAGACCGTGTCCCGCGTGCTCAACGGGCGTTACCGCCAGGCGCAGCAGCGCGGGCGGGAACGGGTCGCCCACGTTCAAGCCATTGCCCGTGACCTGGGTTACCAGCCCAATGCCGCCGCCCGCGCCATGCTCACCCGGCGGACCCTGCAGGTGGGCGTTGTTTTGGCGGTGGATGCCAGGAGCCAGTTGGCTCACGCTTCGGCGGCCGAAGCCGTCTTTGGGATCAATTCCGTGCTGGCGCCGGCGGGCTATGTCATGAGCCTGGTGCCGGTCCCCAGTCTGGCGTCGGCTGGCGAGCAGGAATCCCGCGCCCTGCGCGAGCGGGTTCTTGACGGCATGGTGCTGATGGATGAGCTGCCTGCGGGCTTGCTCGCGGCGTTGCGGCGCATCCGGTTGCCCAAGGTCTGGGTCAACGTTGCCGCAGCCGGTCGTCGGGACACCGTCAGTCGCAACGAAGCGGCGGCGGGGGCCTGCTGTGTTGGCGCGTTGGGGGAGCTGGGTTACCGCCGCATCATTTACATCGACCGGCGCGGCGGCACGCACTTCAGCTTCGCCGCCCGTCGCCAGGGAGCCTTGCAGCGCGCCCAGGCGCTGGGGCTGGCTGTGGAGGTGATGGAACTGGCGTTGCCCACGGGCGAATCGGCGACCACGCCGGCGTTCTGGTCGCTCTTTGGCCAGGGCGTCGCCCTGGTGGTGGCGGACATTTATCTGGCGCAGCGTCTGCAGGTGGAGTTGTCCCTGCAGGGCTTGGGCGCTGGTCGGCACTATGCCTTGACGTGTTGTGACGACAGTGACGAGTTGAACGAAACCTTTCCCGAATTGGCGCGGGCTTCGTTTGACCGCTTCGGCATGGGCGCGCGGGCGGCCACCATGATGCTCGAGAAGCTGGCGGCGGGACTGCCCGGGCAAGGTCGGCAACTGCAGCACCAGCCGGTGGTGCTGCAGCCGCATTGGTGTCCCGGTCGTACCGCTCCGCCGGCGTCTGAGCTTGGGTCTGGTTTGGTCTGATTGGAGGTATCCCCCTGGGCGTCAACTTCCTTTGGAGACAATAAGCATGCTCACCCTCTTGCGTCGCCGGTCCAGTTCGCTGCCTGCCGCTTTCACGCTGATCGAATTGCTGGTGGTGATTTCCATCATCTCGCTGTTGATGGCGGTGCTGATGCCCGCGCTCTCCAAGGCGCGGGAGGCAGCCCGGGCGGTGCAGTGCCAGTCGAACCTGCGGCAGATTTTCGTGCTGCAGGCGGTTTACGCCGAACAGGCGCAAGACGGGCGCTTTGCCGCCATCCAGAACTACTATCCGGGGGAAACGGGAGAATCGCGTTGGATGCAGCGGCTGCGTCCGCTGGTGTCGGTGGAACTGGGGCTCGCCACCGTACCGCTGACCGCCCGCAAGGGCAGCCATGCGATTTTCGTCTGCCCCAGTGCGGAAATCACCTCCGCCACCCCGGTCGACCATAAGACTTATGGGCTGAATCCCTGCCAGAAGCTGCTCACCTGGCGCTTCAAGCGCGACGCCATCCAGTACCCGGCGGGCACCATCATTTTCGGTGAGCTGGGCACCGGGTCCGCCGAGGAAGTGCTGATCCCGTTCGTCACCGGGTCGGTGCTGCGCGGCATCTGGGTCAGCGGATCCAGCCAGGGCACCTGGGGGGCCGTCGGCGACTGGGCGGACTGGAGTTTCTACGGCGGGATGCGGCATGGGGGTCGGGACATTCTGCAATACGCCTACTTCGATGGCCATGTGGCGGTGCAGCAGCGTCAAGTGCTGACTCCCGATGCCGCCGACCGGAATTTCTGGTTCTGGAGTCGCTTCTGGTGATGCTGCGGGTACGCCCATGTTTCCGGATTCATCAACTGGCGCCCACGAGGGGCGGAGGGGAAGTTTTATGCTGCCGCGCACGGCAAAACGTCGGCTGGGGTTGATGGCGGGTCTGCTGCTGGGCATGGTGGTGGGCAACGCCCCGTCGTTGGTGCGGGCGGATGCCGCGCGGGGCGTGGCGCCGGCGGAGTCGCCCGGCCGGTACGGGGCCTGGCGTTCAGCCCGCATCGGCGGCGGGGGTTTCCTGCAGAACGTGGTGTTCACCACCGATCCGCGCGTGCTCTATGCCTGGGTTGATGTCGGCGGCTTCTATCGCTCCGATGACGCCGGCGCGACCTGGCACATGCTGCATGGCCAGCTGCCGGACAGCCATGGCAACCGACAGGTGCGCGGCCTGAGCGCCGACCCGCGCGACCCAAGTTCCATCGTCGTCGCCACCGGAACCCACTGGAGCAAAACCCGCGAAGGCGTGTATCTGTCCCATGACGGCGGACGCACCTTCCAGCGCACCCTCGATGCGGCACTGTTCGCTGGCAATGGTCACGGGCGCAGCGCCGGCAAGGTGCTCGTTCGGTCACCCCATCAGCCGGACCTCATCCTCGCCGCCTCCGCCGGTGACGGCATTTTTCTCTCCCGCGATGGCGGCGCCGCGTGGAGCCAGGCGGGCTTGACGGGTTACTTTTTCAGTGACGTCCAGTTTGATCGCGCCGTGCCCAATCGGGTCTGGGCTTGCGCCATGGCGTATCAGGGCTTCCTGTTGGGCGAACCACAGACCCAGATGCCCGCCGGTTTCTTCCGCAGCGACGACGGCGGCCAGAACTGGACCCGACTGGCCGACGAGTCACCTATGGAGGTCGAACAGTCCTACCACGATCCCAGCCATTTGCTGGGCATCATGGACCGCCGGCAACTGGTGATCAGCCTGGACGCCGGGCAGACCTGGAAGGATTTCCACGAGGGGTTGCCTGCCGCCGAGAATCCGGGCTACGGCGTGGCGGCGGCTTTTACCGCCATTGCCGTCACGCCCGCTGGCTGGCTCGCCGGCGGAGGCGACGGCACGCTCTATCGGCGCGGTTGGACGGACGCCAGTTGGACCGCCATCCCGGTTCAGCGTCGCGACAAGCCCGACTGGGTCTTTCTCAAGACGCCTGAAGACGGCGGATGGTCGCACTTCGGGCGGGCGATGAGTTCCATCGTGGTTGATCCCCGTGACGCCGACCACTGGTTCATGTGCGACTGGTTCGCCATCTGGCGCACCCGCGACGCCGGACGGACCTGGTCCTTGTGCATCGACGGCATCGAGGTCACGGTGATCCACACGCTGGCGATCGATCCACAGGATCCGGCGATCGTGCATCTGGGAATGGCGGACAACGGCTACTTCCGTTCGCTCGACGGCGGCGCCAGCTTCACCCATATCACTCGGGGAATCACCAACAACATCAAAGCGCTCGAGGTCTCGCCCGCCAATCCCTGGCGGGTGTACGCCCTGGGGCCCGCGACGCCCGGTCCCTGGATCGCCAACAGCCTGTTCATCAGCGCTGATCGCGGGGTTCACTGGACCCGGGCGCAGGGCGATGGTCTGCCCGACATGACCAACCTGCGCTGCAACGCCCTGGCGGTCTGCCCCCGCGACGCGGATCGACTGTGGCTCTGTGTCTCGGGCAAGGTCGAACCGGGGCAGGGCGGCGTCTATGAATCCACCGACGGCGGCGCATCGTGGCGTTGGCGCAGTCAGGGCCTGCCCGCCCGCGCCTTCTTTCGCGAAGCCATCTGGCACGTCGGCCGGCAACTGGCGGTTTCGGCGGATGGCTCCATGGTGTGTTTTGACGCCGATCGCGGCGGGGTTTACGCCTGCACCGATGGGGCTGCCGCCCAGTCCGCATCGGACCTCTGGCAGCAGGTGCTCAGCGCGGACATCCGGCCGATGGATGTGGCGGCGGATCCGCATATGCCCGGACGCTTCCTGCTGGCGGACGCTACGGGGCTGCGCCAAAGCGATGATGGCGGCCGAACCTGGCGGGCGCTGGACAGCCCGGCGCCGGTGTACCGCGTCACCTGTGACCCACGCACCCCCGGCCGACTGGCGCTCTCGGGTGGTCAGGGCACCTGGCTCAAGTCCGCCCAAGCCGAGCGCTTTGCGCGGGTGGATGCCGACCTGCCGTTCCGCATCGACAATGTCCTGGCCTTTGCCGGTGATCGACTCGTGGTGGGCACGCCCGGCTGCGGGGCTTTCTGGCTGCCGCTGGCGGCCAACGCCGAAGCGACCATGGTCGCCGATCCGGTTCATCTCCAGGCGCCGACGCCTCCGCCGCCGGACCCCGCCGAAAATATCCTCCCCCCGATGCGCGAGGAAAAACCCGATCAACCCGGCTGGGCGATGCGCTGGAAGGGCAAGGGGGCACCGCGTGTCTCGATCGAAGCCAGCGATCCCGATGGCAAGCCTCCGGTTCCCGCGATGGTGGTTATCGCCGAGGAACTCAGCTCCGGCAGCGCCGGCGCCACTTTGCCCGCCCAGGTCAGGCGGATCCGCATCGTTGGGGAGATTCGTCTCGACGGCGACTGGTCCCAGGCTCTCGTGGCGGTGCAGACTTTCGGTGACGGCGGGAAACAGATCGGCTGGACCGAATTGACCGATGCCCGCGCGGCGCGGCAATGGACGCGCTTCGATCGCACCTTCCAGCTGCCCGACAACTACCGCAACGCTACGGTGCGCGTGGTCTTCAACGGCGCCGGTCGTATCGCCCTGCGCAACGTGGTGGCGGTGACCCTCGAGCCGTAACCCGGTCAGGGCGGCGCTCACGCCCGTCGGCGGCCGGGGGCGCGGCAGAGGCCATGAAGCCCGGGAAACATGGTTGTATATCGAATCGCCAAGCCTGCCGGGGTTCGCTAGCATGAGGCCTTGGACCTGATTGGCCGACCCCATCGGCGGGGTTGTGCCCTGGCGGACTTGCGCTGGATGCCCTCATGCCTGATACGTTTGTGCCCCCGCGACCCGGCTTTTACCCCTTCTGGTTCTGGAACGCCCGCATTGAGCTTGACGAACTGCGGCGGCAGATCGATCTGATGGCGCAGCAGGGCGTGCATGGGTTTTACATTTCGCCGCGCCAGGGTCTGGATACGCCGTATCTGTCGGAAGCATTTTTCGCCTGCGTCCAGGCGGCGGTGGAGCACGCCGAGGCGCGCGGAATGGTGGTGCAGCTTTATGACGAATATCCCTATCCCAGCGGTTCAGCGGGTGGAGAAGCTTTGCTCGGCAGCCCGCAGTTGTGGGCGACCAAGCTGCTGACGCAGGTGCATGATCTGCCCGGCGGGCCGGTGCGGCTGGCGCTGCCGACGGGCAAAGTGCTGGCGGCGGTGGCGTTTCCCGTGGGCCCCGGTGGGCCGCGGTGGGACCAGCCGGTGAACCTGCGTCGACACGTCGGCGTCATCCTCGGCGCCGGCAGCTACAACGAAGCCGGCTTGACGCCCTACAACCGCAAGCGCTTTTTCGCCAGCCAGCCAACCCCCTGGTTGGAGGCGGCGCTGCCCGACGGCCCGCAGCGCCTGATTGTCGCCGTGCAGACGGTCGTTGACGACTTCAAGTACTACCAGCGGCTGCCGGACCTGCTGAACCCCCAGGCCGTTGCACGTTTCATTGAACTGACCCACGAACGCTATTTCCAGCACTGCGGGGCGCGCTTCGGCAAGACTATCCGCGGCATTTTCGCCGATGAATCCAGCCCCTTGTGGACCGACGGCTTTCCCGCGCGGTATGCCGAGCGCTTCGGCGTCACGCTGGATTTCGCCGCCCTCGCCGATGCCCGGCATCCCGACCACCCGCGCGTCAGCTATCAGGTGCACACGCTCAAGCGCGAGTGGTTCGAGGAAACCTTCGATCAGCCCTTGCACGACTGGTGTGCCGCGCATGGGCTGGCGTATGAGGCGGAAAAGGCGGCGTTGCGGTTTTCGCAGATGCGGCGCTACCACGTGCCCGGATGCGAGCCGGGCCACACCAAAGCCGGCGGCGGGTTCGATCTGCTGCGTCACTCCGCGCGCACCAACGCCCGCGCCACCGCCTCGGCGGCGTACTTCTACGACAAACGCGATTGCGTCTGCGAGTGCTATCACAGCATGGGGTGGGGCGCGACGCTGCTCGACGCGCGGGTGATCGCCGACGGCCTGGTTGCTCTGGGCATCAAGCGGCTGATTCCCCATGCGTTTTACTACACCGCCCATGGCATGACGAAACATGATGGGCCGCCGAGCTTCTTCTATCAGATGCCGTATTGGCCGCTGTTTCACCACCTGACCCGGCGCACCGATCGCCTGCTGGAATTGCTCAGCCCGACGATCATTGATGCCGACGTGTTGGTGGTGGATCCTTCCATGGGCGTGCCCACCGGCGCACAGATCGAAGCGTGCAACCAACTGATGCTCGACCTGGCGGGCCGGCATGTCGAGTTCCATGTGGTCGACACCGATGTGCTCGAAGCCGGCGTCATCCGCGCCGGCGCGGTGCACATCAAGGAGGTGACGGCGCACACCGTGGTGGTCCCGCCGATGCTGTATGTGGAGCCGGAGTTGGAAGCATGGCTGACGCGCTTTGAAGCCGCCGGCGGCCAGGTGGTGCGCGCGGCGGTCAGTGCGGCAGGTTTGCCGACCTGTCTGGGGCTGGTCGGCGCGGGACACGAGCAGGTGCTGGTGACCCGCCGGCGGATGCCCGACGGCAAGCGGTGCTGGGTGCTGGTCAGCCGCCACCCGCAGGCGATTGCAGCCGAGCTCACGTTGCCCTGCCCGGTGGAATTGGTGGACATCGGCGCCGCCCAGGCGCCGCTGAGCACGGGAACAACCTGTGCCGCCGGTTGGGTGTACCAGCGGAAGATTGAGCCGTTTGAAACGCTGGTGCTGCGCGAAGTGGACGCCGGTTCCGTGGCGTCGGTGAGCGCGGCGGCGACGGCGTTGGTGAAAGTCCAGGTGACGGGTCCCGCGCAGGTGCGTCCGCTGGGGCCGAACCTGCTGCGTCTGGCGGACTGGATGCTGAGCATCGCCGATGCGGATGCTCACCACGCGCCAGCGCTGGCGGGCGGCGCGGAACTGGGCACCCCGGGCAGCAGCACGGTGGCGGCTTCGGCGGGCGGCGCGGGGCCGGGTTCCCCCGGCGCTGCGGTGCGCGTCAGCCCCATGCCGCTGGTGCAGCAACTGGACCAGGCGGGCATTGCATATCGGCCGGCGTACCGCTACTTCTTCGGCCAGGTGCCGCGCCTGGGTTTGCCCGCCTTGCATGCGCTTTACACCTGCACCGTCGACTGCCAGACCGAGGCGCAGGTGGATTTGCTGATAGAGCCGAACGCGCTGGCGGGGGCATGGACGCTGACGGTCAACGACGGCGCACCGCGCGGCCCCGCCGCGCTGACCCGCTGCGATACGCCGATCTATGGCGCGCAGGCGCTGCCGCTGAACCTGCGGCGGGGCAGCAATACGCTGCGGTTGGATCTGCATGCGGACCAGATCGACAGCGGCCTGCTCAGCGCGCTGTACCTGCGGGGCGATTTCGGTGTTTCGCTCGTCACCGATTCAGCCGGTGCGCCCGCGCAGCCGCCGAAGTTGACGGCCTATCCGTCGGTCGCGCCCTTTGACGGTCTCGATGTCGCCGGCTTGCCGCATTACGCCGGCGTGGTCGAATATGTGCTGAACGTGAACCTGCCGACGCTGCCGCCGGGGGACGCCGCTTTGCTCGAACTGTGCTTCGACGCGCCGTGTCACGATGCGTTGTCGCTGCGGTTCAATGAAGGCGCGTGGATTGAATCGCCCTGGCTGCCGCGCGTTTGCCGGGTGCCGACGCGCGACCTGCGCGCGGGCGCCAACACGCTGACCATTCATCAGCACACGACGCTGCTGCGGGCGTACGACGGCCAGCGATTTGACGAGGTCGCCCATCGGGCGGTGCCGGTGGGCGTGGGGGGCGGTGCCGGGAAATGACGCGCGCCCAGGGCCGCATCACCACTCGCTCGCCACAATGCCCCAGCGATCACAGCGTGTCTCATGCGCAGCAGACGATTCTCCTGCTCGCCTGTTCTCCACCTCACCTGCTCCAGCGGCGTCCACGCCGCTCAGTACCAGTAGGTGTGGTACTGGCGGTTGTAGCGTTCAACCATGTCGGCGTTGTTCTTCCACTTCGCCGAGCCGTCGGCGTAAGCGATGTTCCCGCCGTCTGAGAGCATATCGGTGGAATTGTTCTGCAGGTGGTTGGGGGGGACGTTGTATTCCGTGGAACTGCCGCCGCCCATGCGGTTGATGGTCAGGCCGGGGGTGTTGGTGCGATTGGTCGGGCCGCGGATCAGGTCGGTGATGATCACGCACTGGCTGGGATGGACCAGCCGGCGGCGGGAGATCAGCGGTTGATAGCCTTCGGGGCGCTGGCCGAGGTCCGGGGTGTCGTAGTCGACATAGCCTTCCCAGTCGCCGTCGTTGTAGGGGCTGGTGAAGCGGCGATCGCCTTTGCCGGCGTGATAGAAGTAGTTCAGGCTCAGGCCCCCGGTGGCGGCGCTGCGAACGCCCGCCTTGTAGAACCCGGAGGGACAACTGAGCGTTTTGAGGGAGATGCCGTAGCTTTGCAGCAACCCCCAGTTGGTGGAGTTGACGCCATCGCCGCCGCCGCTGGGCAAGCTGGGCGCGGAGCCGAGGGGGCCGTTGCGGTCGGTAAGGGTCAGGTAGTCCGCCCCGCGGTGGAAGCTGTCGGGCAGGTACCACTCGCTGCGGTCGCTGGCGTACATGTCCATGGACAGGGAGAACTGGCGCACGCTCGCCAGGCAGGACGCCCGCCGCGCCGCTTCGCGCGCCGCCGCCAGCGCCGGCAGCAGGATGGCGATCAGCAGGGCGATGATGGAGATCACCACCAGCAGTTCCACCAGCGTAAAGCCGCTGGGGGTGAAGGTTCGTCGAACTTCAGGGAAATGCCGCTGCATGGTCACAACTCCTGCAAACAGTTTGGCGTCCAGTTGCCGCTGGCGGAAAGCGAGGTCCACAACCTCGGTGGTGTCCAGCCGCTGCCGGCGCTTGTTCACGCACCGCCAACCCACCAGGTTCCGTGCGTCGAGGGTATTATTTATCCAGATATTTCAAGGTAAATCGGCGTTGCGCTAGAAATCCATGATAAACGCCGGCGCCCTTGTCAGGGAATCATCAAACTGATAAACCTGGGTGCATCAAGTTAGGTGCATTTGCATGCCACGCCCTCAACCTGCCGCCCGCGTCGCCCTGCCGCTGTACCAGCAGATCGCCAGTGCGATTGAGCGCCAGATCGACGCGGGGCTGTTCGCCGCCGGCCAGCGCATTTACAGCATTCGCAAAATCTGCCAGACGTTCGGCGTCGGTGATGTCACCGCCAAGCGGGCGCTGCGCCTGCTCAAGCAGCGCGGGGTGATCCAGGCCGTGGTCGGCAGCGGGGCGTATGTGCGGCAGAGCCGCAGTCGGCCGGAGGCGGCGCCGGCGCCGCGCCGGGGCAATGTGGGGCTCATCAAGTTCAGCCCGGCGCTCAAGCCGATTTTCCAATATGAGCTGGACCTGATCCAGCAGCAGTTGCAGCCGCTGGGCCATCCGCTGATCACCGCGACCGCCGCCGGCGTGGCGGAACTGCCCGGCGCGGTGGCGCATCTGCTGGACTCCGGCGTGGGCTGCCTGGTGGTGCTGCCGCTGCAGGGCAAAGGCGCCCGGAGCGCCAGCGCGCTCGCGCCGCTGCGCAACACCGGCTTACCGCTGCTGCTGCTGGAGACGCCCAGCGCCTGGGACGATTGCGTGACGACGGACATTCCCCACGCCGCGGCGCTGCTGGTCGAACATCTGCGGCAGTTGGGGCATCAGCGCATCTGCCTGATCTCGGATTACCAACCCAAAATCGACGGCTACCGCACGGCACTCCCGCGGCGACCGGACGGCAGCACACCTGAACACGTGGTCCGCTGCACCGCCGACCATTACCCTCAGATGGTTGAACAGGTGCAACAGGTGCTCACCGGCCGGCCCCGCCCGACGGCCATCATCGCCTGCAACGACCGCATGGCGGAGGTCGTCATCCAGCAGTGCGACCGGCTGGGCCTGCGCATTCCCAAGGACCTGAGCCTGGCGACCTTCGACGACCACCCCGCCCTGTCGGTGCAGTCGGCGGTCGCCATGACGGTGGTGCGGCATCCTAGCCTGGAAATCGCTCAGGAGGTCGCGCGCTGGGCGCATGAACGCCTGCGCGGCCAGCCGGCGCCAGGTCATTTCCACCGGAGCATCACCGGCTCGCTGATCGTCCGCGACAGCACCGGGCCGGCGTCAGATTCCTGATCAGTTTGGATGCGCTCCTGCACACCTCGCCCCGCGGCCACGGTGTGGGGGATCGTGTGGTCTGACCATGACACCACCTGCTCGTGCAGGGTCGGCGCATGCACTCCAGGCGTTGCTGCCGAGCGTAACTTGACCGTGTGAAATGGTTGATGCTGTCACATCACGCCGCCGTCTTTTGCTTACTCACCGAGCCCGTCAAACAACTCGTCCCGGCGAGAGCCCGGACAACCAACGGCGTCAGTTGACGATAATTGATAATCGCTTATCATTATTTGGCGGGTAGGCAAAGGTTGGGATATCAGGATACGGGTCCCCCCATGCTCTCCTGATCGAATTATGGAAGACCGAGGAATGGCAAGGTCATGAACACCAAGGCTAACCCTCCAGCGCTGCAGGCCGGGTTTGGGAGTCTGCCTCAGGACCAGGGGCGAACGATTGATCCGCCGCTGCTGGTTCTGCTGCTGGGGGTGGTCCTGTTGTTGTGTGCGCTGATCGCCAGGGCTCTGTTTGACACCGTGAATCACGCCACTCTGTTGGCGCTGCTGGCCGCGCTGCTGCTGGGCGCGCCCGTCGTCTATCAGGCTTTTGTGGAGCTCTTCCAGGCCGGCCGGGGATCTCACAGTTCGCACATGGAGGAACTTGTCGCCCTGGCGGTGCTCGCCTCGTTCGCGACCGGGCAATACCTGGAGGCGGCGTCGGTGGCGCTCTTTATGCGGATGGCGTCCTATGTGGAGAACCGCACGGCGCTGGGGGCGCGGCAGACCATTGAGTCACTCATCCGCATCACGCCCACCAAGGCCCGTCGCTTGACTGCCGAGGGTGAGACAGAAGTCAGCGCCAGCGTGCTGGCGCCCGGGGATGAGGTGCGGGTGGAGCCGGGCGACAACGTGCCCTGCGACGGCGTGGTGCTGGCGGGCAGCAGCGCGGTGGATGAAAGCAGCATCACCGGCGAAGCGTTGCCCGTGGACAAGCAGCGGGATGACCGGGTCTTCGCCGGCAGCATCAATCAATCGGGCATGTTGCGCATCCGGGTGGAGAAGCCGGTGGCGGACAGCACGCTGGGTCGGGTCCAGACACTGATCCTGCAGGCGGCGAACGCCAAAACGCCCATTACCCGGATTCTCGAACAGTATGCGGGCTACTACACGCCGCTGGTCCTCTGTCTGGCGGCGGCGGTGCTGTTTTTCACCCGGGATATGGATCGAGCCATCAGTCTGCTGCTGATTTCCTGTCCCTGCGCGATCATCCTGTCGAGTCCGACTGCGGTGGTGGCGGCGCTGAGCGCCTCGGCGCGGCTGGGGGTGCTGGTCAAGAATGTCGCCGACATTGAAACCGCCGGCCATCTAACCGCCATCGTGTTCGACAAGACCGGCACGCTGACGACCGGCAGCCTGGCGGTGACGCGGCTGGCGCCTGCGCCGGGCATTGAACCGGCGGAATTGCTGCGGTTGGCGGCTGCGGTCGAACAGCACTCGCGTCACCCCATTGCCAGGGCGGTGGTCGCCATGGCGCGGCGGGCGAACTTGGAATTGACGCCGATCGAAGCGTTTACCGAGCTTGCCGGGCGCGGCGTGCGGGGCCGGATTGACGGTCGTGAAGTGCTCGCCGGTCGGGAAGCGTGGATCCGGGAATGCGGCGTGAATATTCCGTCCACGCTGCTGGAGGATGCCGAGAGCTTGAGTGTCCTGCTGCTGGCAACGGAAGGCCGATGCGTCGGTTGGGTGGGCTTGGAGGATCAGGCGCGTTCCGGGGCTGCCGAGGTATTGAACGAACTGCAGACCCTGGGGGTGCAACAGCGTTTGATGGTGACCGGCGACCGGCGCGCGCCGGCGGAGCGCGTGGCGCAGATGCTCAATCTGACCCAGGTGATTGCCGAAGCCCTGCCCGGAGACAAGCTGGTAACGGTGCGCCGGCTGAAAAAACGTGGGCACCGCGTGGCGGTCATCGGCGACGGGGTGAACGACGGCCCGGCGCTGGCGGCGGCGGATCTGTCCATCGCCATGGGCGCAGCCGGTTCCGATGTCGCCGTCAACGCCGCCTCCATCGCCCTGATGAACAACCAGCTCAACCGCCTGCCGTTCCTGATCCGACTCTCCCGCGCCACACGCTCCGTCATTCGGCAAAACATCGTCTTTGTGCTGCTCTACATCTTCGCCATGCTCGGTTTGCTGGCGGCGGGCTATGTCACACCACTGCTGGCGGCGATCGCCCACGGCCTGAGTTCCGTGGTGGTGGTCTTCAACTCGGCGCGGCTGATCCGTGTGGGCGAAGACTTGTCGCAACCCGAGCAAACCGGGGAACCGTTGACCGTTGCCGCCCCGCCCGCGCCCAGCCGCACGGGCGCGTCATCCACCGCTCCCGCGCATTTGGCGCTGGAGCACAGCGCTTCCTGAATCATCCCTTTGCATCGCCGCCACGCCGGCAGGAAAGGTTGTGCATGTCGCCCCGCAAACTGCCCGTTACGGTGCTGTCCGGCTTTCTGGGCGCGGGCAAGACCACGCTGCTCAACCATCTGCTCCACAATCGCCAGGGCCTGCGGGTGGCGGTGATTGTCAACGACATGTCCGAGGTCAACATTGACGCCACGCTGGTGCGCGACGGCGGCGCTGATCTCTCCCGCACCGAGGAAAAGCTGGTGGAAATGAGCAACGGCTGCATCTGCTGCACGCTGCGCGAAGACCTGATGGTGGAAGTGGATCGGCTGGCGCGGGCCGGGCGTTTCGATTACCTGCTGATTGAAGCCACCGGCATCGCCGAGCCAATGCCCGTCGCTGCGACCTTTTCCTTCCGTGATGAGCAGGGCCGGTCGCTGAGCGATCTGGCGACCATCGACACCATGGTCACCGTGGTGGATGCCGTCAATTTCCCCCGGGACTTCGACAGCCGCCAGGAACTGCGTGAGCGTGATCTGGGCATGAGCGCCGAGGATGAGCGCAGCATCGTCGATCTGCTGACCGATCAGATTGAGTTCGCCAACGTGATCGTCATCAACAAGTGCGATCTGGCCCAGCCCGAGGAGATTGAACGGCTCGAAGGCATTCTGCACCACCTGAACCCGGAGGCGCGCCTGCTGCGCGCCGCGCACGGCCGCGCCGAGCTGACGCAGCTCATCGGCACCGGTTTGTTCGATGAGGAGAAGGCGGCGCTCATGCCCGGCTGGATCAAGGAGCTCAACGGCGAGCATATTCCGGAGACGGAGGAATATGGCATCAGCAGTTTCGTCTATCGCCGGCGTCGTCCCTTCCACCCGCACCGGCTGATGGACGTGATTGAACATGGCCTGATGGGCGTTGTCCGCTCCAAGGGTTACCTGTGGGTCGCCACGCGGCCGCATCTCTGCGGCGTCTGGTCGCAGGCCGGCGCTTCGCTGCGCATCAATCCCGCCGGCCAGTGGTTCGCCGCCGTTGGTCAAGAACGCTGGCCCGACGATCCGGAAACCCGGCAATGGATTGAAGACCAGTGGGATGACCAGGTGGGCGACTGCCGCCAGGAACTGGTATTCATCGGGGTGCAGATGGACCGCCCCCGCATCGAAGCAGCGCTGGATGAGGCGCTGCTCACCGACGCGGAGTACAACGCCGGGCCGGAGCACTGGCGCGGCTTTGAGGACCCGTTGCCCCGGTGGGAACAGCCCGAACCCGCCAGCGACCCGGCGTGAACAGACGATCATTGCGCCATCGGTCGGCGGCTGGTTGCCTGCTCAGTTCGACAACTGCTCCACCGGCACCAGCCCCGTGGGCGTGAAGACTTGCTGCCGCTGCGGCGAGCGCGGACCGAACGAGCGCGGCGACACGGTGACCCGGCCGTCGGCGTGCAGCTTGGCGCCCACCAGTTGCTGCGCCAACGCCGGCAGGAACTGCAGCGACGCGCTGATGGGGTGGTCGCCATCCTGTTTGTCCAGCGTCAGGGTGTGGCTTTCCGCCCAGGCGTCCAGGAAGCGGTCTTCGCCGGTGAGGAAGTAGCAGCGCGCCAGCAGCCGGGCGAGGTTGTTGTGATGCCAGAAGCCTGCATGCGGCAGTTGCTGCCACTGGTTGCGGTAGTAATCGAAATGCCGGCGTTCGTCGTGGAAGTAATGCTGATACGACCAGCCGCTGCCCCCGCCGTTGGGACGCTCCCAGCGTTCGCGCATCAGCCAGTCGCCATAGCGCTGCACGCAGGCGTCCAGGCGCGGCTCGGGCAGCAGTTCGAGGTAATCGAGCAAGGGATTGTTCGCCAGCAAACCCATCCATGGCTTGGCGATGTAGGCGGACCATTGATGCAGGCCGGTCCCGCCGCCCTGGTCGCCGAAGCTGCCGTCGGGACGCTGCGACTGGGCGACGTCGAGGCATCCCTGCAGCGCGATCTGGCGGAAATGCTCGATGTTGAAATAGCGGTAGAGCATCACCGCCCCGCGCAGGAAGCAGGCGTCGCGGCCTACGCTCATGCGCGGCCAGGCGTTGCGATGCAGACGCCACGCCGCTTCGGTCACGGCTTCGGCGGTGTCGCGCAGGTAAGGATCGCCGGTTTCCAGGTACGCCAGCAGCGGCCCGGTCACGCGGCTCATCGGCAACGCATACGCGCCCAGCGTGAAGCCGTGCATGCGCCCCAGCTTGCCCGCGTGGTCCACGGCGATGTCGGTGAAGTGGTACGCCGAGCGCAGGGCGTCGTGGTAATCCACCGCCGTGCCGGTGCGGTAGGCGTAGAGCAACTGGCCGTAGGGCATGTCGCCTTCCCAGCCCGGTTCGTGGCGGCCGAATTTTTCGAACATGTCTTTGGTCAGCCCGCGCGGCACAGAGCCGTCGTCAAAGCCGTGCCGCACGATGTTGGTGGTCACCCATTCCAACTGCTCGGCGAGGAAGCTGTCCCAGTCGTTGCTGACCGGCAGTTCGCTGCGGCCGCTGAGTTCCTCGGTGACGCCATACCACCAGTAAGGCGGGAGGTAACGCACCACGCGCGGGCTGCGGTTGCCCAGGCTCAGGGTGAAGCGGACGGTGCGACTGGCGCCGCGCGGGACGCGGTGTTCGCTGGCGCGGCACAGCCAGGGGTCGCCGGTCAGTTGCAGCGGGCAGACGCCGCCGAACAGGTCGAAGCCCTGATAGGGTTGCCAGACCAGCCAGTCTTCGTGCAGCGCCATTTCGCCGGGCATCTGCGGGGAAGCCAGCCGCGCCGCTTCGCTGACGTCGAGCTTCACCGAGCCCAGGTCCAGCGTGTTCACCGCGCCATCCCACGTGCCCAGCGGGGCGCGCGACACATCGGCGGCGCGCATGCCGACCACGGGAATCACGTCCAGCAGATCGCAGCCTTCATCGACATAACGGCTGTTTTCATGGCGGGCGAAGACCTCGCACACGCCGTTGCCGTGCAGCCGGATGTACAGCCGCCCATACAGCCAGTTGTGTTTGTGCAGCAGCGGCGAGGAGTAGCCGAGGTACTTCTCCAGGTGCTTGCGGTCCATGTGCTGCTGGGGAATGGCGCCGCACATCTCGATGATCCGGCAATCCGGCTCATCGCGCACCGTCACCACCCGCGCCGCTTCCCACCAGTGCAGTTCGCCGGCGTGACGCAGACCCATGATGAGCTCGATCCAGTGCTCGCCACGCTTGAGCAGCAGGCTGTGCGACTGGGCGTAGTAGCCTTCCTGATCGACATGCCCGACCATCGGCGTGGTGACGTCGGCGGGCGTGCGCGCGTCAGCACCGGGCGTCGTGCCGTCGGCATAACCGAGGCTCAGCGTGTCGGGCGCGCTGCCCGGCGCATCGCCGCACAGCAGCAGGCGGCGCGGCATGGGATCGCTCTGGCCATGCCATTGTCCCAGCGGCAGCACCGTGGTGGGCGTGCCGTCAAGCTGCACCGCCCGCGTCGCGGCGCGCGGCCAGGGCAGCGAAGCGATCCACAACCCGGCGTCACCCGCTTCATCCACCCGCTGCAATTTCATCTGCGGCACAAACGACAGCAACCCATGAGCATCCATGGCTCAGGCTCCAGTGAATAAAGCGGGACATGGTACGACCGCGCTGCGCACGTGTCACGATGTATGCGCAGAAAAATGCTGGACAATGGGTCGAAAATTTGACGACTGGCGGGAGAACCGTCAGCACCGTTTACGAGCCCCGACCGTGAGGGAGGGGTTGCTTTCATTGCGTCAAAACCCTGCGGCTGCGCCGCAACCCCTTGCTCACGCGCGGGGCTCGTTGCACAAACACCAGCCGTGTTGACTTTGGGGGGGGTTAGAAGCCCAGGGCGCCGTCGCCGCAGGTTTCGCCGTGGTCGCGGTCGTCGTCGTGGCCGTTGAGGCCGGGGATGTGGCGATGGTGGATACGGATGATGCGGGCGAGGTATTCGCCCAGCACCGGGCCGATGGCGGCGGCGGTGTCCACCAGGTCCTGGCTGTAGGGTTCGCCGGCGTCACGGAAGAGCACGATGGCGGCGAGCGTTTCACCTTCATGCCGGCAGCTGAACGCCACCACATGGGCGTCGGCGAGATATGCGGCATCATCGCCCAGCCAGTGCGCCAAGGCGGTGTTGTCGGTGATGTGCAGCAACTCGCCGCGCTGCGCCAGCTTGGGCGCCGCCACGTCGGCAAGGTGTTGCAGGATCATGTCCGCCGGCTCGCGGGTGCAGTCGTAGTTGACATAGCCGCCCACGGTGTATTCGTCAGCGGTGGCGGGCAGGAACAGCGCGGCATTGGTCGGGCCGGCCTTCTGCAGCAGGAATTCGAGCGTCTTGCGCAGCAGCCGTTCGAGGTCCAGCTCCTGGCCGACGTAGGTGGAGAACTCGCTGGTCTGCACCACCTGCTGCATCTGCTGGGCGAGTTCCTGGTACGCGGTGACCAGGTCATTGCACAGCACGTCCACCTGCTTGGAAACTTCCTGGTGCGCCTTGTTGAGCTGGCCACAGATTTTCCGCAGGCGGGCATAGCGGCGGCGATTGCGGCGGCGGGCATGGCAGCGCGCCATGGCGAGCTTGACCGAATCATTGAGCTGGGCGAGGTCCAGCGGCTTGACGATGTAATCCGCCACGCCCACGCGAATGGCTTCGATGGCGCGTTCGAGGCTGGGCTGGCCGGTGAGCACGATGGTCTGGGTCGCGGGATGGCTGCGGCGCATTTCGCCGGCGAGGTCCATGCCGCTGCCGTCGGGCAGATGCGTGTCCACCAGCAGCAGGTCGACCGGTTGTGCTGTCAGTTGCTGGCGGGCGGCGGCGATCGAGTCGGCTTCGAGCACCTGCAGATGCTCGGCTTCGACCGCGTCGTGCATCACCTGCCGCACCCGCTGGTCCTGATCGACCAGCAGAATCCGAAACGGGCGCTGCGCCACGGATGCGGCGGCGGCCGGTGCGGGCGAACTGGTTTGCTTCGATTGAGACAACCCCGACTCCTGTCCACCCTCTCAAGGCTGGTGCGAAGTCCCCATGGACCCCGCGCGTCTCCCGCTTACCTATCGGCCGAAACGACCGCTAAATCCAGTGGAAACGTCAGGTGGGCGACGGTTCCCTGACCGGGCTGGCTGCGCAAACTGATCCGACCCTGATGGTTGCCCAGCACCTGCGCCGCCCGCGCCAAACCCATGCCCACCTGCCGACCGGCGGGTTTGGCGCTGAAAAACGGGTCCAGCGCATGCGCCAGCGTGTGGGCGTCCATCCCGCAGCCGTCGTCGCTGACCTGAATCTGCACCAGGTTGCGCGCCGCTTCCACCGCGACACTGACGCGCACACCCGTTGCGGGCTGCGCTTCCACCGCGTTGCGCAGCAGTTCCACCACCGCCTGCCGCATCTGCTGCGGATCATGCGCGACGCTGGGCAGATTATCGGCAACATCCAGCGCAATCGTGCAATTCGCCTGACCGTTGCTTAACCCGCCTTGAACGTCACTCACCGCATCGCGCAAGACTTGCGCCAAATCCGCCAGCCGCATCCGCGGCTGCGGCGGGTCCGCGAAGTAACGCAACAGCGTGATCAGGTCGCTGAGCTTGTGCGCCTGCTCGGCGATGATGCGCGCCGCCTTGGCTTCGCTGCTGTTGACCTCCAGCTGCTGCACCAGCAACTGACTGCGGCCGCTGATCACCGCCAGCGGATTGTTCATCTCGTGCGCCGCCCCGGCCGCCATCTCGCCCAGCCGCGCCAGCGATTCGGTTTGCAGCAGCCGATCCTGCGCCTGCGCCAGGGCGCTGTTGGCTTCCGCCAGTTCCTCGCCCAGCCGGCGCGCCCCTTCATGCTGACTGGCGGCCGCGAGGGCGGCGCCCCAGGTGTAGCTGAGCGCGCCCAGTTGCGACCACGGCGGCAGGTTCGGGCGGTCATGCAACAACAACGCCGACGTGCCCCAGCCACAGCTCAGCGGCAGCAGACGAATCGTCCGCATGTCCGGGGCATCCAGCAGGTAATCCGCCAGCCACGGCAGCAAGCCCATGTAGTTCAGCGCGGCCGGGCCCTGCGGGTCCAGACGGGTTAAATCCGGCGTGTGCGGCGGGGGTTCGATCAACTCCGAATGCACCGGCTGACCTTCCGCGCCGTACTGACACACCATCCACATGCGCGTTCCGGTTTGCTGTGGTTGATAGACCAGACAGTAGAAGCCCGGCCCCAGCACCGACCACGCGCTGCCCGCCACCGCCGAGGCGATGTCCTGCACGCTGCGGCCGGGACGGGCGCCGGCATGGAAGGCGGCGATGCCGTCGAGCACGCGCACCTGGGCGGCGGCGGCCTGGCTTTGACGTTGCAGGTCCAGATTCAGCCGCGCCAGCGTTTCGTTGGCGCGGACCATCGACTGCTGCAACTGCCCGGCGGGGAGGGCGGCGGCGGGATTGAGCTGCGTCTCCACCTGCGCCAGCAGTTGCGGCAATTCCTGCTGCACGGCGGCGACATGCTCGGGATTGAAGCCGATGCGGCGGGTCAGTTGCTCGACGGGATCGTGCCCATTGCCGTCGGGTGAAAAGCCGTCGTCCAGGCGATGGGACAGATGGTTCGCCAGCGCGACCAGGCCGATGAGCCGCTGATGCTCGAGCGTGGGCAGGGCGTCGTAGCTCGAGCCGTGCAGCCAGATGCAGTCCTGGAGGCAATGGGGCAGCCGCCACGCCTCGGCGAGCCGTTTGCCGGCGGTGTGATGGTCCAACCCCAGCACCTGGCGTTCGCACTCGGCGAGGCGGCCCTGGGTTTGGCGAGCGCTTTGCAGAGCCCGGCCGTACGCTTTGGGCAGCAGCACATCGAGGGCGAGTTTGCCGATGTCATGCAGCAGGCCGCCGAGGTAGGCGGCTTCGGGCGCCAGCGTTCGCTCGCCGTCATGAAGCTGCGCCAGGCGGCGCGCGGCGAGCGCGGTCGCCAGGCTGTGACGCCACCAGCGCGGGCGGTCGAGTCCCTGGCCTTCATCCCCGGCGGGGCTGGCGTTGGGATCCACCGCGCGGGCCGCCAGGGCGATGCTGCGCAGGCTGTCGGCGCCCAGGCGATTGGCGATCTGCTCGACGCTGAGCAATTGGCTGTAGTCGCTGAAATCGTTGCTGTAGTAGAGCGCCAGCACGCGCCCGGTGAGGGCGGGGTCCGCGGCGATCAGCCGGACCAGCGCGGGGAGCTGCCCCCCTTCGCCGGCGGCGAGCGTCAGCAGACGGTCGGCAATGGGTTCGAGCGTGGGCAGGGCTTCGAGTTGCCGCAGCACCAGCTCGGTCCGCCGAAAGCGCGCGTTGTCAGTGGCGATCATGGACATTGGTGACGCAGGACTTGAAAACAGTTTTCACCACAGAGACACAGAGGGCACAGAGGAACGGCAGGCAGCGTCGCGAGCCGGGATTCAATCCTGATGCTTCTTTCCCTCTGTGTTCTCTGTGCCTCTGTGGTGAGACTTTCTGGCCCACTTACAGCATCAACAGCTCGGCGATCTGCTTGCGCAGTTCGTCGATGTTGAACGGCTTCTTGATGAAGGAATCCGCGCCCGCCGAGAGCAGGGCGTCGACTTCATCGCGGTTGACCACGCCCGAGACGATGATGACCTTCATGTCGGCGGTGGCGGCATTGGAGCGCACCCGCTCGAGCACCACGTTGCCGTTGATGTCCGGCAGCATGTAATCCAGAATCATCAGGTCGGGTTTGAACTGTTCAGTCAGCAGCCCCGCGTCATACCCGGTGCTGGCGGTGCGCACCTGCAGACGGTTGTCATGCTGGAAGAGGTCGACGAACAGCTCGAGAATCTCGGCGTCGTCATCGACGACCAGCACGCGCTTGCGGCCGCCTTCGAGGATGTCGGTGGGAATCTCGTTCTCGCGCATGAAGCGGAGCAATTCTTCCCGGGGAATCCGGCGGAAGCGGCTGCCGGGCACGCGGAAGCCTTTGAGTCGGCCGGCGTCGAAGCAGCGGATGATGGTCTGCTGCGAAATCTTGCACAGCTCGGCGGCTTCGCCGGTGGTGAAAACGAGCTTCTGCGACAGTTCGGCGATCGGTTCATTCCCCATGACAGGCTCCCCTTGCGCTTGGCCGCACTCCGGCGGCGGTTTGGTCAATCTGGCGGCTCTGCGTGGGCGGTGAATTGCCCAGCTTCGCTAACTTTCCATCGTCGGCGCCTGTCACAGACTTAACGCCGTTCACTCGCTTCGCCAGCTTCTCAACCTGTCCGCGCCTGTATTTGCCGCGCCTGAACGTCACAACAGGGCGCAGACGTTACAGACGGCCCCCCGGAAGTTGACCCCCCCGGAAGTTGGTCCCGCCCCCGCCCCCGGAGGTTGCGTGAGGGTGCGACACAACAGTTAACCCCGGGTCAATGACCCGGGGCGAAATGGGATGGCCGATGTTGCGGTGATGTTCGGTTGGGTTGGTTCACACCGCGGCAACGACGATGCGGTTGCCGCTGATCTCGATGATCTTGACGGGGGTGCCGGGTTCGAGCCATTCGCCCTGGCTTTGCACGTCGATGACATGGCCGGCGAACTCGCCCTGGCCGATGGGCCGCAGCAGGGAGATGACTTTGCCGGTCTGGCCGACGGTCATTTGCCGGGCGCCCAGGGCTTCATCGCCGCTGACATGCTGCGCCAGGCCGGTGGCGGGTTGGGGATTCGCCAGCACCAGGCGGTTGAGGACGGGAATCTCGGTGTAGTACCTGGCGAGGAAGTAGAACCCGACCAGCGCGCCGATCAGTCCCAGCAGCATCCAGAGGGTGGACATCTGGAGGCGTCCCCACATTTCCGGGGCGGGCAGGCTCAGCGGGCCGGCGGTGGCGGTGGGCACGACCGCGAGCACCAGGCCCACGAACATGCACACCAGCCCCGACACGCCGCAGACGCCAAAGCCCGGCAATACGGTTAGCTCCACAATGAGCAGCGCCAGACCCAGGAAAAACAGCAGCACGTGCCAGACTTCCGACAGCCCGACCAGGAACGGCGCGCCGATGAGCAGCACCAGCGCCGCCAGCGCCACCGCGCCCGGCAGCCCCACGCCCGGCGTCTGGAACTCCACATATGCCCCCAGCAGCAGGGCGATCACCAGCACCGAGCGCACCGGCAGCGAAGTCAGCCAGCCGGCGAGGTTTTCCGACCAGGTGTTGTCGATGTCGGTCGTGGTCGCGGCCCCGAGGTACTGGCCCAGTTGATTGCGGTTGCGCACCTGGTCCGACAGCGCCAGGCCGCATTCCACCGCGCGGGTCTGGTTGAGCGTCAGCAGGGTTTTGCCGTCGTGAATCTGCTTGACCAGTTCCCACTGGCCACGGTCCTCATCCCGGGCGAGTTGGCGCGAGACGGCGCCGGGCTCGACGCTGTTGGGGTCGGGATTGGCGGCGGCGTTGCTGCCCCCGATCATCTGCGTCAGCCAGTTGCCGTCGGGGTTCTTGCCTTCGACCATGATCTGGTAGTCGATCTGGTTGACCAGTTGGATTTCACCGGTCTGCTTGTGGCGAATCTGGTACACCTCGACGCCCAGCACGCACATGGCGTGGAAGAGGACGTAGGGGTAGCCGTTGCTGTCGGCGTTGTCGCGGAACTCTTCGAGCAGGGGGGAGAGCGCCTTGGCGCGCTCGGTGGGGGAAAGCTCCTGGCCGGGGACGATCGGGGCGCAGTCGCCGGTGGCGGAGGCGGGGCTCATGACGATGACATCGCAGGCGGAGGCGATGAGGATGCCCGCCGAGTAGGCGTGGTTGTTGATCCAGGCGACGGTGGGGACGTTGATGTCGCCCTTGATGTACTTGGCGATCTCCAGGGCGCTGGTGGCGACGCCGCCGGGGGTGTCCAGTTCCAGCACGATGAGGGTGGCGCCGTCGGCGAGGGCGCGATCAACGCGCCGGCGGAGGTTTTCCAGGGTGAAGTCGTAGATCATGCCCTCGATGCGGATGACGGCGACATTGGCGCCGCTGGGAATGCTCGCCGGCAGCGGGGCCGTCAGCGCCGGGGCGCGGGGGGCGACGGCGGGCGGGGGCACGGCGGCGGGATCAGCAGGCGCGGCTTCCCGCGGGGCGGCTTGCGCAGCCGGCGTCGCCGGGGCGGGCGCAGCCTGGTCCTGCCCCGGCGCCAGCGTCCGGGGAGCAAATAGCGCCAGCGTCATCAGGAGCAATCCCAGCGCCGCCCGGTGTGGATGCAGTGGTTTCATGGCAAAGGGATTATAGCGCGCTGCGGCTTGGGCGCATAAGCGCGCGTTTAGATGTCTGAGCTTCCCCCGTTTGGACGGACGCGGGGGTTCGATTGATCAGGTATTCCCATCCGCAAGTGCCTTTCGCTCCTCTTGCCGCCCGCGCCAAACTGGGGGTGTGGGAATGAAAATGCGGCCGATGCCCGTATTCACCCATTGAAATTCCGGAAGAACCAGGAATGGTCCGACCATCATGTTCCCCTGAAACAGCGACGGCTATAGTCACTCAATCGCGGTGATGACGCCGTTCTCATCCGCACGAATCACAAGATAGGCCTTTACGCCTTCCGGTGCGCCGGCGATATAACGTGCGGAATCAACCTTCGTCAGATGGTCGCGTAACGGCACATTGACCTGCCAATCGCCCGAATACTTGGTGGGGTGGTACTTATTATCCACCCGATACCCATGGTTTTTGAGTGTTTCGATAGCCGCATCAATATGCATGCCGATGGATATGTGCTGGCGAATGGCTGCCGCTCGGTCATTCACCTCATTTCGCGTCCCATCGCACCCCCCGAATAGCATGCAGACGAGCATGGTAAAAACGCACAACAGTTGGGCATGGAACGCATTTTCTGGGGTTGTCAATAACACGATCCACCTCCCTTTGTGCATTTGCGTGGTTGGCCGGCAGTCCAAGGCAAACGCATGCACGCGCTTTTTTTAGCGACGAGAGCAGAGGGTGGCGGTGCTGCCGCAACGGCATGACGCAACGAAAACAAGTCCCCCCTCACGGTCGAGACTCGTTCCGCAATGGCGCTTGGGGGACATGCGTTTACCTTAGATTATAGCTCGCCATGACTTGGGCGCGCAGGCGCGCAATGCTACAATCCTCCTTCAGCCGCCTGCGGTCGTCCGCTTCGCGTGAAACGATCCGCCGCTTTCCGTCCCTCGTGCGCTTGACCGTGTCTTTTTCGCCAGGAAGCCCTATGCCCGCTTCGCCTGTTCGTCTGTCGCTGTTGCTGTGTCCGGTGCTGCTGGCGCTGTCTGCCACCGCCTTCGCCCAGGTCAACCTCGAACGCTTCGAACGTCAGCTGGAACAGATCCAGCGCGACACCCGCGTGCGCATCAACGAAGGCGTCCCCGCCCAGCAGCGCCTGTTGATCGACTACGGCGGATCCATCGCCCAGCAGTTCATCACCATCGACGACCTGCTCCAGGACAACCACGTCCTGAACCAGACCATCCTCACGCTCTACGCCCGCGTCGACCTCGACGGCGTGCACCAGTTCTTCATCCGTGGCAGCACCAAGTTCAAAGACTGGTACGACGAAGGCGCGTTCGACGGCGATGACTCGGAATGGGTCGGCCCGGACCTGGAACGGGCGGTCTACCGTTTCGACCTGCAACGCGCCCTCGGGGCGTATGAAGGTCAGGTCGTGCCTTACAACATGGTCATCAACGCCGGTCGGCAACTCGTGCACTGGGCCAACGGCTTAACGCTCAGCAGTGAAATCGACGGCGGGCTGATCACCTTCAGCTATGCGCCGGTGCATCTGGACCTGCTGGTCGGACGCACGCGCCAGGACAGTTTCGACTTCGACAGCTCGCGCCCCGATTCCAACGACGACACCCGCCGGCATTTCTATGGCGGCATGCTCCGCTGGCAGGCGACCGAACGCCATCAACCTTACATCTACGGCCTGTATCAGGAAGATCGCAACAAGGACGAAACCGCGGCTTTCACCGCCGCCGCCACCGCCTACACCAATCAATTCCACTATCAGAGCTGGTACCTCGGCGCCGGTTCGCAGGGCAGCATCACCGACAATCTGCTCTACGGTTTGGAGTTCGTGTACGAAGGCGGCGAAAGCCTCAGCCGGCCGTTCGACACCCCCGGCGGGGCGCAGATTCCCCAGACCCGCGACAGCATCGAAGCCTTTGCCGCCAGCTTCCGCCTCGATTATCTGCAACCCGCCAGCGCCAATCGCACGCGCTACAGCGCGGAAATCCTCGCCGCCAGCGGTGATGAAGACCGTCTGCGCACCAGCAGCACCTCGCTGGGCAATCAGGCGGGCACCACGGATCACGCTTTCAATGGTTTCGGGCTGATCAACACCGGCTTCGCCTTCGGAGCCGCGCCCTCGAACCTGTTGATGCTGCGCCTGGGCGCCGCCACGCTGCCCTTCCCCACCAGCAACACCTTCAAACGCCTGCAGGTGGGCACCAACGTGTTCTTCTTCAGCAAACTCATCGGCGAAGCGGGCATCGACGAACCGAGCAACAACAACAGTTTCCTCGGCTCCGAAATCGACCTCTACGCCAACTGGCAGATCACCAGCGACATCTCGCTGGCGGTGCGCTACGGCGTGTTCTTCCCCGGCGCCGGGCTGGGCGATCCCAACCAGACCATCAGCACCGACGACAGCGAAACCAACAACCATCCGCGTCACTTTTTCTTCACCGGCCTGACCTATGCTTTCTGAGAACCCCATGCCCACCGCGATCCCGCCATTGCCTACCGTCGCCCCCGCGCTGCTGTCTTTAACGAGCCGGAAGCGTCAGCGACGGGCAGCGTCGTCGGATGCCGCCGTTGCTTCGCATCACCCTGCCGCCCTGGCGACCGGGCGCTCTTCCCGTCGCATACGCTTCCGGCTCGTTGCATGCGGCGTGCTGGCGCTGCTGGCGCTCGGGCTGGTCGGTTGCCAGACCGCCGAGGTCGCCGAGCCGCTCACCCAGACCGTGGCGGGCAATGATGTCGACAGCCAACTGGCGTTCTGGCACACGCTCGCCGAGCGCCGGCTGACCAGCAACGACGAAGCCTTCCACGCTCTGCTGCTGTTTCTCGATGGCGAAGACCCCGCGACCGACTACGCCGGCCGGGTGGAGAAGCTCAAGGCGCGGGGCCTGCTGCATCCGAGCTTCGATCGTCCCGCCAACGAAGCGGTGACCCGGGGCACGCTGGCGGTGGCGATGTTCAAGTCGCTGAAGGTGTGCGGCGGGCTGACCATCTGCACCTTTGGCATTACGCAGCGCTACGCCCTGCGCGAGCTGGAGTTCGCCGGCGTGTTTCCGCCCAGCAGTCCCCAGCAGGTGATGTCCGGCGATGAGTTCATCGACCTGATTGGCCGGGCCGAGGATTATCAACGGGAGTTCGACAAGAAGGCGCCGGCCCAGCAGGTCGCCGCCGGGAAGTGAAATGGACCAGTGTGCACCCTCGTGCCGAGGGACACAGCGCGTCCCCGGGCAGAACCCGGGGCTAATGGATCAGGCGCTGTGTCCCGTTAGCCCCCGGCTCTGCCGGGGGATTGGTTTTGTGTCCCCGCGGTGAAACCGTACTGAGAGGAATCCGCCATGTTCCGCATGTTCATCCTGGCGCTCGCCCTGCTGTGCTCGCTGAGTCTGTTGACCACCACGCCGGCTTTCGCCGCCCAATCGCCGGAGGATTCCACTGGCGACGCCCAGCAGCTCAAGGCGGTGGTGACAGCCGTGCAGGGGCTGGTGCAGGTGCGTCTGAGCGAAGACCAGCCGTGGCAGAAGGCGGTGGTGGGTCAGCCGCTGCCGGAAGGGGCGGAGTTCCGCACCGGGCCGCGCAGTGCGGTGCAGTTTCGCATTGAGCCGGACCAGACCATCACGCTCGACCGGCTGGGCACGATCAAGCTCCTGCAGGCGGTGCGCGAGCAGGGCGTGGTCAAGACCGACGTGGGCATGAAGTACGGCCGCACGCGCTACGACATCGCCACCGGCGGCGAGACGCATCGCGCCGCCATCCATACCCCCAGCTCCACGCTGTCGGTCAAAGGCACCCGCGTGGGCGTGCAGGAAGGCGCGTTCGGCTCGCTGGCGTGGAGCACGCAGAACGTCGCCCGCCTGACCAACCGCGGCGATCGGCGCACCTTCGAATTCGGCGCCGGCTTCGAAATGGATGACAGCAGCGAAGACCCCGGCGACAACGCCCAGAAGCAGAGCACCGTCGACCCCAACGACTCCAACTCGCGCGACGGCGCCGAAACCTTCCTCGCCTTCCAGCGCCCCGATGGCGACTACGACCAGCAGCGCTTCGGCCTGGGTGACGCCAACCGCGGCCAGCAGACCGGCAACTTTGACATTCAGCGCCCCGACATTGAAGTCGAAGACCCCCACCTCGAGTCCTATCTCCAGTTCAGCCTGCTGTGGAACACCCCCGGACAGGTCACGGACCTGGACCTCTACGTCCGCAGCCCGGTCGTGACGGACAACGTCATCTCCGTCGCTCCTGGCACCGTGCTGGGTGATGACTACAGCGCTCCCAGCGGCGGCTTCGTCGCCAGTGTCGACGACCTCGACGGCTCCAACGGCGGCCGGGAATCCATCCGCTGGGAGAACACCATCCCCGATGGCAACTACATCGTCGGGGCGCACGGCTTCAGCTTTGGCGGCGCTTCGAGCGTCAACTACCAGATCGAAGTCATCTACAAACCCTCGGGTGAATCCGCCCAGCAGTACCTGATCGGCGAAGTGGGCACCCACACCCTCACGCCGGGCAACCCCACCCAGGAAACCACCATCGCCATTCCGCCGGTGCAGAACGTCGGGGGGTAAGCCCCGGCGAGGCTGCCTGTGATCCACGACGGCGCGCTGTCTTTACGAGCCCCGACCGTCAGGGAGGGGTTGTCTTGACATATGCCAAGCCCCTGCGGTTGCGCCGCAACCCCTTGCTCACGCGCGGGGCTCGTGCCAGCGCATCATCACCGCGCGCTAACCTTCCGTGCGTATCATGCCCGCCATGACTGCTTTCAATCGTCGTGCGTTTCTGCGCTATGTGGGCTATGGCGTTGGCGCTGCCGCCGCCGCGCCGTGGTTGCCGTCGCTGAGTTCGAGCGCGGCAATGGCGGCGGGCGCGCCTGCCGTCGGCGCCTGGGTGCTGCCTGACGGCGCGCCCTGCTGGGAACCGCTGGCGTACCCCGTGCCGTTGCCGGGTGATGCTGGGGATGCCGCCGGGGATGCAGCGCGGCTGGCGCGGTATGAAGTCCGCGATGCGCTGACCCTGCCGGCGGGTTTCGCCATGCAGGTCGTCGCGCAATGGGGCGATCGCCTGACGACCCCCGGATCCGGCCCCGGCCCCGGCAGCGAGCCGATCGTCTTCGGTTTCAACTGCGACTACACCGGCCTGACCCCCATCCCCGGCCAACCGGACCACTACTGGCTGCTGGTGAATCACGAGTACATTTCCGCCACCCCCTGGCTGCAAGGCTACGCCGCCGCCACCGCGCGCCCGCTGCCGGAGCTGCGCCTGGTTCCGCTGGAAGGTGACGACAAAGGCCAACTGCAGATTGATGGTCAGCCGCTGGGCGCGTTTGCTGTCGACCTGCCTGTACTGGCGCAGCGCGACGCCGCGTCGGCGGGCAAGCTGCGCGCGCTGGCGCGGGCGGCACTGGACGATCTGGGCGTGTCGGTCCTGCATGTCTGCCGCGCGGCCGACGGGAGCTTCGCGGTGGTTCCCGATGCACCGGACCATCGCCGCATCACCGGCGTGCGCGGCGTCAACATCGCTGCCGCGCAGCCCACCGCCGCCACCGGCCCCGCCGCGGGCCTCATCGGCACCCCGCCGGGCACCTTCTGCAATTGCTCGGGCGCGACCACGCCCTGGGGCACGTTCCTGACCTGCGAGGAGAATTTTCAGGATCAGGTGTTGGAGGAAGTGGACCCCGCCGGCGCCCGGCCGACGTTCGCCGCGCTGCCATTGGCCGGCAAAGGCGGCCCACGTGAATTGCATCTGCCGTTTGAACTGGAAGGTCTGGGCGAAGCGCTCGATCCGCCGCTGGATGGGCGGCAATTCGGCTGGGTGTGTGAAGTGGACCCGCGCGACGGCGCGCTGCGCAAGCACACCGCCCTGGGGCGATTCCGTCATGAGAACGTCGCCCTGCGCGCTGAGCCCGGTCAACGCCTGGCGGCTTACATGGGCGATGATCGGCGCGGCGGGCACATCTGGAAGTTCGTCAGCCTGCGCTCCGTGGAAGATCCAGCCAACCCGCGCAATACGGAACTGCTGCATGAAGGCGTGCTGTACGTCGCCCGCTTCCATGGCGACTACACCGGGCAGTGGATTCCGCTGACCCCCGCGACGCCGCTGGCGCGCCCCACGCCGGAGCACTACCCCACCGGGCACCAGTGGCTGCCGCTTCGGCCGCGCGGCGGTGCGGTGGCGGTGGGCACGCTGGGCGCCAAGCGCCGGCAGATGTCGCCGGGGGAGTGGGTCGCCACCGTCGAACAGTTTGCCGGCAAACCTTTCGAGCAATGCACGCTGGGCGATCTGGTGCGACTCGATCCCGCCGAGGAGCAAACGCTCACCCCCCGACAGCGCTGGGAACGCCAGCAGGCGGTGTTGTGCGTCGATGCTTTCCTGATGGCCAACGCCATCGGCGGCACGCCCACCGCGCGCCCGGAAGATTTGGAAATCCATCCCGGCGATCACAGCGTCTACATCGCTTTCACCGACAGCACCGGCTCGGGCGATGGTGCGCCTGACCAGCGGGTGTTCCCGGATTCGCAGGGCGAGAATACGCGCCAGTACGGCGCGGTGTATCGCCTCGCCGAGCAGGACCACGACCCGGCCGCCACGCGCTTCACCTGGGGTCGGTTCATCGCCGCCGGCGAAGCGGCCGAGGGCGGCGGGGGGTTCGCCTGTGCGGACAACCTGGTGTTCGACCCGCGCGGCAACCTGTGGATGGTCTGCGACATCTCCACCGTCTACCACAACTTTCCCGTGCAGCGCGACCGCAAAGCCCCGCCGGGCAGTCCGCGCTTTGTCGGGGTGTTCGGCAACAACGCCATGTTCATGATCCCGACCGTCGGCCCCCACGCCGGCCAGCCGCGCGTGTTCGCCATCGGGCCCATGGAGTGCGAACTCACCGGGCCCACCTTCACCGCCGATGGCCGAACGCTGCTGCTTGCCGTCCAGCATCCGGGTGAAATGCACGGCGGTCGCGGCCTGCCCGGCTCGCCGTATCCCGAGAGTGAAACCCGTCCGCTGCGCATTGCCGCCCGCGATGGCGCGCTGTTCACCCAGCAGCGCACCGTGCCCATCGGCAGCAACTTCCCCGCCGCCGCGCCCGGCGTGCTGCCGCGCCCCGCGGTGGTGTGCATCACCCGGCAGTCGTGAGGGAAGATGTCGTTTACGGCAATCCTTCGAGCAATTCCTGCCATTGCCGGGTGCATACGGCCGCGCTGAAGCTGCTCTCGAATGCCGCCCGCGCATGGGCGCCCATCTGCCGGCAGCGCGCGGGATCATCCGCCAGCGTGCGCAGCGCCTGCGCCAGCCCCGCGCCGTCGGTGGTGGCGAAGGTCATCCCGCAGTCGTGGTCGCGGATCTGGTCGGCTGTCTCACAGCGTTCGGGGCCGACAAACAGCGCCGGGCGACCGGCCGCCATCACGCCGTACAGCTTGCACGGCACCGCCACGCCCGCCATGCCGTCGCGCATGGTGATCAGATGCACATCCGCCAGCGTCAGCGAATGGCGCAACTGCGCGCGCGGGAAGTAGGGCCGAATCACGATGTTGTCGAGACGCTCGGTCTGGGCGAAGAGCGCGATCTCATCCATCCGCCGCCCGCCGCCGACAAACAGGAACACGAACCGCCGATCATCGCGCAGCTCCCACGCCGCGGCGCACACGGCATCAAAGCTGTGAATGATGCCCGCATTGCCCGAGTACATCACGACGAAGCGCTCCCGCCAGCCCAACTCCTCCCGCAGTGGATTGGTTTGCGCAGCATCGTTGGTGTCCGGGGGCAGGTCGTGGCCCCACACGCTGATCTGCGCGAGGCGATCCGCACGCACGCCCTTGTCACGCAGCCGCTGCGCCATGTGCGGGCCCAGCGCTACGGTTTTGGTCGCGTGACGAAAGTGCAAGCCATTGAGCCAATCCAGCAGGCGCGGCAGCAATGCCGATCGGCGAAACACGCCCAGCTCGAACTCGCAGTCCGGGTGCAGGTCCATCGCCCAGCCCACGTGGCGCGTGCGCGTCAGCCAATGCACCGGCGTGGCGTAGACGCCCACCAGCGGCGGGGTGGTCAGCGTGATGATCACGTCATAGCGCCAGCCGCGCAGCAGCGTCTGCAACCCGATGAGCAGATGGAACGACAGGTAGTCGAGCATCCGCCCCAGCATGGTCTGTTTGCCAAACCCGGTGGCGGTGACGCGGTGGATGTGCACGCCCTGATGCAGCTCATAGCGCGGGGGGCGGCCTTTGGCGGTGTGGTCGTCGTACTTGCCGCGTGAGCAGAGGACGTGCACGTCATGCCCCTGCCGCGCCAGATGCTCGCACAGATCGACCATCATCTGGGCGGTCGCCGCCATGTCCGGCCAGTAGTACTGGTTGATGAGCAGCAGCCGCATATGGGGAACCTACTCCAAAGCACTGGCGAACGATGAACCATTCTGACGAGCCCCGCGCGTCAGCAAGGGGTTGCGGCGCAGCCGCAGGGCGAGACGCGGCGAATGCAACCCCTCCCTCACGGTCGGGGCTCGTTGGACCAGAGGATTATCGGCGTTCCTGGAGCAGGCGCTCCAGCAGGGCGATGAGCTGGGATTGGTAAGCCGCCAACGTGAACTGCTCGGCGCGCTGCCGGGCGGCGTGGCCCAGTTGCAGGCGTTGCTTGGGTTGATGGATCAGTGCCTGCAGGGCGGCAGTCATGGCGTCGTGATCGCCCACGGGACACAGCAGGCCGTTCTTTGCGTGCTCGATGACGGAGCCGGCGCTGGGCGTGGTGACGACGGGCAGGCCGCAGCACATGGCTTCCATGACCGACCCCGCCGAGCCTTCGCAGGTGGTGGGGAAGAAGAAGATGTCGAAGCGGTCGAGCCAGTCGGCGACCTGAGCGCGGGGGACCTTGCCCACCAGTTCAACGTGGCCGCGGTGGGCGTTGAGCTTCTCCGGGTTCAGGTGATTTTCGCCGACCATGACGAAGCGCACCTGCTGCGGATCGAAGCGCGAAGCGACTTGCAGGAAGTCGGGCGCGCCCTTGCGCAGGTTGACCGCGCCGACGAAGCCGATGGTGACGGGGCCGGTGCGGTTGGCGCGGTCGGCGACGCGGAACGCGCGGGCGTCAATCGGATAGGGAATGACGGTGATTTTGTCCGCCGCCACGCCCTGGCTGTGCAGCCCAGCGCGGACGTAGTCGGACATGCAGATGATGTGGTCGAGCGCCGCCCAGGTCTGCTGTTCCCAATCGACAAAGGGACGCAGTTGGCTGGCTTCCACATCAGCTTCCCAGCCGGGCCAGCGCTCTTGCTGGGCGCGGGCGGCGGCGATTTCCACGGCTGCGGGCGCGATGATTTGGTCACCCACGGTGATCAGGCCGCGCTGCTGGGCGGCGGTGAGCAAGGCGGGATCGAGATTGCGGATGAACCCCAGCAGGACGTTGGCGTTCGCAAAGTTTTCGCGGGCGATCCACGCGCCGATGTTGCGGGCAGCCCACTGGTAGTAATCCGCCTGCTGGGCGAAGCGCTGCGCGCCGCGATGATGGCGCAGCGTCAGGCGCGGATTGGTGCGGACATGAGCGTGCTGCAGCGCGGGATGGGTGCGTCCGGTCAGCCGTCGGCCGGCGTCGCCGCAGTGGGAGAGCAGTCTGGTCAGCAGATGCAGCAGCGTGCCGGGCTGGTCGAACCAGTCGGTGTACATCGCCGCCAGCGCCCCGGCTTGTTCCAGCGCAGCCGGCAGGGCGTAGCGCCGACGGGCGCCGTCCTGCACCATCAGCACACGCAGCGCCGGGTTGTCGGAAGGTTGCGTCACCGGATGCTGATCCTGACGCGCCGGGGCGGATGCGCCAAGTGGGGAAGCGGTGGCCGGGTGCGGTGAGTGGGAGGTGCGCTGGAGTTGTCCGGGCAAGCCCGGACCTACAGGAGCGGACGCGCGGGGCTCGTTGAGCAGTTGGGCGCTCAATGCACCAGTCCGAGCTTCTGGCCCAGGCGCTTGGCGTTGGGCAGCAGGTCGATCAGCGGGCCCATGGTGCGGGCGTAGCGTTCATTCGCCCCGCGGAATTTGGCGAGTTCCACGGGGAAGCGGTCGCCCTGCTGGTCGATCATGCTCTGGAACTGCTGCGCGACGTGGTCGTACAGCGCCTGGTCCAAAGCGTTGAGCTCGCGCACGCGCTCGATCACATGGGCGGGGAACTCGGCGACCTTCTTGCGTTGCGGGGCGATGTTCGCCGAGGCGTACTTGCACTGCTTCCAGCCGAGGATCTGCTTGAGCAGCAGGGCGGATTCGTCAAAGCGTTCGGACAGGCCGACGAAGGCGAAGTGATGTTCGAGGTTGTGCAGCGCCCGCGCCAGATGCTGGGGCCCCATCTGGCCGAAGGGCGTGCGGTCGGGATTGCCGTCGGTGCCGATGATGGCGCGGACCTGGCCGTTGTCCACCAGGAACCGGCCGAAGTCTTTGCCGCAGTTGACGAACTCCTCAAAGCTCATGTCTTTGGCGAGCGCGTCTTCGGGTCGGCCGCGGCGCAGTTGGTAGTAAGCGCTGACCACGCGCTCCACGGGATCGCGCAGCATGGAAACGTAGTAGTTGGGGCGCGGCAGATGCGGATGGACGCCAAAGCCGAAGTGCCCCTGGAACAGGCGAATCTGGCGCTGCTGGGCGGCCGGGAGGGACTGGATGTATTGCAGGCGGGCTTCGATGGGATTGATCTGGTAGAAGCCGAAGGTCAGCGAATGATGCCAGAGGTTTTGCGGCGGCCAGATGCCCAGCTTGATGCGGATGATGCGCGAGAGCGTGGTGCCGGCGGTCTTGGGAATGTGCAGGAAAATCAGCAGTCCTTCGCGGGGGACATACGGCGGCTGCCAGGAGCGGTCGGCGGCGAAGGTCATGGCGGAGGATGATACCGGCAGGGTTGCAGGGAGGATCATCGGGGAAGATTTCCTATGGTCATCGGTCTGAACGAGCCCCGACCGTGAGGGAGGGGTTGCATTTGCCATTGTGCCACCGTGGGCCTGGCGACAATCGCACCGCGCCGACGATCAGAACCCGTTCGCGTGCTTCACTCGGTGCTCTCTGTGCCTCTGTGGTGATTCTTCAAACACCCCTTGCTCACGCGCGGGGCTCGTGACGTCGCACGTTACGCCGGGCGGGGCGCCGGCGCGTTCTGCGGGCGCGTGCCGGAGGCGGTGTTGACCATGTGGATGACCACAAAGAGCACCACGCCGCCGATGAGGATCGGATACAGCGAGTTGAAGTTCACGCCGCGGAAGATGCGGAACAGCCAGGTGGCGAACGCGAGACTCATGAGGATGCGGATGGGTTTGCCCTGACAGGTCTGCAGGGCGCGTTCGGCGATGAGCATGAGCCAGCCCAGCAGCAGCCCGCCCTGGATGACGCCGCTTAAGCCGTAGCGGAAATACCAGTAGCCGACGAGTCCCTGACTGATGGTGGTGCCGCCGATGCCGTGGCGTCCCTGGGTGAAGGAGAAGTTGTACCACTCCCACACCGGGTCGATGGGCTTGGTGGTCCACAGCGCGCGGGGCACCGGGCCGACGATGAACCAGAACAGCGTCTGGGGCAGCGGGCGCACGATCATTTCGCCGGGCGTTTTGTTGTAGAAGAAGTCGTCGTAGTCGGGGATCAGGGCATAGCCCAGCACGCCTTCGGTGAACATGCTGGTGCCGCGGAGCTGGGTCACGCTGATGCGGGTGATGTCCGCTTCCTCGCTGGTGTAGCCGACGGTGCGGAAATAGCCCTGGAACTGCACGAGGAAGAGCACCATCAGCACCAGCACGCCGGTGAAGACATAGGCCCGGGCGCTGACCCGGCGGGCGAGCATCGCGGCATAGGACTGATACTTGAGATACACCAGCGCCACGGCGGGCAGCGCCATGTAGACCACCTGTCCGCGACTGCCGCTGCCGAACGCCAGCGCCAGCCAGAAGCCCCAGACCAGCCAGGCGAAGAGTTTGGTCATCGGGCTGCGCGCCACCAGCAGGGCGTAGAACACCGCCAGCTGGCCGCCGATCTGTCCGAGCTGGATCAGGATGGCGGCATAGGCGCCCCAGGAGTAGTTCACGTTGCCGGTGCGGCCGACGGTCCAGCGGGCGCCGCTGCCGGTGCGGCCGGCGGTCATGTCCGCCATGATCGAGCCCAGCGCGCCGCCTTCGGTGAAGATGAAGTACGGCGCCAACCCGACCAGGAACAGCGCGATCAGCAGCCACAGATAAAAGTTGCTGTTGTGCGGCTCGGGGATCGCATGGATCAGCCGGGTCAGCGGCTTGTGGAACGGAATCAACAAGCCCACCGACATCATCAGCACAAACAGCGTGTGACAGAACACCGCTTTGGCGACCACCAGCCCCGTGTACTGGTCATTGGGGTTGAAGTAGGTGTGTCCCAGCCAGTGGGTCAGGTAGTCATAGCTGAACCAGATCAGCGTGCCGCCGTAGAGCACGATGCCGCCGATGCCGAACCGCTGGGGGAACTTGTACAGCTCGATGCCCAGGTACGCCATGCAGACAAAGGTCATGACGTTGAACGCCATGTCCGTCAGCCACGGCAGCCCGCCGAACATCCATGACCCGCCCGCCAGCAGCACCGGAATCAGCAGCGGCAACGGGGCGTAGAGCGACCGGCGCAGGTAGCCATACTCGTCCGTCGCCAGTCGGGGCGCGGGCAGGGCGGCATCACTGGGGCTGGCATGAAGGGTGGCCATTCTTTTTCGACCCCGCGCGGGTGGCGCCCGAAACCTGCCATGGACATACCCATGGCGCTCCGGGCGCGGTGTGCAATCGGTCCTGTCCTAGCATCGGATACCCCATGGGCGGGCTTAAGCCAGCTAACGCATCAGTTCCGCATGCCGACCACATCACGTTCCGTGCGGCAGTGACGCCTGGCGCGACTGTGCCGGCGCTGCGGGGTGGTTATCGGGAGCAACACCCGCCGTTTCCCGATGCGCGCCAACCACCTGTCTTGTTGCGATGTCACCTCATTCGCCCCTTGAGTTGTCGCAACTGCAATCATGAAAACCACTTGCGCATGTCACCGTCCATGTCACATGACACGCTTGCGCCTCCGTATCAATTCCCTAACTCATGATTTCAAAAGTTGTTAACTCGAAACACGACAATTCCGCCCGCCGCGCGTTTCCATCCCCGGTGACACCCCGACGATTTTTCCTGTTTTCGCCTGCGACGGGGAACTGGGTCGATGGGTATGATTGCATGGGACATCACGTTTTGAGCACCGCTTTTCTTCCGGAGCGCCCATGACTCTGACCCGCACCATGCTGCGCCGCGTCGGGCGTCGGGAACGCCTGGCGCGTTTCGGGCTGTGGTTCTATCGCCTGATCCTCGCGACCCTGGCGGCGTACCTCGTCGCCCTGCTGGTCAGTCGGCTCCTCGGCTTGTACCCCGAGGTCTTCGGCTGGTGGACCCTGCTGTTTCCCCCCGTCCTGGCGCTGCTGGGCGCATTGGTGCTCCAGCGCGGGTTAAGCGCGATTGAGGCTGCCCATCGCGTGGACCAGTCGCTGGAGCTCAAGGACCTGTTTCTCACTGCCGCCTTGCTCGATCGCTCCGCCGGCGAACTGCAACCGCTGGTGCTCCAGGCCGCCGAGGCGCAGGCGCCGCGCGTGCGTCCTGCCCAGGTCACGCCCTGGCACTGGCAACGCCGCACCGGCCACGTGCTCACGAGCCTGCTGGTCACCCTCGCCCTGCTCGCCTGGCTCCCCCAACTCGATCCCTTCGGCACGCAGGCCCAGCAACAGAAGCAGGCCGAGCGCCTCGCCCGCTTGAACGAGCAGCGGCAAACCGTCGAGCAGCGCCTCGCCCAGCTCGAGCAGCGCCAGGTCGAAAGCGAAAACTCCCCGCAGGTGCAGCAGGCGGTCGAAGGTCTCAAGCAATCCTTCGCCCAGATGAAGCCCACTGACCCGGCGGGCAACCTGCGCCAGCTCGACGCGCAGAAAACCCAGCTCGAACAACAGTGGAAACAGAAACAGATGGAACTGGCGCGCAGCGCCAACCAGCAGGGTCAGCGTTTCGGCGCGCCTGCCGACCCGCGCCAGCAGCAGTGGTCGCAGGAAATGCAGGAAGGCAAGACTGACGCGCTCAAGCAGGAAATGAACGAACTGCAACAGCTCGCCGAGAAGCTTGCCCAGACCGAGGACGCCGCCGAGCGTCAGCAGCTCACCCAGGAAATCCAGCAGCGCCTGCGCAATCTCCAGGAATTCACCAATCAGAACGGCTCCACGCCCGGCCTCAACGAAGCGCTCCAGCAGGCGCTCCAGCAAACCGACATGAGCCAGATGAGCGGCGCGCAAAAAGAAGCCGCCCAGGCGCTGCAGCAGTCGCTCAAGCTCTCCGAAAAGGAAATGCAGCAACTGGCGCAGAACCTGCGCGACAAACAGAAGCTCGAGGACGCCCTCCGCACGCTGCAACAAGCCAGGCAGGCCAATCAACAAAAACCGCTCGATGGCCAGGCGTGCCAGAACTGCCAGAGCCTCGCCGAGTACGCCAAGCTCTACGAGAGCATGTGCCAGGGACAGGGACAAGGCCAGGGACAGGGCCAAGGGCAAGGTCAGGGACAAGGCCAGGCTCAGAAACCGGGTAGTGGCCAAAAGCCCGGCGGTGCGTTCGGCGGACCCGGTCGCGGACAGGGCGGCGTCGCGCCCGAGGATGAGTCGGCGGCCAGCACCTTCAAAGACGAAAAAGAAAACCCCGCCACCGGGCAGGGCCGCGTGCTCATGAGCTGGAAAGACAAAGGCGAAACCGACCCCGGCCAGGCGATCAAGGTCTACCAACGCTCCCTCCCCGAAGTGAAACGCGGCGTCAGCGAGGCCATCGTCACCGAAGAAGTCCCCCCCGGCTACCACGACACCATCCGCCACTACTTCGACACCCTCACCCCCCCCGGAAGTTCCCCCGGAACCCCCGGAAGTGCCTCCGGTAATTCCGCTGGCAACAGCAACGGCAGCGCCGCACCGCCCGCGCCCAACCCGTGACCACGCTGCCTCCGGGGTTGTTGGCCAGCGCACTTAGCCCCGGGTCAATGACCCGGGGCTAAATCATTCACCGGGCATTTCCCGCAGCCCACAGTCGGAAAGTTGTGCCTCTCATGGCGGATCAACCTGCTCCTCCGGGAAAATCGTGGCTCCTGCTGCTGCTGGCGCTGATCATCATTGTCGCCCTGGTGCTGCTGGCGCGGCCGGCGCATGAACCTTCACCCGCTGGCGAGTCCGCCACCACCGCCGCGCCGCTGGTGGTTTACTGTGCCCACGACGCTGTGTTTGCCGAGGACGTGCTGCGCCGGTTCGAGCGTGAGTCGGGCATCCCGCTGCGCATCCGCTACGACACCGAAGCCACCAAGTCGCTGAGCCTCGTGGAAACCATCCGCGCGGAGCGTTCACGTCCGCGCTGCGATGTGTTCTGGAACAACGAAATCCTCGGCACGCTCGATCTGCTCGACGAAGACCTGCTCGAACCGTACCAGGGCAGTGGGTTTGCTGGCATCCCCGAAAACTTCCGCGATCCGCAGGGCCGATGGGTGGGTTTTGCCGCCCGGCTGCGCGTCTGGGTGGTCAACACCGACCAGATGCCCGCCACCCCCGAAGCCGTCGCGGCGCGCTGGGCGGCCGAGGACCAGAGTCGGCTGACCATCGCCCGTCCGCTGTTCGGCACCACGCGCACGCATTACACAGTGCTGTGGAAACTGCTCGGCGGTGACGGTCTTAAAGCCGACCACGCCAGTCGCATGGCGCGCGGCCTGGTGCTCGCCCAAAGCAACGGCCAGACCCGCAACTACGTCGTCAGCGGCAACTGCGATCTCGGCTGGACCGACACCGACGACGTGTTCTCCGCGCCCCCCGGCAGCCCCATCGCCATGGTCCCCTTCCGCCTGTCGTCGGGGCAGACCATCTGCATTCCCAACACCGTCGCCATCATTCGCGGCAGCACCAACCTCCCGGCTGCCCAGCGTCTGGTCGATTTTCTGCTCGCCCCCGCCACGGAATTGGAATTAGCGCGCAGCGCAGCGAAACAAATCCCCCTGGGCAACGTCAAACCTGAGGAGATCCCCGCCGATGTGCAGCCGCTGCGCCAGTGGGCGGCCGACGCCTATCCGCTGGGCGAGCTGGGCGACGCGCGGGCGCCGTGCCTGGCGTGGCTCAAGGAGGAGTTTCTGCGTTGATGGAGCCGGAGCTGTGGCGACTGGTAGGCGTGACCGCCCTGCGCGCCGGCGCGGTTGCCGGGCTCGCGGTGGTGCTGGCGCTGGCGCTGCGGCCGGCGGCGCGGCAGCTTACGCCGTGGCGATTGGCGCTGTTGCTGCCGCCGGTGCTCGCGCCGGGTTTGCTGGTTTCCTATGCGTATGGCGATTTTGCGCTGGCGCAGTTTCGCCGGCCGTGGGCCAATGAATTGCTGTACATCCTGCTGGTCGCCTGCCGGTGCGCTCCGCTGGCGGCATTGCTCTGGCGTCTGGCGCCGCCCCCGGCGAGCACGCCCAGCGCGCGGCATCTGCTGAAACTGCTGCCCCCGCCCCCGCCCCCGCCCCCGGATGGTCGATCCCCTGGGACGCGCTTTCGGGCAATGCTCGACGGTCCCGCCCGGCCGCTGGGGTGGCTGGCGCTGGTCGTCTGGTTGCTGGCGTTTGGTGAGTTCGATCTCGCCAGTCGTCTGAGCGTGCCCTGCTGGAGTCTCTGGCTGTATGACGCGCAGGCGGGGGGGCGGGCGCTCAGCTCCACGCTGACCGATGCGCTCGGGCCGCTGCTGGTGCAGATGATCGCCATCGCGCTGGTGGCGTCAGCGCTGGGGCAGGGGGGAACCGTCAGCGGCGCCCTGGCGCGGCGGATGGAAGTGGAGCGCCCGCTGACTGCCCGCCGGCGCTGGAGCGCCGCCGGCGTGCTGGCGTTGTGCTGGCTGGCGCTGGTGCTCATTCCCTGTTTCATGGTGCTGCGCGACACGTGGGTCGGCATCGCCATGCTGTGGGGGCAGACCGCGCTCAAGCAGGGCATTCGCCACAGCCTGCTGCTGGCGAGCGCGGGTGGGGCGGGGGCGTTGTTGTTGGTGAATCTGTTGCCGCGCCGCCGGTGGGCGTGGGCGTTGCCGCTGCTGGTCCCGGGATTGTGTGGCTCGCTGACGTTGGGGTTGGCGCTGCTGGCGCTCTTCCAGACCGACGCGCTGGTGTGGGGCTACGACACGCCGCTGCCCGTGGTGTTGGCGCTGATTCTGCTGACGTTTCCAGCCGTGTGGTTGCTCTCGCGCCTGCTCGACCCGGTCAGCGAAAGTCCTGAGCATCTGGCGCTGTTGCTGCGGAGCAGTCCCGACCGCAGCACGCGCGCGGCGGGACGCGATTTACGCTGGACGCTGCGCTGGCGCTTGCTCCTGCTCATCGGCCTGCTGGGGGCGTGGCTGGCGTACAGCGATCTGCCCGCTTCGGCGCTGCTGTCCCCCCCGGGGCTCACGCCTGCGCCGGTCTGGCTGCACAATCTGATGCACTACGGGCGCAGTCAGGTGCTCTCGGCGATGGTGGCGGCAACATGGCTCACGCCGCTGGTGCTGGTGCTTTTTTTCTGGATGCTGGGGTCGGCCGCGAAACGCTGCAGGCGCGGAGTAAACTGGCGCCATGCCTGAGACGCTCTGGCACATCCGGGACCTGCGGCTGGGACGGCCTGACCGTCCGCGGCTGACCATCGAACAGCTTGCCGTGTTGCCGGGCGTCACCGCACTGCTGGGGCCCTCGGGCTGCGGCAAGACCTCGTTGCTCAATCTGCTCTGCGGCTTCGAGCGCGCCGACGTCGGCTCCATTGCGCGGGTCTTCACGAGCCCCGCGCGTCAGCAAGGGGTTGCGGCGCGGGCGCGGAATGATGACGCTGCAGCAGGCAACCCCTCCCTCACGGTCGGGGCTCGTTCCGCACCGCGCATGGGTGAACCGTTGGCGTTCGTCGCAGCACGGTTGCCGGCGTTCTGGGCGCCGGCGGACGAAGGGCTGTGGCCGCACCTGACCTGTGCCGAGCATCTGCGCGCGGTGGGGGCGCGGGGCGCGGACGTGACGCAATGGCTGGCGCGCTTCGACCTGCTCGACGCCACGGACGCCCGGCCCGGCACGCTCAGTCAGGGGCAGGCAAATCGGCTGAATCTCGCCCGCGCGCTCGCCAGTCAGGCGGCTGTGCTGTTGCTGGATGAGCCACTGGCGCATGTGGAGCCGGCGCGCCAGGACGCATATTGGGAATTGCTCGCTGAGCATGTGCGTCAGCAGCAATGCAGCGTGATCTTCGCCACCCATCAGCCGCAGCGTGCTTTGGGGTTGGCGGAACATGCGATCTGTCTGGACGCCGGGCGCGTGACCTACGCCGGCACCGTGGAACTGCTCTACCACCAGCCGCCCAGCGAAGCCTTGGCGCGGGCGCTGGGCGCGGTGAACTGGATCAGCAACGGCGAAGCGGAACGCTGGCTCGGCGGGGCGCAGCCGGCGCATCCGTGTGTGCGTCCCGAGCAGGTGACGGTGGAAGCCGACGCCGCCGGCCCGCTGGTGGTGCAGAGCGCCCAGCGTCTGGGCGCGGTCGCCCGCAGCGAACTGCGTCTGCATGACAGTGAGCAGGTGCGGCCGTGGTGGCATCTCCCGCCGCGGGCCTTGCTGCAACCGGGACAGCGCGTGCGGCTGCGTTGGTTGGCGCTGAGCCTGCTGTGGTTGTTGTTATTGCTGCCCGGCTGCGGCCCCGGTGCGGACACGATCACGCCGATCGAGCCGGCGCATGTCTGGCTGGTGCCGCCGGTGGGTGCGACCCAGCCGACCCCGCGCGTGGTGGAGGCGGATCAGCAGGGCAATCTGCTGGTGCTCGACACCGCCGGCCGGGTGCTGGTGTATGACCCGCAGGGCAAGCTGCTGCGCTGGTGGGAGATGCCCGAACATGAAGCGGGCAATCCCGAAGGCGTCTGTGCTTTGCGCGACGGCCGGATCGCGGTGACGGACACGCACTACTATCGCGTGGTGCTGTTCACGCCTGAGGGGAAAGTCGATTCCATGTTCGGCGCGCGCGGCACGGAGCCGGGCCAGTTCATATTTCCCAGCAGTCTCGTGCAGGGGCCGGATGATGCGCTGTACGTGTCGGAGTATGGCGGGAACGACCGCATTCAGAAATTCAAACTCGACGGCACGCCAGTGCTGAGTTTCGGCGGCGTGGGGGTGGAGCCGGGGCAGTTCCAGCGCGCCAGCGGAATGGTCTTGCGCGACGACAAGCTGTACATCGCCGATGCGGTGAACCATCGCATTCAGGTGTTTTCGCTGGAGGGTAAATTGCTGGAAGTGCTCGGCGGCGCGACGGGGGAAGCTGCCGCCGACTTGAGCCTGCCCTATGACTTGTCGCCCGGCCCACAGGGCGGCTGGTACGTGGCGGAGTTCGGACGCAGCTGTGTGACCCTGCTGAGCCGCGAGGGCAAGCTGCGCGCCCGCTGGGGCGGCGTGGGGCGCGGCCTTGGGCAACTGACCACGCCCTGGAGCGTGCTGGCGCTGCAGGAGCGCACGGTGATCGTGGCGGATACCGGCAATCGGCGTCTGGTGGAGTTCATCCCATGAGCGCCCCGCGCCTGCTGCAAACCCTGTGGCCCCCGCTGCGGCGTCCGCTGCCCGCCAAAGCGTGGTTGACGCCGCTGCTGCTGACGGGCGTGCTGCTGGGCGCGGCGGCGCTCTTGCCGCTGCTCGATGTGTGCTGGTGGGAACGGCCCGGCGCGCTGGCGCTGCTGCTGCTCCTGCCGTGGTTCTGGCGCATGCTGGTCGCGGGGCACGCCGGCTTAGGCGGCTTCCGCGGCAAGCTGGCATTGATGCTGCGGGTGATCCTGCTGGCGCTCCTGACGGGCGCGCTGGCGCAGCCGCGCGCCGTGCGCAGCGACGAAGGCCTGGCGGTGCTGTACGCGCTGGACGTGTCAGCTTCGATCAGCAATTCCATGGCGGATGCCGCGATGGCGTATGTCACCCGCACCGTGGGCGAGAAGCCGCCGGCGGATGAAGCGGGGCTGGTGGTGTTCGGCGGCGACAGCGCGGTGGAACTGCCCCCGGCGGCGAGCTTCCCGCTGGAGTTTGAAGCCGCCATCAACGCCCGCGTCAACCGTGAATCCACCGACATCGCCAGCGCGCTGCGGCTGACTGCCGCGGTGCTGCCGCAGGACAAGGCGGCGCGCATCGTGCTCATCAGCGACGGGGCGCAGACGCAGGGCGATCTGCAGCCGGTGCTCGAAGAGCTGCGCGCCCGGCAGGTGGCGGTGGATGTGCTGCCGATCAATTACGACCACGATCATGAGGTCTGGGTGGAGCGGCTGGAACTGCCGCGCCATGTCCGCGTGGGCGAGACGTACGAAGCGGTGGTGCTGGTCAACTCGCTGGCGAAGGGTGCGGGCGAACTGCTGCTGCGCGAGAACGGGCAGGTGGTGTTCCGCGACAAAGTGCAATACGAAGCGGGCAAGAATCGCTACGCCCTGCCGATCCGGCTGCGCGATGCGGGCATGTATGAATATGAAGCGCTGCTGACGCCCGACGGCGATCAGGACGGCTGGCAACGCAACAACCGCGCGGGGGCGTACCTGCAATTGCAGGGCGAAGGGCGCGTGCTGGTGGTGACCGATCCCGCCGGCGAGAAGCGCGATTATGAAAGCCTGGTGCGGGCGATGCAGAGCGCCCAGCGCACCGTGGATGTGATGGACGCCTACAGCGTGCCCACCGATTCGCTCTCGCTCTTGCCGTATGACTGCATCTTCTTCGTCAATGCGCCGGCGGACAGCTTCGCGCTCACGCAGTTGCAGGCGGTGCATGACGCGGTGTTCCACCAGGGCAGCGGTTTTGTGATGGTCGGCGGTGAAAACAGCTTCGGGCCCGGCGGCTACCACCGCACGGTCGTCGAAGACCTGCTGCCGGTGTCGATGGATGTGACCCAGCGCAAGATCATGCCCAAGGCCGCGATGGCGATCATCCTGCACACCTGCGAGTTCGCCGAGGGCAACACCTGGGCCAAACGCATCACCAAGCAGGCGGTCAAAGTGCTCGGCTCCGAGGACGAAGTGGGCGTGCTCGCCTACCAGTGGCAGGGCGGCGACAGTTGGGTCTTCCCGCTCACCCCGGCGGGGCGCTACGACGAGCTGGCGGTGAAGATCAACAACGCGCAGATCGGCGACATGCCCAGCTTCATCCCCACCATGCAGCAGGCGCTCGCGGCGCTCAAAGCCAACGACGCCATGAGCAAGCACATGATCATCATCTCCGACGGCGACCCCCAGCCGCCCAGCCCCGCGCTGCTGCAGGAGTTCGCCGACGCGAAAATCTCCATCAGCACCGTCGCGGTCTTTCCCCACGGCGGGAATGAAACCCAGTCCATGCAACTGATCGCCAAAGCCACCGGCGGGCGCTACTACTTCGTCAACAAAGACGCCAACGCCCTGCCCGCGATCTTCATCAAGGAAGCCAAGACCCTCAAGCGCAGCATGATTCAGAACAAGACGTTTGTGCCCACGCAGCGTTTCCCCTCGCCGATCCTCAAGGGCATCGACGGCTCCCCGCCCCTGCGCGGCTACGTGCTGACCACCCCCAAGCCGCGCGGCCTGCTGGTGCTCGACGGTCCGGAAGACGCCGAGGACGATCCCATCCTCTCCGTCTGGCGCTACGGCGTGGGCAAGACCGCCGCCTTCACCAGCGACCTCGCTCCCAACTGGGCGGCCGACTGGATGATGTGGGACAAATACGGCCCGTTCATCAAACAACTGCTCATTGATGTCTCCCGCGCTGCCGACCGCTCCGACCTGCGCCTGCAAAGCCAGGCCATCGGCGGCAAAGGTCAGATCGTTGTCGAGGACTACGCCCGCGCAGCCCGCTTCCTGCAAGTCACCGCCCAGGTGCTCGGCCCCAATCAACAGCAACGCACCATCAAGCTCGAACAGACCGGCCCACGTCGCTACGAAGCTCAGTTCGATCTCTGGGGCGAAGGCCGCTACGTCATCGCCGGCATCGGCAACGCCGCGGGTGAAGCCGCCAGCAACGACGACAACGCGCCCATGCAGCGCGTGTTCGGCGGGTTCGTGGTCGCCTACTCGCCCGAGTACCTGCGCTTCCGCGCGGACCCGATTCTGCTTAAGGACATTGCCGACAAAACCGGTGGGCGCGTGCTCGATGGCACCGAGACCGGCGACAAGCTGTTCGGCGTCGAACGCACCATTCGGCATCAGTCGCGCCCGGTGTTCGACTGGCTGCTGATCGCCCTGGCGCTGCTGCTGCCGCTGGATGTCGCGGTGCGCCGCGTGCATCTGGACTGGCGCGCCATGGCCCACGCGCTGGGCTTCGGCCGCCGGCAGGTGCAGAGCGACGCCACCTTCGACGCCCTGCGCCGCGCCAAGCAATCGACGGAAAAAACCCTGCGCGTACGCAGCCGCCGCGAGGAACCCCAGCCGCTGCGCGCCAGCACGCTGCCGCCCCCGGCCGCGCCGAGCAAACCTGCTGATCCATCCACTGCACCCAAGCCCGCTGCTGATAAACCTGCCCCCGGAGCTGACGCCAGCACCACCAGTCGCCTGCTGGCGAACAAGCGGCGACGGCAGCAGTCGGATGATGACCAACCCCAAAGCTGATGAACCGGAACCTTTTACCCAGGAGCTTCACCACCCCGCACCGAGAACCCCATGCCCACCCCAGCACCCCAACCCGATTCCACTGCCTTCTCTGTGGCTCCGTGCCTCTGTGAGAGTATCTCTTCCTGTCTGACTGGAAGAGTGTTTCTCACAGAGACACGGAGCCACGGAGAAGGCAACCACGTCATTTTGATTTCTCTGGGTTTTCCTCGGTGTTCTCTGTGTCTCGGTGGTGACCTGTCTTCATGATTTCCCGGCGCTGAGCCGGATAGAGCAAGGAGATTCGCATGAACGCCGCTGCCAATGCCCAGGTGCTGCAATCCGAAGCCGACGCCTTCCGCCGCGATCTCGCCGCGGCGCTGGGGCAGATTCGTCAGGTCATGGTTGGTCAGGCCACCGTGATCGAAGGCGTGCTCACCGCCCTGATCGCCGGCGGCAACGTGCTGCTCGAAGGCGTGCCGGGTCTGGGCAAGACTGAGCTGATCAAGACGCTCGCCCGCGTGCTGGACCTGGATTTCAAACGCATCCAGTTCACCCCCGACCTGATGCCCGCCGACGTGATCGGCACCAACATCATGACGCAGGACGCTACCTCAGGGGGCGGCGGCGGCGGGGCGTATCGCTTTGAGTTTCGTCGCGGGCCGGTCTTCACCCAGCTTTTGCTGGCGGATGAAATCAACCGCGCCACGCCCAAGACGCAATCCGCCCTGCTGGAAGTCATGCAGGAGCGCAGCGTCACCGTGGCGGGGCAGACGCACCGCATGACCGAACCCTACTTCGTGATGGCCACGCAGAACCCGCTGGAGCAGGAAGGCACGTATCCGCTCCCCGAAGCCCAGCTCGACCGCTTCCTGTTCAAGCTCAGCGTGCCGTTCCTCAGTCGCCAGGAGCTTAATGAGATGGTGCAGCGCACCATTCTGCGGCAGCCGGTGGAGGTGAAAAAGGTGCTCAACGGCCAGCGTCTGCTGGAACTGCGCGCCACGCTGGACAAGGTGGTGGTGGCGGACCCGATGCGCGACTTCGCCTGCCGGGTGGTGCTGGCGACGCATCCCGACAACGAGCTGTCGCCGCCGGGGGTGAAGCAGTTTGTGCGCTGGGGCGCGAGCCCGCGTGCCGCACAGGCGTTGATCCGCGCCGCCCGCGTGCGCGCTTTGGCGCAGGGCCGGGCCCATGTGGCGTTTGAGGACATTCGCCATTACGCCCTGCCGGTGCTGCGCCATCGCGTGCTGCTCAACTACGACGGCCAAGCGGAAAACATCAGCACCGACCAGCTCCTGACCCAGATGCTCCAGAGCGTGCCCGAAGCCCTCACCGCCCCGGCGGGCGCGGCATCGTGATTCGCGCTGAATTGGTCACAGAGGTACACAGAGAAAGACGCAGAGAGCACCGAGCAATAGAGAGATTGTGATGAGCGGAAATCTGTCATTCCGATTTGCTGATCGCAGCGCCTTGCTAAGCACAGCGCTCCTGTGGCTGCCCGCGCTCGCTCCGTGTCTCCGTGCCTCCGTGAGCAACCTGCTTTCTTTCCGACTTGAAGAGTTGCTCTCACAGAGACACGGAGCCACGGAGAAGGCAGCAGAATCATGTCGTCTGCTCGGTGTTTTCCTCGGTGTTCTCTGTGCCTCTGTGGTGATGGCTGCCGGTAAGGATTGATGCCCATGAACCCCACTGCTGGTCAGCCCCGCTTGACGGAACTGCTCGACAACGCCCTGCTGGCGCGGGTCGAGCGGCTGCGGCTGATCCCGCGCTCGCGCTTCACCAGCCGCATGCGCGGCGAGCATCTGGCGGGCAAGGGCGGGCAGTGCATGGAGTTTGCCGACTACCGCGATTACGTCGAGGGCGATGACCTGCGCTTCCTGGACTGGAACATCTTCTCACGCCTCCGCCGGCCGTACCTCAAAATCTTCCATCAGGAAGAACAGCGCTTCCTGGCGATCGTGGTCGACACCTCCGCGTCCATGGGTTACTACGACAAGCTGCGCCGGGCGTGCCAGTTTGCCGCGGCGTTTGCCGTCAGCGGTTTGTTCAGTGGAGAGCCGGTTTATCTGTATGCCTTCGGCGGAGAAGGCGGTGAAGTACAGAGCCTCGGCCCCCTGCGCGGTCGGCCAAGCCTGCGGCGGGTTTTCCGCTATCTCGAACCGCTCACCCCGGCCGGCGACACCGCGCTGGAGCAGGGCGTGGAACGGCTGCTGCGCACCCATCGCGGGCGCGGCATGGCGATCCTGCTGTCGGACTTCCTCACCTTCGGCGACCTGCAGAAGCCCTTCAACGCGCTGTTCGCCGCCGGGCTTGAAACTTTGGCGCTGCAGATCCTCGGGCCGCAGGAACTCAATCCCGATCTGACCGACGACCATCGCCTGATCGACAGTGAACTCAACGAAATGCTCGATGTCACCAGCGGCGGCGAGCTGGCGGGCATTTATGCCGAGTACCTCACCCGCTTCCAGACGCAGCTCGCCCAGATGGCGCAGCAGCGCAACGGGCGCTTCCTCACCGTCTCCACCGCGCAGTCGCCTGAAACCGTGCTGCTGGATGTGCTGCGGCGAAAGGGGTGGTGGCGATGAGCGGCATCGGTGTTCTGGCGCCCATGGCGGCATGGCTCGGGCTGTTGGTTGGCCCGCTGGTGCTGTTCTATTTCCTCAAGCTCAAGCGCCCCAACCTCACGGTTCCCTCGCTGGTGCTCTGGCGCCAGGTGCTGCAGGATCAGCGGGTCAACAGCCCGTTCCAGCGGTTCAAGCGCAATCTGCTGTTGCTGCTGCAACTCCTGTTGCTGTTGCTGCTGGTGGGGGCGGCTTTGCAACCCTACTTCCGCGGCGCAGCCGACGCGGCGCGGCGCACGCTGGTGCTGATCGACTGCTCGGCATCCATGGCGGCGCTGGACCCGCAAACCCAGCAGAGTCGGCTCGACGTCGCCCAGCAGCGCGTGCGCGAGCTGATCGACAATCTGCACCGCGATCAGGAACTTTGCATTGTGCGCTTTGCCGCCACCGCCAGCCGGTTGTCGGACTTCACCAACAACCGCCGCCTGCTGCTCGAAGCGCTCGAGCAGGTGCGCGTGCAGGACGTGCCGGGCCGGCTGGATGAAGCCCTGGGCATTGCCGAGGCGCTGTCCCGGCAGCATGCATTCGAGCGCGTGGTGCTGTATTCCGACGGCAATTTCTCCTTCAACCCCGACTTTGCTTTGCCCTTCACGCTCGACTTCCAACGTCTCGAACAGCCGGGGGTCAATGTGGGCATCACCGCCCTGGGCGCGCAGCGCGTGCCCGGCGACAAGTGGGAACTGTTCGTCCGTCTGACCGTCAATCACGACAGTGAGGCCGGCACGCTCCGGCTCAAACAGGACGGCCAGGAGATTCACGTGCAGGACATGGTCGTCCGCGCCGAGCAGCCCCAGCGCGTCGCATTGACCATCCCCGGCCAAACCGCCGCGTCGCTCGAACTGCTCTGGCAACCCGATGGCTTTGACGCTCTGGCGTCCGACAACACCGCCTTCCTCGAACTGCAGCCCACGCGCCCGCTGAGCATCTATGTCGCCCCCACGCGCCCTGCCGAGCGCCAGGCGCTGGCGGGATTGGATGACGCCCAGATCAGCGGCGGCGACACGCCCGGCGTCAGCAGCGTTGATCTGCTGGTCACCGACAGGCAGCCCCATCTGGCGACCAGCGCCCAGGTCACCCTCACCCAGGGCTTTGTTCCCGAAGCGCTGGCGAACCTGCTGACCCTGCACACCAATGATCCCGACCAGATCATCGACTGGCGCCGCGATCATCCGTTGCTCCAGCACGTGCTGCTCACGGACGTGTTGCTGCAGGATCAGGCGCGCTATGCCGAGAACGCCAGCGAGGCGGACCTGGAAAACCTCGGCTACGAAGTGCTGATCCACGGCAGCAAAGGCCCCTTGCTGCTGCAACATCGCGTCGGCCAGCGCTACGCCTATCACCTGCTGTTTGATCCCATGCGCAGCACGCTGCCGTATCGCATCGGTTTCCCGGTGCTGCTGGCGAATGCGGCGCGCCAGGCGCGGCAACTGGCGGGACTGCTCGAAACCGCCGGCCCACGCACCGGCGTGCTGCCGACGTTGCCCGGCGTGTCCGAACGCCAGTACCTCGTGCGCGGCCCCGACGGCAAAGACCAATCCGTGCAGGCGAATGTCCAAGGGCAGATTCCGGGGGCGCTGGCGCAGCGCGTGGGACGTTATGAAATCCTCGACGGCGGCAAGCTCGTGCAAGCGGTGAGCGTGAGCCTGCTGGATGAAGCGGAAAGCCGTCTGGCGGGCTGGGAGGAATTGCGGTTCAAAGAGCTGGCGGTCACCGCGCAGAGCAAAGCTATCAGCAGCGATCGCAGCTTCTGGCGCGCCTTGGCGCTGCTGGCGCTGGTGCTGCTGGTGTTGGAATGGTGGTACTTCAATCGGCCGCGCGGGTTGTGGGGCAGGAAGGGAGCGTTCGCATGAGGCGGCCGGGGGTTCGTTCACTGTTGAGGGTGATGTTGTTGTTGCCGGCATTGACGCTGTCGACGGTGGCCTGGGCACAATTCCAGCCGCAGTTCGACAGTCAGGAAAAGCCCATCGACGTCTCGTTGGTGCCGCTGTCGCCGCAGCCGCGCACCGAAGGCCCGCTGGTGATGGATGCGGTGCTGCTCAATCGCACGCAGACCACGCAGCGCGGCCGGCTGATCCTGCGCATCAGCAACACCGAACTCGAAGGCGCCGCGGTGATTCTCGATGACCTGGTGCTCGCCCAGGCGCAGCAGGCGTTTCGGTTGGCGCTGCCCCCAGCGATTTTGGAAGATTACGACAAGCAGATGCACCTGCGCGCCAGCTTCGTCACGGCGGATAAAACCTATGACCTGAGCGACCAACTGGTGAGCGTGACGTTCCAGCAGCGCAGCCTGGTGGTGGTGCTGGCGGATCCCTGGCTCAGTGATTCAGGGGTTCGCCGCGACCTGTTCGACGCGCTGCGCTTCGATCGCCTGCTGCCCCCGGACCTGCGGCAGCGCCTGACGTGTCTGCCCACGCGCCAGCGTCCCGGTGATTTGCCGGAAACCGCGCTGGGGTACTGCGGCATCGACGTGCTGTTGCTGCCGGGCGAAGGCTTTGTGCAATGCACGCCTAAACAACTGGAAGCCGTCGCGGCATGGGTGAAAGCCGGCGGGGCGCTGCTGGTGCAGGTGGATCGGCAGATGGCGGGATTGCCCGGCGAGCATCTGGATTTCCTGACGCACTTGCTCGGCGAAGCTTCGCGCACCACGCTGCCCACGCAGCCGGGCCTGGAGCTGCGCGCATGGGAACTGGGCGCCGCGGCGCTGCTGATTGGCGATGCCCTGCCGACGGGAATGGAAAACGAACTGGCGGCCCACTTGTGGCGCTTGCGGCATAAGCAGCGCCAGGCGGTGCGCGACGCCGGCGTCATCAGCGGCGCTCTGCAACAACCCAGCCCCCAACGCCTGCAGGATTGGCAATGGCGGCAGATGCATGACCAGGACGGCGACGGCAAGTTGCTCAAAATGCTGACCCCGCAATCCGTCAGCGCCGGCGGATCGCTCCAGGCGCTGGCGCCCCAGAGCATTCGTCTGCTGCCGATCAATCAGGTGCTGGGGTTGCTCGCGCTGACGGTGCTGCTCATCGGCCCGGTGGACTACTTTCTGCTGGGCTTACTCAAGCGCCGGCGGTGGACATGGATCACGGTGCCGACGGTCATCATCGTGATGACCAGCGTGGTCATCCTCATCGCCAACCGCACCATGGGCCGGGAGAACCACGCCCGCACGGTGCGCTTCATTGACGTGGGCGCCGATGGCGCCGTGCTGCGGCAGAGCGACCTGACGCTGCGTTTTGCCGGGCGCGAACAGGTCTTGCAGCAGCCGCAGGTCAACACGCTGTGCACGCCCATCGGCCGGGAGTGGTTGGGCGATTGGCACATGGGTTTCCAGAGCGACAGCTCCATGGTCCCCGCCAGGTATGTCGGCCGATTCCCGCAGCGGTATGTGCTTGAGCGCCGCCTGCCGCAGTGGTCGCCGCAACTGGAACGCAGCCTGCATATTGGCAACGGCAACGCGGAAGCAACGCTCGATCAGCAGGTGAGCCAGTGGCTCGCCGCACTCACGCCCGCGCAGGTGGCGGACATGCTCAAACAAAAGTCCAGGCAGTGGGCCGGCCCGAACGACTGGGCGGCATTTCTGCTGCAGGGCGAACGCAGCGTGGGATTGAATCTGACCCACGCAACCACCCATCAAGCTGATGTGCCCGGCCGACGCGAAAACGTCACCTACCAGACACTCACGCTGCAGCAGCCGCAGGTCCAGCAGTTGTCGCAGTTCATCCTCGAAGCCTGCCAGCGCGAAGCCCTGGGCTGGATGAGCGTGGTGGGTCAGGTGTCGCCCACCGGCGGGCCGAGCCTGGAAGACCTCGCTGCCGTGGATTCGACCGATCCCACGCAATGCCTGCTGGTGCTGGTACGGGGTCAGGAAAATCTGATTGAAGTCGTGCGCCGCCGCTTTGTGCTGCCTTCCGAGGAAAAACAACCATGAGCTTTGTGCAGATCGAAAACCTTCACGTGCGCTACGGCAGCTTCCAGGCGGTGCGCGGCATCAGCTTCGCCATCCCCCGCGGGGAAGTGTTCGGGTTCATCGGCCCCAATGGTGCGGGCAAAAGCTCCACCATCAAAGTCCTCGCCACCCTGCAAAAACCCTTCGCCGGGCGGGCGCTGCTGGGGGGCGTTTCCATTCCCGAACACCCGCGCGACATCCGCCGCCGCATCGGCTATGTCCCCGACTTCTTTGGCGTCTATGAAGACCTGACCGTGCGCGAATACCTCCATTTTTTCGCCGCGGCGTTTTACATCACCGAACCCAAACGCTCGCGCACCGTCGGCGATGTGCTGGAACTGACCGACCTGACCCACAAGATCGACGATCAGGTCGACTCGCTCTCGCGCGGCATGAAGCAACGCCTGAGCATCGCCCGCGTGTTGCTGCACGATCCTGAACTGCTGCTGCTCGATGAGCCGGCGTCGGGACTCGACCCCCGCGCCCGCATCGAGATGCGCGAACTGCTCAAGGAACTGCGTAAGCTGGGCAAAACCATTCTCATCTCCAGCCACATCCTCCATGAGTTGGCGCACCTGTGCACGCACATCGGCATCATCGAGCGCGGCGAAATGGTCGCCCAGGGTTCATTGCAGGAAATCTACGCCCAACTCCAGCTCAAACGCCTGGTGCATGTGCAACTGGCGCAGCATCCGGAGGATGACCTCCTGCAGCGGCTGCGCGCGATTCCGGGGGTGGCGTCCGTGGAAGAGGAGGCCGACCGGCTGGCGCTGCACCTGCAGGAGGATGTCACCGCGCTCGATGAACTCTTGGCGAAGCTGCTGGAATACGGCGCGAAGGTGACGATGTTCCAGCCGCAGGCGATGGACATGGAAACGGCGTTTATGAAGCTGACCACCGGCAAAACGCAGTAACCGGAGCCGCGCCATGAGCACTTCGATGACTGCGAATCCCCAAACGATGACGCCAGCAACCGCGCGACTGCAGCGTCTGCTGCGCTTTCCGCTGCTGGGCAAGGAACTGCTCGAGCAAGCGGCGCGGCGGCGCACCTGGGTGCTGCGCGTGGTCGCAGCGGTGGGGTTGTACTGGTACGGCGGAGCGGTGCTCAATGACTGGGGCGACCGGGATATCTGGAACCTGCTGGGCCAGGGCGCGCAGATTTTCTATGCCCTGGTCGCCAGCGCCTTCGCAGCCGTGTTTCTGTTGCTGCCGGCGTTGCTCGCGGGAGTGATCGCCGATGAACGCCAACGCGGCACGCTGGCGCTGCTGGTGCTCACGCAGCTGTCGCCCTGGCGCATCGTGCTGGAAAAACTCGGCTCGCGCCTGCTGCCCACGGTGCTGTACGTGCTGCTGATCCTTCCGCTGGGCGCGGCGGCGTATGCCTACGGCGGGTTCGGGCAGGACGAAATCTGGCTGGCGGCGCTGGGCTTGCTGGTCACCATGCTGCAGGTGGGCGCCGTCGCGCTGTGGATGTCGAGTATCTCGCGCACCGCCACGGTGGCGCTGGTGCGCAGCTATGTGGTGCTGTTGTTGATGTATGTCGTGCCGTGGTTTCTGTTGTTGCTGTTGGCGCTGCTGATGGATGACGTTGTCGGCCAGCATGTCCAGGCCGCCTACATGCTGGCGACGCCGCTGAATCCGGTCGCCTGCTACGTGATGGTCGGTTTCAGCAATGGCACGGTGCTGTGGTTCCTGCCCTCGGTGGGGGTAGCTGGACTGATGCTGCTGCTCACGGCGCGGGAGGTGGGTCAGGCCGCGCCGATCAATCGCGCCATAGCGGGCAGTGCTGCCAAGTCATTCGGGCAGTCTGGCGCTGCGCGGCAGCGCACATTGCCGGATGATCAGCCGCTGCGCTGGTTGGCGCGGCACAGCAGCCAACTGACCTTCCGTGGACGACCCGTGCGTCATGCGGTGGCGGCGCTCTGGTCGCTGGGATTGTTTGCGGGCCTGCTGCTGCTGATCGCGCTCTTCAATCGCCCCGACCGGGCAGATTGGGTGCAGATCGGTTTCATCTTCATGAGCCTGTGCCTGATCACGCTGGCGATCCTGGGTCTGCTGCGTGGCGTGGGCGTCGCGGCGGGCGATCGGCAGCGACAGACGCTGGACTTGCTGCTGGTCACTCCCATGCCCGGCAGCGAGTTGGTTAAGCAACGCGTGCGCGGCACCGCGGCGCCGGTGGATTTGTTGTTGCAGGTGGTGATCGCCGCGCTGATCTGCTGGGTGGTTTTCGACCCCCATGGCAGTTTGCGCGGCCAACAAACCTGGCGCGGGTATACGGGCATTGATAATCCCGCCGCGGCGTACCAACTCCTCATCCTGCTGGGCGTCACGTTCATCTATTACCCGCTGGTGACCTGGACCTCGGTGTTGCTGGGCCTGAAATGTCGCACGGGCAATCAGGCCCTGATGTTGACGTTGATGCTCTTCATGGGTTGGCTGCTCAGCGACGCATTGGTGGACATGATCTTCCGAGAACTGACGGGCGAGCATCGGCCGTGGATCGGCACATCTTGGCCGGTGGGTCCGCTGGGACTGCTGCAACTGTTGGACGATGCGTCTGATCTGCCGCTGTCGCCCTGGTTGGTGCTGGAATTGCACTTGGGCGGCTACCTGCTGCTGGCGTTGTTGCTGCGCTACTACGTGCTGAGTCGGGCGGATCGATTGCTGCGGCGGGTGTGAGGTGAAACAGGTATGACGCAGACGACAACCTCACGTCTGACTCGCTGGCGCCATTGGCTGCGTTGGCCGCTGGTGACCAAAGAGCTGCTCGAGCAGGCGGCGCGGCGGTGGACTTATGTGCTGCGCGTGGTGTATGCCGGGCTGCTGTATGTGGTCGGCGGGATGATGTTGCATGAGCAACTGGGGCGCGGGATCAATCCGCTGTGGGCGCTGGGGCGCGGGCGGGAACTCTTTGAGATGCTGGTGGCGGTGCAGTTTGCCGGGGTGTATCTGTTCCTGCCGGCCCTGTTGTGCGGCGTGATCGCCCAGGAGAAGGAGCGCGACTCCCTGGTGCTGTTGTTGCTGACGGAGTTGACGCCGTGGCGCATCGCGGGGCAGAAACTGCTGTCGCGCCTGCTGCCGATGTCCATCTATCTGCTGCTGGCGCTGCCGCTGGTGGCGGTGGCGTATGCGTTTGGCGGCTTTGGGGTCGTGCATCTGCTGGCGGCGGCGCTGACGCTGGCGGTGTGCCTGCTGCAGGTCGGCTGCATCGCGCTGATGCTCTCGGCCTACGCGCGCTCGACGGCGGGCGCGTATCTGGGTACGTACCTCGTGGGCGGCTTGCTGTATGCGCTGCCCCTGTTGCTGTCGGCGCTGGGATACATCGCCACGCGCGGGCGGATGCTGCGCCGGGTTGATGAGGAATGGTTGGGTTTGTTCATTCCGCCGTTCTGGTTTTATGAAACGTACAACCGGGGGCTGGGGGCGCTGTGTTTAGGCTTGCTCCCGGCGCTGGGCACCGCCTTGATCAGCTTTGTGCTGGCGGTGGTGTTCGTGAAACGCCGGGCGCTGCTTCGGCCGCGCAACGTGCTGCTGGGTTTCTTCCGCCGGCTCGATGCGTTGTTCAAGCGGGCGAACAAGCTGACCGGCGGCGTGGTGTTGTACGAGCCGAAGTCCGCACTGCCGGGCGATCAGCCGGTGGCGTGGTGGGAACTGACCAAACGCGCGGTGGGGCAGCCGCAGTACCTGCTGCGCATTCTGGTGGTGTTTCTGCTGCCGACGCTGTTTGTGGTCAGCGGCGTGGTGGCGCTGACGCAGCCGGGCTATCGGCGCAACAACGAGGCGTTGTCGGTGACGTTGTTTTTCACCTGGCCGCTGGCGGCGCTGCTGATGGTGGTGCAGGGGGCGAGCATTTTCGCCACCGAGCGGGCGCGGCAGACGCTGGAGGTGTTGCTGACGACGCCCATGACCGGGCGGGAGCTGGTGCTGCAGAAGACGGCAGCGCTGCGGCGGCTGGGGTTGGTGTTGATGACGCCGCTGCTGTTGCTGATCGGCGTGGAGACATGGTGGGAGACCTGGCCGTGGACCGCGGTGGATGGGAACGGCAGCCATTTTTCCCGGGCGATGGTTTATCTGGCGGCAGCGCTGGGGTCGGTGTTCATCAACCTGCCGATGATCGGGTGGCTGGGGATGTGGATCGGCATGCGGGTGAGGCGGCACGCCCAGGCGTTGCTGACGGCGGTGGGGGCGCTGGTGCTGTGGGTGGCGGGTTGGCCGGTGTTGTATGTGGTGGTGTGGGAGATGTGGCTGGACCGGCGGTGGAGCGGGCGGGACGTGGTTTGGCCGGTGCTGCTGAGTCCCGCGGCGTTGATTCCCCTCGCGGAGTTCGATGATCTGGATGACTTTCATGTCCCGGTGTGGGCGGCCATTGTCATCAGCCACGCCATGAGTCTGGGCGTGCTGTGGTATTTCCGCCGGCGGTGCCTGCGCGGGGCGGATCAATTGCTGGGGCGGGTGTGAGCAGGGCGGGCCTGCGGGGTGTGGTGTCGGCGGGTGTCGGCAGGTGGTCACGGGGTGTGCTTGCCCGCGCGATTACCGGCATTGACGCCGCGCCAGGCATCAGGCCTTCGTCGCGCCGTCCCCACAGCATTCCCCCGTCCCGCGGCGCCCACCCCGCGTTCCCACGCCACCCACCCCGCCTTCCCACGCCACCCTCGACAAGCGACATCGGGGCGGCAGCATAGAAAATGTATTTTCAATTAAAATACATTTTAAGCCGTGCCGGTTTAGGTTGGCGTACGGTGGACGGTGTGTCTGAGCATCAGTGAATCAGCAAATGGGTTGATGGGCGAGTGAATACCGCATGGCCGGCTCGTCCGTGCGCTCGAACCTGCAGGATGTCCGAATTCACAAGCCGGCGGCGTGGGTGCGGGTTGGGCGTGGGTCGGCAGGGGATTGTGGTTATCCCTGATTCGTTGGGCATTCGGGGGCGTAGCCCGTCGCTGACGCTTCCGGCTCGTTAAA
>CAZSBB010000011.1:72712-132915 GCA_964605235.1 uncultured Phycisphaeraceae bacterium
GATTCGTTGGGCATTCGGGGGCGTAGCCCGTCGCTGACGCTTCCGGCTCGTTAAAACAGTTTCGAACCTGCAGGATGTCCGACATCACGAGCCGGCGGCGTGGGTGCGGGTTGGGCGTGGGTCGGCAGGGGATTGTGGTTATCCCTGATTCGTTGGGCATTCGGGGGCGTAGCCCGTCGCTGACGCTTCCGGCTCGTTAAAACATGGCACCATCCGCGTTGGCTGGGGTTCCGCAGCGTCAGGCTGCCGCGGCTGTGCGTCCCGCGAGCAATATGGGTATCGGACAAGCTTTCGGCGCCGCCCGGCTTATCCTTCGCTCTCCTCACCTTCAGCTTCCACGCCTTCGCCCTGGGCTTCGGCGGCGTCGCGCTGGGTCAGGTAACGCGCCCGGTTGCTGCGATAGTCCATCAGCAGGTGCACGCGCTCCATCTGCTGGGGCGTGAGCGTTTCCTCGATCTGCTTGCGGGCCTGGCCCAGATGCGTCCGGCGGGAAAGATGGGTCAGCACCACCGCCTCGGCTGTGCTCTTTTCCAGCAGCCGCTGCACGTCAGTCAGATGCAGATGCTTGCCCACGCGGGCGCGGTCGCGGTGGCCCGGCTCCAGGAAGGTGCATTCGGTGATGAGCACCTTGGCGTTGAGCAGGTCGGGACGATCGAAGTGCTCGCCCCAGGCGGTGTCGCCGGTGTAGCAGACCAGCGGGATTTCCAGTTGCACGGTGATCTGTTCGCCGCGCTTCTTGCGCGCCACGAGCTGTTCCTGCGGCAGTCCGGCGAACTCCGGCCGAAGCTTGCTGCGGCGCTCGATGATGACAAACCCCAGCGACGGCACCGTGTGATTGGTGGCGAACGCGCGCAGGAAAATGTGATTCTTGACTTCCAGCTCGGCTTCGGGCGCCAGCGGGATGACCTGGTACGGCGTGCGCTGGGCTTCGAGATCCACCCATGCGCGCATCACGTTGTGGATCGGCTGCTCCAGCGCGGCGGGGCAGATCACCGTGCCGGTGCCCATGCCCTGAAAGTTGCGCTGCGAGAAGTAGTAGGGCAAGCCGGCGGCATGATCCATGTGGCCATGGGTCAGGGCGACGAACTCGCTCGCCAGGGCGGCGCGGGGGCACCGGCCGATGTCGAAACAGACTGACAGCTCCGGCACCTGCACGACGGATTCTTCGCCGGCGATGGAGATGCCCTGCACGCGGTAGGGGGGCAGATACAGGAACCCCAATTGGGGACGACGGGGCGGCTCGCGTGGGATCACGGAAACCTCCGGGCTTGGGCCGTCCGGCACAACTGGGCGGCAAAAGGTGGACGGCCAAGCCACGCTGCCCGCAAAAAACCGGCTGGCGTGGGATTTGAACCCACCGGCGACCTCGTCGCCTACCGGCTGCCTGGTTCACTGCTTCAGGCAACACAGCCACAAGCAACGCCATGCGCTGCTGTATGCATCATCGGGAAGCGCTGCGGGGCGGTCAAGTCGACGCGCGGGGACGGGGATAAAAAAGGGGATAAGTACATTATTTTAAAATAATGTACTTATCCCCTTTTTTATCCCCTCACACCGGCAGCGTGCGCGCCAGGCGGGTGACGACCTGCACCACCAGTTCGGCGGCCCGCTCCACCTCCGCGCCGGTCGTGTTCCTTGACAGCGAAAAGCGCACCGAGCCATGCGCCACGATTTCCGGAATGCCCAGCGCCAGCAGCACCGGCGAGGGTTCGAGCGATCCGCTGCTGCACGCGGCGCCGGCCGAGGCGCACACGCCCTGCTCGCTGAGCGCCAGCAGAATCGCCTCCGCTTCCAGCCGGGGAAAGCCGAGATTGCTGGTGTTCCACAAGCGCGGCTGCTCGTGCCCATGCACCACCGTCGCGGGCCAGCCGGCGCACACGAGCTGCTCGAAATGATCACGCAATTGCGCCAGCTCGGCGCGTCGAGCATCATCGGCGACGAATGCCTGGGCAAGCTGCGCCGCCACGCCCAGACCCAGCACGCCGACGGTGTTTTCGGTGCCGCCCCGGCGTTCCATTTCCTGCGGCCCGCCGTGCTGTTGGCGCGTCAGCCGCACCCCCCGCCGCACGTACAACGCGCCGGCTCCCTTGGGGCCGTGGAACTTGTGCCCCGCCAGCGTCAACAGGTCCACGCCCGCCGCCGTCGCATCCACCGGAATCTTGCCCACCGCCTGCGTGGCGTCCGTATGCAGCAGCACCGGCAAACCGCTGGCGGCGCGCACCTCCGCCACCACCTGTGCAAGCTGGGCAATCGGCTGAATCACCCCGGTTTCATTGTTCGCCCACTGAATGCTGACGAGCGTCATGACCTGAGCGCTGGCTTCGCGCTGCAATGCATCCCGCAAGGTATGAGGTTCCACCAATCCGTTCACCAGCGGCAGCCGCACCACGCGCACGCCCTCGGGCAACGCTTGCGCCATCGCGTCGGCAGGTTCCCGAATGGCGCTGTGTTCCACCGCCGTGGTCAGCAGCACGCGCGGGCGCGTCCCCAGCAGCGCCAGGTTGTTCGCTTCCGTGCCTCCCGAGGTGAACACCAGCGTGCGCGGCTTGACCCCGATGAGCTGCGCCACGCTCGCCCGCGCCAGCTCCATCTCCTGCCGCACCTGCTGTCCTAATCGATGCACGCTGGAGGGGTTCGCCCAGCGGGAGCGCAGCGCCTGCGTCATGGCGTCGACTACTTCCGGCGCCGGCGCGGTGGTGGCGTTGTTGTCCAGGTAAATCCAGTCCATAGGATCGACCATTGTAGACCCCCAGCCCCCCGGATTGGGCACAGCGGGCAACTGGCGGCAGGGGTGAAATCTGATATACCAGTATGACCATTCCTTTGGAGTTGTTCGCCATGTCGCAGTTGTTGCTGGCGCTGGATGAAACGGCGTTGCCGGTGCGTGCCCAGGTTTGTCTGCATCTGTCCCGGCCGCAGGTGCGCGCCGAGCCGGTGCTGATTCCTGCGCCGCTGGGGAGCAATCAACCCGACGACGTGGCGGCGATGTTTTATGGTTCAGTGCTGTACGACGGCGGGCGGTACCGCATGTGGTATCACGCCTGCCACAGCCAGCGAAATCCCGATTGGTCGGCCGACCAGCAGCGGCAACTGGCGCGCTACCGCGACCCGGTGTGGCTGGGGCCGGTGTGCTATGCGGAGAGTGATGACGGGATCAACTGGCGCCGGCCGGCGCTGGGGCAGTTCCGTTGGCAGGGCAGCACGGCCCACAATGCGTTGGACCTGCCGCATACGCTGACCGCCGGGGCGTTGGTGCTCAAGGACGAGCAGGAGCCGGACCCCGGCCGCCGGTACAAAATGATATATCAGTTCTTCCCGCGCTACGCCGACCCGCGTGACCCGCGCGACGGCGGGACCACCACGGTGGCGACGGCGGTGTCGCCTGATGGGTTGTCGTGGCGGCTGGCGGGGGTGCCGTATCTTGACCAGTTCATGGAGCCGGCGGGCTTCTGGCAGCATCAGGGGCGGTACGTGTTCGGCTACCAGGCGGGCGACGGCTGGGGGGCGCACTTTTCCAACAACGGCCACGCCAGCGGGCGACAGGGTCTGGCGCGGATGGCGCTGGATTTCGATCACTGGATCGACGGCTACCTGCCCTCCTTCCTGGTGCCTGAGCCACAGGATCCCGCCCGGCGTGGGCACAAGGGCAGCTATGTCCACAACCATCTGGGCGTGGCGGCGGCGAGCTTCGGCAATGTCTGCGTCGGGCTGTATGGCATCTGGTACAACGAGCCGAATTTCGCTGACATTCATTGCGATCTGGGCTTGCTGGTGTCCCGCGATGGCGTGCGGTTCACCGAGCCGGCGCCGGGGCAGATTTTCCTGGCGGCGGCCGACTCACCCGCCGAGCCGTGTGCGACCGGGCAGGCGTTTCACACCAATCTCTGTCAGGGCAACGGCATTTTGAACGTGGGCGACGAGACGCGGATATACCACGGCCGGTGGCGCAACTCCGCCAGCTACGACCCGCAGGTGTACTACGGCAGCATCGCGCTGGCGACCTTGCCGCGCGATCGCTGGGGGGCGTTGGCGGTGTTTCCCAATCGGCAGGCGGGGCATGTGTGGACGCAGCCGGTGACGCTGGGGGCGTCGGCTGAGAAGGACACCGCGATCACGCTCAACGCGACCGACGCGCGGGGGCTGAGCGTGTCGTTGTGCGATGAAAACTTTCAGCCGCTGACGCCTGCTGCGGGTGGCGCCGGGGGGAACAACCTGCCGATCGTGGGCGATGCGGGGTTGGACCTGCCGGTGTTGCTGGATGGTGAGTTGCTATCACGGCTGCGCGGGCGCGCGGTGCGGCTGCGCATTGGCTTTCGCAAAACGGAAAACCTCGATCCCCGGCTGTATGCCGTCAACGTGCGCGGCTGAGTTGCTGGGTGGGTTTAGTAGGTCCGGGCTGGCCCGGACAGGTGGGCGCAGGGAGACCGTTGGCCGGACGAGCCCGGATCTACCAGATGCGTCAGCCGCGCGCTGCGGGGGCGCGTGACCCGCAGACTTGCGTCTGCGGCTCAGCATGCCGAGCGCGCTGCTTTCCCTCCGAGCCGCCGACGCGAGTCGGCGGGTGCAGGGCGCTGTGCGCGCGGGCTTTTGCTGAACGAGCCGGAAGCGTCAGCGATGGGCCACGTCATCGTTTACCGGATGCTTCGCGCTAGACCACAGATGCCTGGGCGACCACGCGCCCAACCCGTCGCTGACGCTTCCGGCTCGTCAAGAGGGCCATCGGGTTGGGGCAGGGCGAAGCTGGTTGACGGCAGACGGTCAGCGCGGGGGCGGATGAATCAGCAGCAGCAGCAGTCGGCGGGGTCAGCTTCCAACTCGCGGGTGGTTTCCTCGCGGAGCTGGCGCGCCTGCGCGGCGACCTGTGCGGATTCAATGACCTGACCCGTGCGCGCCAGGGTGAGCTGGCGATGGCGCAGCCGCGCCAGTTCGCGTCGGGCGGTGGTGAGGCGTTGGGCAACGATAGTGGTGTTCGCGGACTTCATGGCAGTATCCCCGGGGTTGGTACAAACATTCCTTTGGGCACGGTGGCCCGGTACGAAGGAGCGGAATGTTAGCGAGCTATCGGCGTTTGAAAAGGCCCCTTGCATAAGATTTTCGCAAACACGCGACAGATCAAGGTTCATAATCCCACTAACGCATCAATTCGGCAGGTTATTCCCGACCGGTCGCTGGCGACGGGGGGGCGGAGGCGTTACGCTTTGTGGCTCGATTTCCCCAGTCTGGAGCTGCCATGCCGCGCATTTTGCCCATTACCGCGATCACCTATGACCTGGCCCTGGGGCGTGATTTGTCGACCAAAGTCGCCCCGCCGTATGACGTGCTGGATGAGCGGTCCAAGGCGGGTCTGCTGGCGCAGGACGAGTACAACATCGTGGCGATTGATTTGCCGCACCTGCCGCCCAAGACGGTCGGGCCCGACAGTGCTTATCAGGGCGCTGCCGCCACGCTCAACAAATGGCTCGACGCGGGTGTGCTGGAGCGTGGCTCCACGCCGGCGGTGTACGTGTATCAGCAGACCTACGCCGCGCGCGGGCAGACCTACCATCGGCGGGGGCTGATCGCCAACGTCGCGCTGCAACCGTTTGGCGTCAAGCCCAGCGACGGCAGCGGCGGCGTCTACGCCCACGAGCAGACCTTCAGCGAACCGAAGGAAGATCGCCTGCGCTTGATGCGCGCCACGCAGGCGCAGCTTTCGCCGATCTTCGGGTTGTATGCCGACCCGACCGATCAGGTCACTGGCCTGCTGGCGGGGGTGATCGAGCGCGGCGAGCCGGACTTCTCCGCCAGCACCACCAGCGACGGCGTGCGCCATAGCGTGTGGGTCGTCAGCGATCCCGCGGAAATCGCCACCTTCGCGGCCGCGCTGCGTCCCTGTGACACCTTCATCGCCGACGGGCATCATCGCTACACCACCGCGCTCAACTACCGCCAGGAACTCGGGGAGATCGCTGCTGACCATCCCGCGCAGGCGTGCCTGTTCGTGCTGGTGGCGATGCAGGACCCGGGCCTGATCGTGCTGCCCACCCATCGCGTGCTCGGCGGCATGCAGGGCTTGTCGCTGGCGAAGCTGCGCCAGGTCGGCCGGGGCAGGATTCAAATCACTAAGTTCCAAGGTGATTCACTCGCAGCGCTCGAGGCCGCGCTGCCCACCGCCGGCCACCACGCGCTGGGGCTGCTGTGTCCGGGTGATCCCGAAGGCCCGCTGGCGCTCTGCACCACGGTGGATGCCGACCCCTTGGCGCAGAGCCATGCCGACCGCACCCCCGCCTGGCGCCAGTTGGATGTCGCCATCGTGCAGCATTTGTTGGTGGAGGAGCTGTGTCAGCCGCACTTCGCCGGCGGGAAGCCGTTGGCGTGGAAGTTCCCCCACGACTTGCCGACTGTCGAGCAGATCACCGACGGCAGCCACTACCAACTGGGCGTCATCACCCAGGCCACCCCGCTGGGCGCGATCGAGCAGGTCTGCACCGCCGGCGAGCTGATGCCGCAGAAGAGCACGTTCTTCTACCCCAAGCTGGCGACCGGGCTGGTGATCAATCCGCTTAAGTGAAGCATTTTTTTTGCCACGGATGAACACAGATGAACACGGATGAAGAGATGAAGGTGAGGAGAAGCTAACCTGTTGCGTGCAAGCTGCGGATGAGCGGAGCGAATGTGGAGGTGTTGATGTGGAGATGTGGGATGTGGTGATGTGAAACTTAGCTGACGGTGAGGCGTTTACGGCAAGCTGCCCGCTACAAATCACCGAATCTCAAATCACCAAATCTCCAAATTCAACATCTCTTCATCCGTGTTCATCTGTGTTCATCCGTGGCAAAAATCTCTTATCCCTGTCTGGACCACCACTTGCGATCCATCTCCCAGCTAGAGCATGCGACCGACGAAGAGCTGGCGCGGTGGGCGGGCGCGGGGGAGGAGCCGGCGTTTGCGGAGCTGGTCGAGCGGTATCGCCTGGAGCTGTATCACTTTCTGGCGCGGTTTTGCCGGGATGCCGTGGCGGCGGAGGACCTGTTTCAGGAAACCTTCGTGCTGGTTTTCACCCATCTGGACCGTTTTGACGACCAGCGTCGATTTAAGCCGTGGCTTTTTACGATTGCCGCGAACAAAGCCCGGGACTGGATGCGTAGAAACAAACGGAAAGCGCCTGTGACGCTGGCCGCCCCGGTGACCGGTTCATCGGATGACGCCGGTACGACCACCCTGGGCGACCTGCTCCAGGCGGACCTTCCCCAGCCGCATACCGCGGCCGAGCAGGCGGAGCTGCGCCAACAGGTGCGCCAGGTGGTTGATGATCTGCCCGACCACCTGCGCGAAGTGCTCCTGTTGTCGTACTTCCACCAGTTGGCGTACGTGGAAATCGCCCAGGCGCTGGAGATTCCGCTGGGCACGGTCAAGAGTCGGCTGCATGCCGCGGTGGCGCAGTTCGCCAAACGCTGGCGTCAGGCGGACCCGGACCCGTCGCCCGCAACCACGCCGCCGACTGGAGCGTAGCACTGGCAGGAAAAATCGGCAGGATGCCCCCGAACCGTGGCCATGAGGGCCCCGAGGTGATGTGATGGACCAGAGCAGTCCCAACAACCTGACGCCTGACGCCGGCGCGGAAAGCCTCCTGCCCGCCGACGCGCTGGCGGTCGATCGCGTGCTTGACCCCCGCAACTCCCCCCCCACCGCTTCGGCTGCTGATTCCACAGCTCCCCAGCGCCAGGCGCAGGTGCGCCGGCTGTTGGGCCTGCTCGCGCTGGACCCCGCCCCCGCGCCGCCGCACGACCTGACCGCCCGCACGCTCGCGGCCGTGCGTCAAGCGGTGCCGCGCGAAAAGCCCTTGCCGCGCCTCATGCTGACCGAACGCCCCGGTCCGCGCTTCTCGGGCATGCCGCTGCGCCTGCCGGAAATGCTCGCCGTCGCCGCCATGATCGTCTTTGGCATCTGCATCGCCCTGCCCGCCCTGGTGCGCAATCGCTCGGAAGCCCGCCGCTTCGCTTGTGAATCCAACCTCGCCGCCGCCGGCGCGAGCTTCGGCCTGTACGCCAGCGATTTCAACGACCTCCTGCCCCGCCAGCACCTGGAGCCCGGCAGCCCGTGGTATCACGTCGGGGAACAACCCCGCAACGGCCAGGCGGTGCAGTCCAACTCGGCGAACCTCTACCTCCTGGCGCGGCAGCACTACGTCAGCCCCGGCGCGCTGGCGTGCCCGGAAAACCGCGAAGCCCCGCGCGAAATGTCCCCCAGCATGTACGACTGGCCCCGCTATGAGGCCGTCTCCTACAGCTACCAGAACCAGTACACCCCCGTCAGCCAACGCCTGAGCGCTCACGCCAGCCCGCTGCTGGCGGACAAAAATCCGCTGTTCCTGCGTTCCACCACCGGTGCGCTCCGCTTCCGCACCGAACTGCAACGCGACACCAACAGCTTCGCCCACAGCGGGGCCGGGCAGAACCTGCTCGTGTCCGACGGCAGCGTGCAGTGGTCCACCCGCCCGGTCTACCGCGGCAACCACCTCTGGCTGATCGAAGGCGTCGACCGCTACAACGGCACCGAAGCCCCCAGCCAGGCCGGCGACATCTTCCTGGTGCCGTGAGGCGGTGGAAAGCCCAGGGGGGCGTTAAAAAAGGGGATAAGTACATTATTTTTACTAAAATAATGTACTTATCCCCTTTTTTAACGCCATTTATCACCTGTCCGGGCCAGCCCGGACCTGCGGAAGAGTTGCCTTCACGAGCCGGAAGCGTGAGCGACGGGTTGGGCGTGGGGCGGCCGAAGCATTTGTGGTCCACCACAACTCCTCCTCATCCGCAGGCGTAGCCCGTTGTTCACGCTTCCAGTGCGTTTGAAGCAGGCGCATCACTTCACCGCTGCGCGCCGCGATTGGACCGTTTGCCCGGCGCTGGCCGATAATGTGGGTGCGATGCTGCGCGCGGGCCAAATCATGATGCTCACCGCCGTGGCCCTGCTGGGGCTGGGCGTGGTGATGACCCAATCGGCGGGCATGACCATTGGCGGTGACGCCAACCATGACGCCGTGGCGCTGCTCACCGGGCGGCAGGCGCTGTATGCCGTGCTCGCCCTGGGGGCGATGTGGCTGGCGAGTCGGCTGGATGTGCGGGAAATCTTCCGCCGCGCCGGCTGGCGTGGGCCAGTGTTCTGGCTGGTGCTGGCTTCGCTGGTGGCGGTGGGTTTGACTCAGGTGCCGGGCTTGAGCCGCACGGTCAACGGCGCGACGCGTTGGTTGTACCTGGGCCCGCGCAGTTGGGGGTTGAGCTTCCAACCCAGCGAATTGCTCAAGCTCACCCTGGTTGCCGCGCTGGCGGGGTGGGGGGCGCGGCACACATTGACCATGCACAAGTTCTTCGATGGCCTGCTCCCGCCGTTGATCCTCACCGGGCTGGCGTGCGGGCTGGTGGTGCTCGAGGACCTGGGCACCGCGGCGCTGCTGGGCGTCGTCGCCCTGGCGCTGCTGCTGGCGGCCGGGGGCAAGTGGTGGCAATTGCTGCTGCCGGTGGCGCTGGGCGTGGCTGCCTTTGCTGCCCTGATCTACTTCACCCCCTGGCGCGTCGCCCGGCTGACGGCTTTTCTGGACCCCTGGGATGCCGCCAACGCCAATGGCTATCACCCCATTCAATCCATGCTCGCCATCGCGCAAGGCGAGCTGACGGGGCGCGGCCTGGGCAACGGGGTGCAGAAATTCGGCTACCTGCCCGAAGACACCACCGACTTCATCTTTGCTGTCATCTGTGAAGAACTCGGGCTGGCGGGGGCATTGCTCGTCACCGGCTTGTACGCCCTGCTGCTGTGGACCGGCCTGTCGGTGGTGCGCGCCTGTCAGGACCAGTTCGGCCGACTGCTGGCGCTGGGCTTGACCCTCATGATCTGTGCCCAGGCCCTCATCAACCTGCTCGTGGTCGTGGTGCTGGTGCCCACCAAGGGCATCGCCCTGCCCCTGGTCAGCTCCGGCGGCACCGGTTGGATCATCGGCGCTTTCAACCTCGGATTGGTCGCGGCACTGGACAACGCCAATGCGCTGCGGTGCAATACCGCATCGGCTGACGCGGACCACACGATCACGGATGACGCGCTGGCGCAGTCAGCCCCCCCGGAATCCCCGGAATCCTCGGTATCCCCGGTTCCCTCAGCATCCCCAGGTTGAAAAGCAACATGTCCCATACGCCTGTCATTCTGTTCGCCGGTGGTGGCTCCGGCGGGCACATCTTCCCGAACCTGGCGGTGCTCGAACGGCTGGAGGAAGCCGGCGCTGCCCTGCAGGCGCACTTTGTCGTCTCCAATCGGGCAGTGGACGCCGAGATTCTCCGTCCCCAGGAGTTGCCGTTCACCGCGCTGCCCGTGCGGCCGTGGTCCTCGCGCCCCTGGCATTGGCTCTCGTTTGCCGCCGCGTGGAGTCAGAGCACCGCCATCGTGCGCGACCTGCTGTTCTCCCGACCGGTGGCGGCCGTGGTCAGCACGGGCGGGTTCGTGTCCGGCCCGGTCATCAAAGCCGCGGCGGCGGCGAATGTGCCGGTGCTGATGATGAACCTCGATGCCGTGCCCGGGCGCGCCAACAAACTGCTGGCGACGCAGGCGACCTACCTGTTCAGCGCCTACAACACGCCGGTGCTGCCGGATGCCGAACCGATCGGCGTGCCGCTGCGCCGCTGTGCGATTGGGCCGGAGGATCGCCGGGCGGCGCGGCAGCAACTGGGGCTCGACCCCATGCGCAGCACGCTGCTGATCACCGGCGCCAGTCAGGGGGCGACCACCATCAACCGCGCCATGATGCAGATGACCCGGCTGGCGGTGCCCAGCGCGGCGCTGGCGTCGTGGCAACTGCTGCACCTGGCGGGGGCGGAAGCGGATGTGGAGGAACTGCGGCGCAGCTACGCGGCCGCGGAGATTCCCGCGCGGGTCGAGCCGTTCCTCAGCGAGATGGGTTTGGCGTGGCGCGCTGCGGACATCGCCATCAGCCGGGCGGGGGCGGGCAGCGTCGCCGAGGTGTGGGCGAACGCCACGCCCACCATTTTCCTGCCGTATCCCTGGCACAAGGATCAGCATCAGCGCCTCAATGCCGAACCGCTCATGCGCGGCGGGGGCGCCAGCATCCTCACCGATCGCATCGACCCGATGGCCAACGCCCGGCAACTGGCGGGCCCGCTCATCATGCTGATGAACAATCCCCGCAAGCGCGACAACATGCGCAAGTGGCTCACCGACCACTGCCCGACCGACGGCGCTGCGTTGGTTGCCGAGCGTTTGCTGCCGCTGCTGGCCGCTGCTCAGGCCCGCGCCAACGGCGTGCTGCCGGATGATGAAGAAGACCCCGCGCACGTGTCGCCCAATTGATCGGCGGTGACTTAACGAGCCGGAAGCGTGAGCGACGGGTTGGGCGTACGATTGCCCCAGGGTCTGTGGTTAACCACGAATTGCAGCACATCCGAACGCGTAGCCCGTCGCTGACGCTTCCGGCTCGTTGATTGGGCTACTGCCGCCGCATCAGCAGGAAGGTGCGGTCGTCGCCGCGCGGGGCGTCGGCTTCGTGGGCGTCGAGCTGGTGAATCATCGCCTGCGCCATGGCGGGACAGCCGGCGCCGCCCTGCTCGCGCACGATGCGCTGCAGGATGGCGGTGACGCCTTCGACGCCGAGCATCGCGCCGGCGGGGTTGGCGGCCTCGGTCAGCCCGTCGGTGAACAGACACAGCGTTTCGCCCGGCGCCAGCTCGTGGGTATTGCATTCATACGGCAACGGGATGTAGCCCAGCGGGGGGTTCTCGCCGCATGGCAGCTCGCGCACGTCGCCGGCGGCGGTGGCGATGAGCGCGGGGGGATGGCCGGCGTTGGAGCTTTCGATGCGTCCGGTGCGCGGGTCATACAGCAGGCAGATGGCGGTGACGAAGGACTCGTCGGGCAGGTGCGTTTCGAGGTAGTCGTTGAGCCGTTCCATCATTTCCGCGAGGGTGAGGTCGAGCTTGACGTTGGTGTGAAAGAGCGTGTGCAGGCTGGCGGTGATGAGGGCCGCCTGGATGCCTTTGCCGCAGACGTCGAAGATGCCGATGCACGCTTGTCCGTCGCTGCGCATGGCGACATCGACATAGTCGCCGCCGACGTATTTGCAGGGTTCAAAGCCCAGCGCCAGCTCGGCGTCGGGAACTTTGAGGGATTTTTGATCGGGGATGAGGTTGTTCTGAATCTTGCTGGCGCGCTGCAGTTCGCGTTCGAGGACCGCCTGTTCCTGGGCGGCGCGGCGGGCGACCCAGGCGATCTCGGCCTGCTGGAACTGCTCGGCGGCGAGGGCCGCCAGCGCCAGCCATTCGGGCGTGCCGAACTCGCCGGGGAAGGTGACGTAGAGCACGTCGAGCGCCGCGTCGTCGTGATGCAGCGGGCACGCCAGCGCCGCCAGTTGTTGGACATTGCCCGCCAGCGAGAGCGCCATGACCTCGCCGCCGCTGGCGACATTGGAGGCGATGACGGGGGCTTTCTGTTCGCGCACGCCGCGCAGCAGGGTGCGGGAGATGTAGGGTTTTTCCTGGCCGCGCCAGTTTTTGCCCGAGATGGGGCCGCAGAGCAGTTGCGGTTCTTCGTCGGGGCTGAGCAGGTTGATGCGAAACGCCACGGCGGCGTTGCCGTGAAACTCGCGGCTGACCATGAGCTTGCACAGCAGTTCGAGGCGCGCCGCGTCGTTCTCGGTCGCCAGCAGTTGGCCGGCCAGCGCGGTGAGGTTGGACAGGTGGGCGGCGTCGATTTTGGGGGAAGGCAGGCGATCAAGGCGCGAGATGCTTTCGCCGGGGCTGTCGCTGACGCTCAGGGTGTCGCTCAGCGGCGCCGAGCCGGTGCGTGAGCGGGTGGGCAGGGGGCCCTTGGCGCCAAAGGTGAGCAGGAAGGTTTCGATCTGAATTTTGTCGCCCGGGGTCAGCAGCGTTTCGTCGGCAATCTTGACGCCGTTGACGATGGTGCCGTTGCGGCTGCCGCGGTCCTTGATCCACCAGCGGCCAAAGGCGTCGGTGAACAGCTCGGCGTGCTGGCGCGAGACGGTGGGCAGCGGGAGGGTCAGGCCGGCGTCTTCGGTGCGCCCGACAATGACGGAACTGCCCGCCAGCGTCGCCCGGCGCGTGGAGCCGGACGGGTCCACGATGTCGACATGGGCTTCGGTCGCTTCCGCCATACGGCCTTGAACTCCTGCCGCCTCCCGCGTGTCGGGCTGCCACGAATAGCGCTATGCGCCATTTAGCCCCTGGCGATTCGCCGGGGGCTAAGTGAACCACGAAGCAGAACCTCCAGCCTTAGAACTTATGCAGCGCCGCGTCCAGGTTCTTGTAAATCTTGAGCACCTTGTCCAGGCGGGTCAGCTTGAACACGCCCAGCAGTTGATCGTTGATGCCCAGCAGGCGAATCTCGCCTTCGGCGGCTTTGACTTTTTTCTGCAGCGCCATGAGTGTGCCCAGCATCGCCGAGGAGATGTGCTTGACGCCCGAGAAGTTGATGATGAGCTTGGGGTGTCCCGCCCGTTCCGCCAGATCCAGCAGTTCTTCCTTGATGCGCTCGATCAGCAACTGGTCAATGATGTTGGTTTCGACGAACTCCACGATGTGGATGTCCGCCATCCGCTGCACGATGAGCGCTCCCGATGCGCCGCTTGCCATGGGCGATCCCTTTGCTGTCAGGCTGAGCCTGGGGTGGTGATGATGGCTTGATCGTCCCCAATTTCGGCAGGGTGTCAAGGCGAAGCGCGCCGGGATGGGCCTGGACGGGGATTTTCTCTGCAGCGTTGCGGAACGGCACTTCCAGTTGAAGCGCGCTGCAACGGCAGCATGGACCGCCGGGTGAGTGTCCGCGTCCCGTTGTTTGCCCCGCGGGATGGCGCAGACTCAGTGCTGAAGGGAGGGCATTTACGCAGCCGAGGCGCTGGCGGGGCGGTCCACCACTTCCATCTGCCGCACGCCGGGCAGCATCAGCAGCCGCTGACACTGCTGCTCGAGCGCCAGGGCGTTCTCGGCGGCAATGACCACCGGCAGGCGTTGCCCGTGCAGCGGCCCGGTGTCGATAAACGGGTCGCGCCGCAACGTCAGCAGGAGATCGTCGCGCAGAAATGGATCATCCGTGAGGGTCAGGACTAAACCGAGAACTGCCATCAGGGCCTCCTTGCGCGCCCGGCCCCCCAGACGCATCGGCTCGCAGTGTAAATGAACAATATATTTTTTCAATACAAAAGTACCTTTTTGTCTTGATATTTACATTCGCCTCCGGTACAAATTGAGAGCAGAGTGGGGGAGTGTCGCCTTGCCGAAGCCCGGACGGGCCAACTCAGGCGCCAGCCGCAGGCGGCGCGGGTTGCCAGCGCTGTCGGGGCTTTTCTCGCCGGCGAGGCAAGAGGGCCTGCAACCAGGAGCAGCGTGCTTGGGCGAACAGGGCATGGCGATCGGCGAACTTGTGAGGACCGGCTGAACAGGCGGCTCGAAGTTGCGTCGCTGGTCGGACTGTCGCCGGCGCGGGATGGGATGCAGGCGGTGGGCGTGGTGGGTGCAGTCCGCTCGAGGGTTGCCGCCGCGCGAGGGTTTGGATCAATCTCCGCCGCAGGGGAATGTCAATGTCGATCATTACGCAGACCGCGGAATATGCATTGCGGGCGATGGTGTGCCTGGCGAGCGCCGGGCCGGAGGCTTTGACGTCGCAGCAGGTCGCCGAGCGCACCGGGGTGTCGCAGGGTTATCTGGTCAAGGTGTTGCAGCGGCTGTGCCGCAACGGTTTGGTGCTCAGTCAGCGTGGGCCGCATGGCGGATTTGTGCTCAGCCGGGCGGCAGATCAGATCAATCTGTTGGATGTGATCAACGCGGTGGACCCGTTGCCGCATTTCAATGGTTCGAGCGAATTGCTCCAGCCGCTCAACAGCACGCTCAACGATGCGATCGCTTCGGTGGAGCACATCCTGCACGATGCGAACCTCAGTGCGTTGTCGGAGTCGCACAGCGTGTAGGGCGGCGCGGCGCGGGGGTGGAGCGTCAGGCGAGCGGGTCCAGCGAGGGCGCCGGCGTGGCAGCAGTTCTGCGCGCGGGCCGGGTGGCGGTGGGGTTGTGCGGGAGCGGGGGCGGGGATTACCATCGGGATCATCATGTCACGCGCCGAACCGACTTGTGGGAAATGTCATTACGATCTGACGGGGCTGCCGGAGGCGGGGCGTTGCCCGGAGTGCGGCAACGTGTACAACCTGCGGCAGGGGTTGGGGGTGGTGCAGGAAGTGGATCCGGAGGTGCGTGGGCAGCGTCTGGTGGCGCGTTTGCGGACCATCGGGCTGGTGGGGGCGGGGTTGTGCATGCTGATCTGCGCCGGGGCGCTGACGCCGCTGGCGCGCGACTGGCGTCGGCCGGTGACGGTGGGCGGGTTCTTCGCGGTGCTCTGTTTTATCGGCGCCATCACCAGCTATCTCTACGAGCGTGAGGACGAGTAGCGCCAGCGCGTCCCAATAACAGGGCGCCGACAACGCGGATGCTGGGCGCGTCATTTCCCCTGGGCTCAAGTCCAACCACCGACTGGTCGATCCTGAGCAGGGTAGCTCGAAGTGACGCCTTCCGGGCCAAGCGCGGTCCATTCGTAATCCTTTACAGCCTCCGCGAAAGGCCAAATTCATGAGTGCAAGTGGTGTGAAGCCGGCGATCGATCCCGAGACGATTGCTTGTCTGCGCGAACTGGATGACCCGCAATTCCTGCGTGAGCTCATCGAAACCTTCATGGTCGATGCCCAGGAACGGCTGGCGGCGATGACGGTGGCGCTGGCGGGGGAAGACCCGCGTACGTTCGCCAAAGTGGCGCATGCCTTCAAGGGCGCAGCCGGGGCGATCGGCGCCCTGCCCCTGGCGGCGCTGGCCGAGAAGATGCAGCATGTGACCAGCGCCGGGCAGCTCGATGAAGCCGAGGCTTTGCTGTGCGCCTGTCAACAGGAATACGACCGCGTGGAGCCGGCGCTGCGGGAGGTGATGCGCTCACTGGAGTCTGCGCAGGCGGCATAATCTTTCCGCCGGCGGCTCACCACCCGGCTATGATGCTTCGGGCAGCGCGGGGGCCCGGTGCCGCCCTCGCCTTTCCCGGAGCGCGGGCATGACTGCAACCGAGCCAACCTCGCCGACCCACCCGCCGGTGCGTCATGTCCTCATCGCCGGCTATGGCCCGGTCGGGCGCGTGGTGGCGGACCTGCTGGAAAAGATCGGCGTCGCCGTCACCGTGATCGACCGCAACGCCGTCACCTGTGAGCGGCAGGCGCAACTGGACCGGCGGGTCGTGCATGGCGACGCCAGTGACCCGGCGGTGCTGCGCGACGCGGGCCTGTGCGATGCCGATGCGTTGATCCTGGCGATTCCCGATGAGGATGAAGCCATCCAGGCCTGTCGGGTGGCGCGGCAGATCAATCAGGACATCTTCATCGCTGTGCGCACCAATTACCTGAGCAAAGGCCTGGGCGCCACCGTTGCCGGCGCCGACAGCGTGGTGGTGGAGGAAGTGGTCACCGCCGAAGCCATGAAGGCCGCGGTGCTCGAAGGCCTGCTGCATGGCCGGGGGCACGCGCCCTGACGCACCCGGGTTGCCTCCGTGCGCACTTCACCACCACCGCAACTACCGCGCTCGTCCCGCCACAACTGCGTGTTCTCTGTGGCTCTGTGAGAGATACGCTTGAGCATCAGCGCGGGGCTTTTTTCGCCGGCGCTTTTTCTTCCGGGCCTGGCGGGCGAAACTGCAACAGCACCACCAGACACAGCACGCCGCAGACCAGGGCGGCGTCGGCGACGTTGAAGAGCCAGGGATACACCTCGCGCGCGCCGCCGGGCCAGCTTAGATCGAACGGCAGATTCCACCCCGGCAGCAGCCAGAACATGTCGCGGACCGCGCGGAACATGATGCGGTCGTACAGGTTGCCAAACGCCCCGGCGAGGATCAGCGCCAGGCACAGATGCAGCACACGGTCGCGGGCGTCGCTTTTCCAGAACATGCGGCCGATGAGTCCCGCCGCCACGAGGCAGACGACCACGAACAACCATTGCTGCCCCTTGCCCAGGCCGAACACCGCGCCGGTGTTGGTGGTCAGCCGGAGCGAGAGCAGGTGGGGGATGACCGGAACCGGTTCGTGGGGGGGGATCGCCGAGGCGTCGCCGGGGTAGCGTGGGTCCAGCTCAATGGGGATGCCCGCGACGTAGCGGAAGCAGACGTCTTTGATGATCAGATCGCTGGCGAAGACCGCCAGCAGGGTGATGGTGAAGAAGAGGATCGCCCGGCGGGAGCGGCCGGCGCTCAGAGGCGGGTCCGGCAACGGCAAAGAGGACGCGCCAAGCGCCGGCGCGGGATCGGCAGCGGAGGTCGGCTTGGAAGAGGTCGCCTCGTTCATGCCCCTCGTCGTTGCGGCGGAAGGGAGAGGATCGGATCAGACCGGCAGGCCGCGCCGTTCACGGTCGCGCGCCACGTCAATGGTGTACTTGGCCCAGGGCTTGGCGTCGAGTCGCGCTTTGCCGATGGGCTGACCGGTTTCCAGGCAGACGCCGTAGATGCCCTGTTTCATGCGCAGCAGGGCATCGTCAATGCGTTCGAGCAGTTCGCGTTCGGACTCCATCAGCTCCAGGGCGAACTCCTGCTCGTACTGATCGGTGCCGACGTCCGCCATGTGCTCGTAGCTGATGCCCTCGCTGCGGACGCGGGAGCCGTCTTTGAGGGCGGCGACGTCGCCGAGGATTTCAGCGCGTTTTTCCATCAGGATCTGGCGGTACGCGTCGAGGTCCTTTTTGGACAGGCCGGATTTGATCTTCTTGAGATCATCAATGCTCAGCTGGCGTGATTCGATGATGACGCGGGCCTGGTTTTCCCGGCCGCGGTGGAGGCTTTCACGGATTTTGGCGACCCGTTCGGACAGGCCGTTGACTTTCACGGCTTGACCATTGCGGGGGTTGTTGGCGGTGGGCATAGTGACAGCGCGGCGTTGGGGCTTGCGGGTGGGTTTCTTGGTGACGATGGTCAAAGCTTTGCCACGCTTGGGTTTGGAGCTGGTCGTGCTCTTGGCGGCGGGCTTGGCGGGAGCGGATTTGGCAGCGGATTGCGGGGTGGATTTCTTCTTGGTCACGGGTTTTTTGCTCACAGACTTGCGGCTCACCCGCTTCTGACTGGCGGGCTTGGCGGACGTTTTCTTCGCAGCCGCCTTTTTGCTGATGGACTTACCGGGGGCGGCCTGTTTGACGTTGCGGGCGCGGCTGGGAGCAGCGCTCTTCGCTTTCTTCTTCGTCGTCTTTTTCGCCACGGACTCGGCTCCCTCTCGGCTGCGGAACCCCTTTTCGGTAATGTCCCGGCCGGTGTGGAAATGCTCGACCGGCCCCAAGTTGCAAGCCCGGCAGTGTAGCTCCAATTTTCCTGCCCAGCAAGCGGAGCCGGTGGCGGAATCCGGCGAAATCCTGTTAGTTATTACATGTAAATCATTTATGAACTCTGTGATGCTTTTGATGGGGTAGGTATTTCGGCATTGGGGGTTAGTAGGGTTGCACGACGGTGGCGCCCGGGTAATAAGCCTGCAGAATCTGGATCGGGTCTACACCCGCCTGCGCCATGCCCTGGGCGCCCCACTGGCACATCCCCACGCCGTGTCCGTGGCCGCGGCCTTCCTCGATGAGCAGCGTGCGACCTTCATTGCGCAGCCGCACGAAACTGCTCTTGAGCGTCAGCGCCGCAGGCACGGCGCCCAGGCCGGGGGCCGCCATGTTGCAGGCGAAGCGGAATTGCTCGGCGCCCAGGTAGTACTGCTGACCGGCCTGATCGATCACCATGAAGCGGATCGGCCGGCTGGCGCTGTTGTTCGCCGCCACCCGCACCTCGCGCAGCGCCCGCAAACCCGCCACCGGATGTTTGTTGGCTGCCCCCCAGGCCGCCATGCGAATCGTCAGCTCGTTGTAATCCCGGCGGATCGGCCCCCAGCGGAACGTCGAAGCGTTCTGACACCAGCGATCCTCGCGCCCCCCCCGCAAGGGCGGAATGTTTTCGCCCTCGGGAAACGCGAACGCCGCATCCTGGCTGGTCCCGCCGCAGCAACTGCTGTAGTAGGCGGGCACCACGCGCCCGTCCCACGCCAGCAGCATCCCGCGCGTTCGCCGCGCTGCTTCCGACGCCTTGGCGCTGACGCTGGCGCCGACATACGCCTGGCTGGCGACGCCGGCTTCAAGGTCGAAATGCCGCGCCTGGTAGCGATGCGCCTGGCACACCGCATACGACCGGGCGGCAATCGCCTGCGCAGCAAATGCGCCCGGATGCCAGTTGCGATACAGCTCCTTCTCCAGCACCCCCGGCAAATAGCTTTCCAGCGCGACATGGTTGATCACATCCAGCGCAGCCGGGGCGTCCACCCGGGCGTGCACCACCACCGTGCCCGGGTACGCCACCCCGTCCACCAGCACCGGGCGGCCGTCGCCAGTGGTGATGCTCAGCGAAGGCACGTTCCACCCCATCGGCGCGCTGCCGGTGGCGGCAATGGCGAACCCCTGCTGCCAACGCGAAATCCGCACCGGCCCCCGCAATGTGCGCGGCTGCGCCAACGACTGATGCAGCGGCCCCGGCCCCACCGTCAACGAATGGCTGCCCGAACAGGTCACGCTGGGCGCCTGCGCCAGCAAACGCACCCGCACCAGTGGCTCCTGACGCACCTGCGAAACCAGCGGCGGCTGCGGCGCTGCCTGCGTCAGCACACGCGGCGACTCGATCGGCTGGCGTCGTTCCACCACCGGCACCGGCGCCGGCGGCAAAGTCTGATACCCCGGCTTCGCCTCCGGATGACACCCGCTCGTCAGCAGCGCTCCCGTCATCCCCAGCAACACACTGACCGCCGCCGCGATGCTCGCGGGTCGCCAATGCCATAACCTTTCGGGAAACGCACGCCGGATCATCCGTGATCCTCGTTGAGTGGTGAGTCGGAGGATTATACCGCGCGGGTTAAGACATTTTTTTTGCCACGGATGAACACGGATAAGAGATTTGCTGATTGGTTGATTGGGGATTTGTTGAGCTGGCGAGTTACTCATCCGCTCAGTAAGCAGCCGAGAACCAGCCAGGCTTGCAAATCTCAAATCTCCCCATCAACCCGTCATCCCGTCCATCAACCCATCCCAGTCTTCATCCGTGTTTATCCGTGTTCATCCGTGGCCAAAACTGCCTTTTACTTCGCGAATGTAAACCCGCCGAGTTTTTCCACCACCTGCGCCATCGCCTGCGTGCCCAGCTTGCCGCCGCCGTTGGCTTGCACCGCGCGGAAGTAGGTCTCCGCCAGCGCCAGTCCCGCCAGCGGCAGCTTCAGTTCCCGGCCGGTGTTCAGCACGATGTTCAGATCCTTGAGCACCAGATCGATCATGAACCCCGGATTGAAATTGCCCTGAGCGATCTTCGGCCCCAGGTTGGCCAGTTGCCATGACCCGCCGGCGCCCGCCGAGACGACCTGAATCATCTTGTCCAGGTCCAGCCCGCTCTGCTGGGCGAGCGCCAGCGCTTCGCAGGTGCCCAGCAGACTCAGCGACACCGCGATCTGGTTGCACGCCTTGCAGGTCTGGCCCAGGCCCGCTTCGCCCAGCAGGGTGACGCTCTTGCCCATCGCCTTGAGCAGCGGCTCAATGGTGGCGAAGTGTTCCGCCGGGCCGCCGACCATGATGCTCAGCGTCGCGTTGCGCGCCCCGACATCGCCGCCGGAGACGGGGGCGTCGAAAAAGATGATCCCACGCTCGGCCAGACGGGCGGCAATGGCTTTGGTCGCCACCGGATTGATGGTCGAGTTGTCCACCACGATGGCGCCCGCCTTGGCGCTGCCGGCGACGCCGTCTTCGCCCAGCAGCACCGCTTCCACATCCGGCGTATCGGTGACGTTGGTGAAGATCACCTGCGCACCTTTGGCCGCCACCTCCGCCGGCGAAGCCGCCACCGTCGCGCCCTGCTGTTTGAGCGCCTCACATTTGGCTTTGGTGCGATTCCAGACGATCAGCTCATAACCCGCTTTGCGCAGGTTCGCCGCCATCGCCGCCCCCATGATGCCCATGCCGATGTAACCCACTCTGGTGATCGCAGCGCCCGCCATGTGCCAGCTCCTTGCAGCGGAATGAAAAGCGCAGCCTACCGCAAATCTCCGCGTATCGCCTTTCGGAACGCTCCCCGACGGCATTGACATATTTGTCATAACCTCCAACAATGATCGAATGGTGAGCGTGTGGTTCAGCGCGGCCGCGCAGCGGCAGGTCGAACGTCTGCCCAAGGTGGTGCGGGCTCGGCTGGTGCGGGTGGTGCATGAACTGGAGCGCTGGCCGCAGGTCAGCGGAGTCAAGGCGCTGCGTGGCAACCGGACCGGCGCATACCGCAAACGCACCGGCGATTATCGCATCATCTTTCGGGTGGAAGACGCGCGGCTGGTGATCGAAAGCGTGGGCCACCGCCGCGAGGTATATGAGGATTGATCCCATGACCAACGTGCAAAGCATTGAGATTGAAGGCAAACGCTTCGTGCTGGTGCCCGCCGCGGAATACGAACGGCTGCGCCGCGGCAGCCCACGCGCCAAAGCGCGCGGAAGCGGTATGCCGCCTTTGCCTCCCGCCGACGCCGATGGCGCTCGACCCGCCGCCGACTTCCTGGCGGTCAGCATTGCCCGCGATGTCATCCGGGAACGCCAGGCGCTGGGCTTATCGCAAGCGCAACTGGCGCGCCTGGCGGGGGTGCGCCAGGAAACCGTTTGTCGGCTGGAAACCGGCAAGCATTCGCCGGTGGCGCGGACGGTGGAAAAAATTGAACGCGCGTTGGCGACCGCTCGCCGAACCGCCGCGAAGCGCGCGTGACTGGGCGTGAACCGTTTTTGCCGCCGAGTTGCTTACCGCACCTGCCAGCGGATGCAGCCGAACAGCTCTTGCAGGCGCGCCAGGCGCGCGGCATCGAGATACGGATGGGGCGGCTCACACGCCTTGAGGTTCTGCCGCAGCCGATCCGGATTGCGCGAGCCCACGCAACAACTGCTCACCTTCTGGCACAGCACATAACGCAGCGCCGCTTCGGGGATGGAGTACGGCTTGAGGAAGTCGAACAGGTCCGCATCGGTGTATGGCGAAGCGTTGGGCAGGTTGCCGTGGGCGATGTGCCGACGAATGGTTTCGTGGGCTTCGGTGACGCCGACTAAGCCTGAGCCGCGCCACGCCTGGTTCAGCGGCATCATCACCACCGTGCCCACGCCATGCTTCTCGCACAGCGGCAGCACGCTGTCGACGGCCGTCTGCAGCAGGAAGTTCACCGTCAGCATCACCACGTCAAACGCGCCGCTGGGCACCGCCTTCTGCAGCACTTCATGCGTGCCGTCGGCCTCGGACAATTCGCTGATGCCGATGAAGCGGATCTTGCCCTCCCGTTTCATCTGCAACATGGCGTCGTAGGTGCCGTCGGACATGAAGCGGTCGAACGACTCCATCGTCCGCATGCCATGGCCCAGCAGGATGTCCAGCCGATCGCGCTGCAGACGCTGCAGGCTGCCCTCCACCGCCGCGCGCAGGCCAGCCGGCGAGCCGGTGTACTTCGCTTCGGGCGCGAAGCTGTCGTACGGCAGATACTTGGTCTGCACGATCACATCGTCGCGCCCCTTGAACGCTTTGCCCAGGCAGATTTCCGCGTGGCCTTCGCTGTATTTCTCCGCGGTGTCGAACAGGTTGACCCCGCCCTCGCGCGCGGCATGGAGCGTGGCGATGAACTGCTCGGGATTGTCATCCGCCCCGCGCGAAGCGCCGTAGCTGATCTCCGAAACCTGCAAACCCGTCTTGCCCAGTGGCCGATACTGCATTGCTTGACTCCCGTGCGCTGCCAACACTTTGCTTCACGGACTCCCCGAAATCCCGCAGATTCACCTGCCACTCATCTGCGGGCGTCCTGACCCATATGCCCGTAATTGCTCGTTCACATCATCTACAACTCTTCCATCCCTGCCTTCATCTCTCTCCTGCCTTTATCCGTGTTCATCTGTGGCACAAAAAGCTCCACCACAATCACAGATAAATCGTCTTGCCTGCATCGCGGGAGCGGATGGCGGCATCCTGGATGCGCACGTAGCGCAAGCCGTCGTGATGGTCGGGGTGGATTTCCTTGCCCTGCTCGATGGCGGCAATGAGTTCGTGGTAGTGGTCCCAGCGGTCGCCGCCGGACTGGACGCGCTGCGAGGCGTAGCTGCCTTCTTCGGTGCTGGTGTACCACTGGGCGGAGAACCAGTTGTGCTTGATCAGGCCGCGTTCGCCGATGATTTCAAAGTTGATCCGCGAGCCGCATTTCCAACTGGGATCGACGACCCAGTGCACATCGAACTGCAGATGTCGGCCGCCTTTGGTGTGCACGTGAATGCTGTTGACGTCGTCCTGTTTGAAGGGGCGCGCATAGTTGCCCGCGACGCAGGTGACGGCTGCGGGTTCATCGCCGGTGAGCGTCAGGAAGGTGTCGAACACATGCGGGTCATACTCGGCGGGGGGGAAGCATAGGTCACGATCCAGCAGCCAGCCCGAGGGGGCGAAGGGCACGCCGACCAGCTGGTAGAACGCCGCTTTGATCGGCCCGATGACGCCGTCGGGCGCCGTCCAGAGGCGGAGCTGTTCAAACAGATCGCACGAGAGCGCCCGCAACGTGGGGTGGAAGCATTTGACGCCGGCTTTATCAATGGCGGCGACGATGCGCTCGCCTTCCTCCAGCGTGCGCGCCAGCGGCTTTTCGAGCATCAGATGCTTGCCCGCAGCGCACGCGGCTTCCACCAGTTCCGCATGGGTGAACACCGGCGTGAGCACCGCCACGATGTCCACCTGCGGATCGTTGATGACTTCCAGCGCGCTGCCGGCCGCCTTGGCGCCGCTGAGGGCGACCGCTTCCTGAGCGCGCCCGGTGGCGGGGTCGAACACGCTGACGCATTTGAGCCGCGTGGATTTTTCGAACGCATGGAAGTGCCGGAGCCACACTTCACCACAACCGAGGACGCCCACACCGTAGGTTTTCATATGAAATCGCCTTTCTGTCGCGGCGGAAGAAGACAGCGTCAGCAGGATACGTCGGGCATGGGTCGGCGCGCGAGGTTTGCTGAAAAAACTGCCGTTGGGGTTGACCTTCAGCGCGCCGCAGGGCGACAATCGCTGTTCCTTTCCGACCCGTTGTTTTTATTTAGGAAGCATGTGATGAGCAAACCTCGCGGACCCGAGCGGTGGATCACAGCCGGTTTACTGTTGGCCCTGCTGGTTCTGGGGTTGCATGCACAAGCGGAAGAAGCCGCGTCGCCGGCAAATCCAGTGGCGCCCGGTTGGACGCTCTCGACCGCGGGTCGACAGCAGACGCCTGATTTTTCACCCGGCGAGGTCGCGGGCACATCGGCGTTGCTGGTCACCGGCCGGGTGGGCACGCTCACCAGCGCCGCCCCCGTCGCGGCGCCCAGCGAAATAGCCGTGCGGGTGCGCTTCAATGCTGACGATACCCGGCCGCAGTACGCCCGGATGACCGCCGGCGCCCTCGGTGAAGACGGCAAGACGCCGCTGCTGACGCTGGGGCTGTCGTGGAAAGCCGGCACGTCGCGCGTCAACGCCTCGCTGACTCGCGCCGGGGAGAAGCCGCGCTACTTCAATCTCGAAACCGATGGCATCGGCGAACGGCGGCTCAACTGGCCCGAAGACTTCCGCCGCGTGGTCGAAGCCCAGCAAGCCAAGCTCGTTGATCCGGGCCAACGCTGGCTTGACTGGCGCCTGCAACTGCGCCCCGGCGAAGTGCGCGTTTATCTGGAGGACCGCCTGGGCACCGCCATCGCGCTGCCGACTGAGCAACTGATCGGCGAAGTGACGATCCAGGCGCCCACCGGCGTGGCGCTGGCGCAGCCGACCTGCCGCCCGCTGGAGATTCCCGCCGGCGTCTATGACCCCGTGCCCCTCGACCATCAACTCAACGCCCGCGCCATCGGCGCGCAGCAGATCGCCGGCGCGGCCCTGCCCCAGGGCCAGACCCTGACCGTCGACGGCGTGCCGTTCGCCATTCCCGCCCTCGACGCCAAAGGCCATGACCACATCGACCTGGGCGTGAGCTGGGTTCCCGCCAGTCGCCTCGCGGGCCACTTCCCCACGCGCGGCACGTCCATCAGCGGACGCTGGAACGGCGCCATGGTCGAAGACCCCCTGCGCGTGCAGTTCGCCATTCCCGCCCAGCGCTACGTCGCGGTGCATCTGCTGGCGGCGTTCGATGGCGAACTCGACAACCTGCCGCTGGTCAGCGCCCAGTTCTACCGCGCGGGGCGCGGCTTCCCGGAAAGCTTCACCACCCCCACGCCGGTGCCCGGCTTCACCGACGCCGGCTCGGGCGTGAAGCTCGCCACCGTCGCCGGCGCCAGCGTGCATCTGCATCACGTCGTCATCCCCGTGGAAGTGGGCAAGCTCGCCGCGTTCGACGGCATTGATGATCTGGAACTGGAACTGACCAAATCGCTCCAGCTTTACCGCGCCTTTCCCGATCCGTTTTACTACACCACCCACGGCGCGGGACTGCCCAGCGGCGTGCGCGTGTTCGCTCTGACGCTCGAGCGGCCGCGCGTGGAACTCAAGCTCACCCCGGGCGCTTTCGCCGACACCTGGACCGCCCCGGAGCAGCCCAATTATCAGGTGGAACTGCGCAACCCCGGCGCCTCGCCGCGCAACGTGGAACTGACCACCACCACCGTGAGCTGGCTGACGAAACAAACCAGCAAACAGGCGCAGAAGGTCACGCTCGCGCCGGGCGCGACGCAGACGGTGGCGCTGCAAGTGACCCCGCCATGTCATGGCTATCACGATCTGACGGTGGAGCTGCGCGAAGGCGATCTGACCTGGCGCGAAGAGCGCGGGCTGGTGTATCTGCACAATGACACCCGGGCGCGGGGCGACTGGCAGCCGGGGCGGGGGCCGATCTTCGGTTTCTGGAACTGGCGCGGCGGGCACGACACGCCCAGCGGCGCGCAGCAGGTGGACCTCATGGGCCGCGCTGGCGCGGAGTCCTCCAGCGGTTCGTTTGAATCCGCCAACATCGCTCAGGAGGAAAAGGACGCCGCCCGCAAGTGGGGCATGATCACCTTCAAAGCCTTCGGCGCCGCCGACCACTACTACACCGCGGCGTTCATGAACGATCTCGCCAAAGACGGCCTGGAAGCGGCGACCGCCAAGTTCATGGAAACCATGACCAAGAACGCCACCGCCGCCACCGACATCAATCGCCCGGAACTGATGTCCTTCTTCCCCGAGCCGCATCTGGGCGTCATCAGCTACGGCACCCCGCCGCAGTACTACGGCGCGCCCGAGCATGTCTTCGATGAAACCGAGCAGAAACGCTACGACAAATTCCTCGCCGGCTTTGTCGAAGGCGCGAAAATCCTCAAGCAGCATTACCCCGACGTCAAACCCATGCTGCCCCACGGCGACCCGCTGTTCCCGATTCCCTTCGTCACCAAAAGCGCCGAAGCCCGCGAACTGTTCAAGGGCATCGCGGTGGACATTCCCGTGTTCGAGCGCGTGCCCGAACAGCAGATTCACCAGGTGTCGATCCATCGCATGTACTTCTGCCGCGATGGCTTGAACAAGGTCGGCCTGACCAACCCCACGCTGGCGATGTATGAAGGCCCCAGCCGCAAAATGCACGAAGCCGCGCTCTCCGACGCCGAGCTGGCGGATTATTCCGTGCGCGATTCGCTGATCTTGTACGCCTATGGCGTGGATCGACAACTGGGCGGCTGGGCGCCGTTCGAATCCGCCAGCTGGTGGGGCGAACAGCACTACGGCGGCGGCATCTGCCATCGCCTGCCGCGCGGCACGCCGCGCCCCGCCTTTGCCGCCTTCGGCACCATGACCCGCCATCTCAACCGCCGCAACTACACCGGCTGGATCCCCACCGGCAGCCTGAGCGCTTACAACCTCCAGTTCACCCACTACCAGACCGGCGAAAAACTCCACGTCCTCTGGAACATCCGCGGCACGCGCCCCGCCACCTTCGCCGTCGCCAATGACGCGAAAATCACCGCCTATGACCTGATGGACAACCCCATCGAATGCACGGTCAAGGATGGCCAGGTCACGCTGCCGCTGAGCACTTCGCCCATCTGGGTCTATGGCTTGACCGGCGCCGAGAAAATCACCCTCGGCGCTTCCGACCACCGTGACAACGCCCCCGCCCCCGGCAGCATGAAGCTCGCATCACTGGGCGCCGGCGCCTGGACGAAGACCACCGAACGCGATGAAGCTTACGAAACCAGCCACGACGAATTCGTCAAACGCTTCCCCGGCAACATGACCGTCGCGCCGACCGACGCCCCGGCCGCGCAGGCCACCGGCCAGGCGCTGGCGGTGAAGCTGGCGGAGAAGCAGGCGAGCGAGCAGAAGTTCATGCCGTTCTACACCACCCTCGTGCCCAGCAAACCCGTGGTCATCCCCGGCAAGGGCAGCCACCTGGGCTTGTGGGTGCAGGCTCACAGCGACTGGGGGCGCGTGGTCTACGCTGTGCGCGACAGCAAGGGCGAACGCTGGATCAGCGTGGGCACCACCGGCCAGTGGAACAACGACGACATCTTCAACAACAGCTTTTTCGCCTTCGACGGCTGGCGCTACCTGCGCTTTGAGCTGCCCGCCAGCAGTGGGTGGGACAGCTACCGTGAAGCCGGCACCGTGTGGTGGGGCTCCTACAGCGAAGGCGATGACATCGTGGACCTGCCGTTGACTTTGGAGAAGATCATCGTCGAACGCCGGACGCACGCGATGTACGTGACCGATCCCCAGCCGTGCAACAGCGCGGATGTATTGCTGGGCGATCTGTATGTGGAATACGCGGCGCCGGCGGACGCCACGCCGGAGGCGGTGCGCCGCGCTCAGCTTCGCATGCCGGTGCCCGCCGACGCGCCGGAGCTGGACAACCCGATCGTGAAGATGCAGGAAGAAGGCGTGGGTGCGGCGGTGACCATCACGCAGATCACGCTGCCCGCCCAGGACGCCGACGGCACGCGCTGCTTCGTGCACTTCCCGGAAGTGGCGGGCGCCAAGAAGTATGAGGTGTGGGCCAGCCCCTATCCCGACGGCCGGGGCGCGCTGCTGCTGGGCAAGAACTGGACCGCGCCGGGCCAGCAGATCACCGGCCTGCGTCCGGACACCAGGTTCTACCTGTTCGCCCGCTACTTCGACGCCGACGACAAACCCAGCAAGCTGTCGCCGGCGTTTGAGATCGTGCTCAAGGACATGTTCGGGATGAAGTGAGGTCGAAATCAAGTCATAGAAAGGTTAACGGCCAGTACGCCATACAAGTTCATTGTCATTGATTCTGGTTTTTCCAGAATGTGACGTAATTCGTCCTTGCTTGATTAGAGTACTAATGGCTTGTCGTGATTGGGTTTCACTGTAAACCCCAAAATTTTCCTGAATCACTTTTAGTATGAGCTTGCCGCGGTTCATTTTTTCACTTGCCGCAGAAAGAACAATGCTGGGCAACCTGCCGATATCAGGGACTACATCACAGGGCCGAATGTCAAAGAAAGTTTCATCAGGCGGTGATATTGCATCAACCCATTCTTTCAGCCCCTTGACAACCGCATCGTTCATTAAGATGGTCGCATCTGGTGATCGAGATCCAAATATCAGCCAATATTTTGGGATAGTGTGTTCCCAATGTGCTTTAACTTGGTGTTCATAAACTTGGCGAAAGCGCATCCGAAGCTGGTGCATGAAGCGTTTTGTTATTTCGAGAACTTCATTTGAGAATTCCAGACGCTGCTGAAGAATATCTTTCCACCAGAAGCCGCCAACAATTTGATTAAGATGCTCTTCGGAAACAGAGTGCATGCTGACGGCATCGCCAGTGTCGTCATCGCCCGAGATTTTGTTTAGGACGGGCTGATTGATGGCCAATGCGGCGCGGGCGCGTCGCGCAAATGAGTGAGCATTGAAGTTTAGAAGCAATTCAATACTCGACCCGGAAGAGTGTAGGTGTTTGAGGATTGAGTCGAGCGATTTCCATTCAAGTCCTTCAACAGTATAAGGGTCAAGATACAGAAAAACGGTCATATTAGCGGCGTGGCGCTCAAGGGTTGGAACTATATCGAGGAATGATGCGTGTTTACAGGTGATAAACGAATATTTAGACGTGCATTCTTGTAAATGTGAAAACAGCTCATTGTCTGGCTCAATGCATATTTGTTGTACGGAAACTCCTTGGTTGATCAGTCGTTCGGCTTGCTGCGCAATGATTAAAGGTGATCCGGGTGATCCATCCCGAAATTCCCCTCGACCAGCAAAACCATCAACCAGCAGAATTGGGCGCCGTAGCGTGGCCACCTTTTTCATATATGGATAAAGGTAATTTTCAAGTATTACGTCTTTTTGTTTTGACCAAGGGCGTTTAACATCAAAGTATTTAGAATCAGCCTTGTGTCCCATCGCGTACTCCTCCGGAAAAGGGCATATGTTGCGGCATCTGATCCCAAGTCCGCCCTTCCAGCAGGCGCCCAGCGGTTTTCTTGTTAACCCCGCCCCATTGCTTGAAGAAGAATGGAACCCCCAGCGCCACGCAGCGGTTTTTAATCTGAGTCACCCATTGCGGATCCATGGGACGAGCGCCGGGGCCGGATTCGCCGCCGACGATGACCCAGTGGATATCACTTAAGGATAGACGCGGGATCGGCCCCAGTAGCGGTTCAACGGAAAGAAAGCGCACCTGGGCCTGGGCTTTGCGCAAATCTTTGATGCGATGGGTAACCAAAGCATTTTCCACGCTGGTGCCCAGCCAGATGTTGGCGGTCCAGCGCAATTGTGCTGACATCGCCGCGGCGATTTGTGGGCGTTTTGTCAGCACCTGAAAAGTGTGTTGCGGGTTGTCATTCATAACCCGAAACACCTGCTGGATGAAATCCAACGGCACGGCTTCGTGAAACAGATCGCTCATCGAGTTCACAAAGACGAACCGGGACGACCGCCAATGATAGGGATCGTCCAATGCCTCGGCCGCAAGGTAGACCTTGCCATTCCAGCGTCCATGCTGGTTGACCACGCTGCGATAGTGCTCGATGCGTCCAACGGGCTGTCCGCGCTCAGCCGCCGCTTCCGCCATACACGCTAACCGCTTGGCCATCCGCTCGGCATAGCAGTGTTTACAGCCGGGTGACACCTTCGTGCAACCCAGCACGGGATTCCATGTTGTATCGGTCCACTCAATGGAAGAGGTCTGTGCCATGGTTGAACCGGAGTACGAACAAAAACCGTACAATCTTGCTTGGTGGAAGTCAAGCCAATTTAGCGACTGCATCCTGAATCGGCAGAAAGCGCGTATTTGCTACGCATTTCTCATGTCGCCGCTGTCTTCCATCTTTGGCTGGTGAACTGTTCCTTGAAGACCGCCGCGCCTACGCCAGCAGTTCCACCGTTTGGCCATACTCGGGCACCTGGGTTTGCCAGCCGTGTTGGGCGGTGATCGCCTCCGCCAGCGCCTGGGCCGGTTGCGGTTCGCCGTGGGTCAAGAGCACGCGCGTCGGCGGCTCGGTGAAGGAGCCGACCCAGCGCAGCAGGTCGTCGTGATCGGCATGAGCGGAAAAACCGTGGAGCTGGGCGATCTCCGCGCGGACCTGGCGGCGCTGGCCGAGGATGCGCACGTCCTGCACCCCGTCGAGGATGATCCGGCCGAGCGTGCCCACCGCCTGATAGCCGACGAACACGATGGTGTTGCGCGGGTCCTCGATGTGCCGCTTGAGGTGGTGCTTGATGCGCCCGCCGGTGCACATGCCGCTGCTGGCCATGATGACCGCCGGGCGCTCCAGGTCGTTGAGCGCCATCGACTGCTCGACGGTGCGGGTGAAGGTCAGCCCCGGGAAACGCAGCGGCGCCTGGTGATTCTCCAGCAGCGTCAACGTTTCCTCATCCAGACATTCACGATGTCGGCGAAACACTTCCGTCACGTCCACCGCCATCGGGCTGTCCAGAAACACCGGCATCTGCGGGATGCGCTGGTCATGGATCAGCCGACTGATGTGGTACATGAGTTCCTGGGCGCGCTCGACGGCAAAGGTGGGAATGATGGTCTTGCCCCCGCGCGCCGCGGTGCGCCCGATCACCTGCGCCAGTTGCGTCTGCGGGTCGGCGGCATCGGGATGGTTGCGATCGCCGTAGGTTGATTCCAGAATCAGCGTGTCGGCGCGCTGCGGGAGCTGCGGGTCGCGGATGAGCGGTTTGTTCCACTGGCCCACGTCGCCGGAGAACAGCACACGATGGGTGCGGCCGGCGGCGGTGAGGGTCAGCTCCACGCTGGCGGAACCGAGGATGTGGCCCGCTTCGTGGAACCGCGCGGTGATGCCGGGCGCCACCGGCACTTCCTGTGCATACGGCACGGGGCGCAGCAGGCCGCTGGCGCGCTGGGCGTCCTCCACGGTGTACAGCGGCTCCACCGGATGCGGGCCTTTCCGCCGCTCCTTGGCGTGACGCTTGCGTTTGTAGAGCACGTCTTCCATCTGGATGCGCGCCGAGTCCGCCATGATGATGGTCGCCAGCTCCACCGTCGGCGGCGTGCAGTAAATCGGCCCAGAAAAGCCCTGCGCCACCAGGCGCGGGATCAGTCCGCAGTGGTCCAGATGCCCGTGGGTCAGCACCAGGGCGTGCAGTTGGCGCGGATCGAACGGCGGCGTCTCCCAGTTGCGTTCCAGAAAGGCGCGCTCCTGAAACATGCCGCAGTCCAGCAGCACGCGTGCGGCTTCCGTTTGCACCAGGTAGCGCGAGCCGGTGACTTGACGATTGGCGCCAAGGAATTGCAGTTGCACAAGGAACCTCCCTGCGGGCGGAAAGACGGAACAGCCCGGCCATGATAGAGGGTCTGGCACAGCGCGTCAGGAGCGCCCGCCGGAACGAGCCGGAAGCGTCAGCGACGGGCAGGGCCTGCGGTCGCCAGCGGATTTGACTGGTTGCACTGATTCGATGGACGCCGGACGCCGCGCCCGTCGCTGACGCTTCCGGCTCGTTCCGGCCGGCGCACGCGCTTATTGGCGCTGCGCTACTGCAACGGTTCCCACGACAGCGGCTGGTCGATCAGGCTCGGGTCCGACAGCAGGCCGCGGATCGCCGGGTCGGTCAGGGCGTTGCGCAGGGCTTCGCTGTCGCGGTCGAGTTCCTGCCGCACCACCGGGTAGTACTGTTCGGTGTAGAAGAAATACTTGGCGGCTTCCTCATCCACCAGGTAAATCTTCTCGCGTTTGACCGTGGGCACCAGGAGCTGCCGACCGATGGAGAAGTTCTCCAGGGTGAGCACCTTGGCGTCGGTGGCGTTGAGTTCCACCGTGCGTTTGACCACCACGGCGCGCTTGAGCCGTACGATGTCGCCGGGGTTTTGCAGCACCACCGCAAAGCGATTCTTGCCTGCTTCGTTGGGTTGGTTGAGTTCCCACAACTGCCGCGACCAACTGGAGCGGTCCGGGCAATCGATCAGCTCGATCTTCGGCACCGGCTGGGCGAGGATGTCGCGGGCGTCGCGCTCATAGCGTTCGAGCGTCCAGATCATGGCGATCGCCTGCTTGCGGTCCTTGAGCCGGGCGAAAATGGCGCTGGTGTCGGGGTCCGGCTCATCCGCTTTGCCCGGACGCCGCTGCGCCGGCTCGGGCAGGTCCAGTTGCCGCAGCAGTTCGCGGTACAGGAAACCCACGCGGAAGCCCGCCTCGCTGTTGGCGTCGGCGCGGAAGAAGATCAGCCGATTGAGCGCGATGTTGTTTTCGATCTCCCGGCGTTTGATCACCTCATACATCTGCCGATACACCAGCACGCGCTCGCCCGGCACGCGGTTGCCTACGAAGCGGTCGAAGGGATACACCTCCGCCAGCCCGGCATTGTGCGCCGCCACCTCGTTGGCGAGCATGTGCAACTGCTGCAACTGGCGGTTCTCGGTCAGGAACGCCAGGTCGAACACGTCTTCGGAACGGATGCGATAAGCATCGCGGAACAGCCGATTGTTGAAGCTGTCGAAGGTGTCCTCATCCTTGGGCAGGTTGCGGCCCACGAGCTGGCCCTCGGGCAGCACATAGGGCGTGAGCACGATGATCACCTCGCGCTTGAGCGTGGTCGATTGCTCGGAGCGGAAGGCGGCGCCCAGCAGGGGGATGTCGCCCAGCAGGGGGACTTTGTCGGTCTGCTTGGTGGTGTCCTTGGAAACCAGCCCGCCGATGATGAAGGGCGTGTTGTTGGCGACGCGCGAATAGGTCTGCACGCGGCGGGTGCTGATGCGCGGCGCCCGCGCCAGCTCATCGCCCACGGAGTCGACCAGCACCAGGTCTTCGCCGGGCACTTCGGCGGAGACGATGCCGTCGATCTGCATGGACACGTCTTCGCCGTCGGCACTGACGCGCGGGCGGACGTTGAGCAGGATGCCGATGGGGATGTACTGGAATTTGAACTCCAGGCGGTCGCCGCCGCGGATGCCGCTGGCGCCGGTGGCGACGGGGACTTCCTCGCCTACGCGGATGGAAGCCTGGCGGTTGTCGAGCGTCAGCACGCTGGGGCGGGAGAGGATTTCCGCCTCTCCGTCGCGGATCAGCGCTTCGATGTTGACGTTGAATTCGCCGAACACATTGCGGAACGCGGCATCCACGGTAGGCGTGACGCCGATGGGGAAGTCCGGCAGGCGGCCGAATGACAGCGAGGCGATGTTTTTCCGCGGCGTTTGCAGCTCCCACTCGACGCCCAGCTTGTTCAGGCCGGTCTCGGAAATCTCGAGCACCATGGCTTCAATGAGGATTTGCCGGGCGGGGACGTCGATGCTGGCTTTGATGCGGTCGAGCAGGCCGGCAAACTGCTGGGGATGGGCGGGATGGTAGAGCACCATCAGTTCCATCATCGGCGCGGAGGAAGTCTGATTGGGCAGGTTGCTGGGCAGGCTGGGGGTCATGGACAAACCAAACGCGCCGGCCGCCTGCTTCTCACCGACCAGCGCGCTGGCGTCGGTGGCGGGCATGGCGATGATGATGGGCAGGCTCGCCGGGTCCACCTTCTGGCTGGGATTGATCATCTGATGCCCGCCGGGGCCCTTGGCGCCCAACTGGTACTCGATGGTCTGGTAGCCCAGCGTTTTGAGCAGCGCCAGGCAGCGGTCCGGCTCCACATAACTCAGCGGCACGACCTGAGCTTTCAAATCCGCCACGGTCAGGCTGGCGTTGCGCTCGGCGCGGGACTTCTGCGCCTGCTCGACCAGCTTCTGCAACGCGGGCATGTCGCCATTGGCGTTCACGGTGCCGTCCGCGCCGACCGTTGCGCCGAACACCCACAGATGCACCGGCTGACTCTGATATGGCTTGAAGCCCAACTGCAGCAGCGTCTGACCCTGCGCCTCCGGGCGCGCCAGCAGACGCGGGCTGCGCAGACCATCGACCGCCGGCAGATTCACGCCCGGGGGCACATTGTCGGCGGGACGATAACCATGCTGTGCCTGCAACTGTGCGGACAGCACATCCAGCAGTTCCGTGGCTTCGGTTTCATTGAGCTGCGCCAGCGGAAAAAACTGACCGCCGGCGGGCGCAGGCGCGGCAGGAGCAGCAGGCGCAGCAGGCGCAGCAGGCGCAGCAGGCGCAGCAGGCGCAGCAGGAGCAGCAGGCGCAGCAGGCGCGGCAGGCGCGGCCGGCGCGGGCGCAGGCTGCGCTGCCGGTGCAGGCGCAGGCGTGGCCGGTTTCGCTTCCTCCGCAGCCTGGGCGCGGCCGCCGGTCAGCAGATTCAGGCTCAGCCCCAGCAGCAGCGCCAGCGCGCCGGCTCCCGGGGGAAACCCGAAGCGCCGCCGCGCTGCGGGGCGCGTCTGCGTCAGATCGTCCAGTTCCTCGGGCACGGGGGCGCTCAGCGGCGCGGGGCCTGGCGCCGCTTCGGCCGCGGGGGGCAGTCGCAGTGGCGCGGATCCGGCTTGGAAATGTTCCATGGAAAAATTCTCCGGCGCGCCCAGGTAAACCACTTGTCCGTCCACGATCTGCAGCACCAGATCGGCATGGCACAGCAGTTCGGGACGATGGGTGACCATCAGGGTGGTTTTGCCGCGCATGAAATCGAGAATGGCGGGAATGATCTGTGATTCGCTGAGCTGGTCGATGCTGGCGGTGGCTTCGTCGAGGATGAGAATCTTGGGATTTTTGAGCATGGCGCGGGTGAGGGTGATGCGTTGTTTTTCCCCGCGCGACAGGCTGACGCCCGACTCGCCGACGATGGTTTGATAGCCATCGGGCAGGCGGGTGATGAAGTCATGGGCGCCGGTGCGTTTGGCGACTTCAATGATCTGCCGCATGGTGGCGTCGGGCTGGGCGTAGCGGAGATTTTCCTGGATGGTGGAGTTGAACAGGAAGCATTCCTGGAAGGCGATGCCGATGTGCTCGCGCAGGTGGCGCAGGGCGATCTGTCGCACATCCACCCCGTCGAGTTCCACTGCGCCGGCGGAAGGTTCGTTGAAGCGGGGGACCAGGTTGACCAGCGTGCTCTTGCCCGCGCCCGACGGGCCGACGATGGCGCACACCTGGCCGGGGAGGATTTCGAAGTTGATGTCGCGCAGCACGCGTTCGCCTTCGCCGTAGCGGAAGCTGACGCGTTTGAACTGGAGCTGGCCGCGGATGGGCGGGGCGGCGGATTGCTCGACATCCGCTTCCACATCGCCCATGTCGAGCATCTCGAACACGCGGTCGACGCTGGCGGTGGCTTTGGTGAGCTTGGCGAAGCCGGTCATCAGTTCCAGCACGGTGGGATAGAGCATGCCCACGTAACCGAAGAACATGATGAAGGTGCCGGGCTTCATGGCTGCTTCGGGATCGCGCTTGAGCACCTGGGCGGCGCCAAAGCCCAGCAGCGCGACGGTGCCCACGCCCACCAGCAGGTCGGCGACGATCTTCTGCGTGACGTGATATTTCTTGCTGCGCAGCTGGCTCTGGCGGGATTGGTCGATGGCGCGGACGAAGGCTTCGTTCTCGCGTTGCTCGCCGGTGAAGCCCTTGACCACCTCGGCGCCGAGGAACTTTTCAATCAGGTTGCCGTGCACGAAGGAAAGCTGCTCGGCGGCGACGCGGCTGGCTTGCTTGATGGGCCGGCGAAAGCGGTGGTACGCCGCCAGATGCAGCGGCAGAATGATGGTGCTCGCCAGCGCCAGTTGCCAGTTGATGGCGTAGATGATGGCGGTCAGGCACAGGAAACGGAAGACCGCCTGGGTCAGCGTGGGCAATTCGTCCTGAATGAAGCTCTGGATGACGAAGCTGTCGTCCATCAATCGGCTGCTGAGGCGTCCCGGCGGGTTTTGCCGGTAGAAGCGCAGGCTCATCTGCTGGAGATGCTCGAACAGCCGATTGCGCACGGTGAAGCAGACATGTTCGCCGATGGCGACGGCGGAATACTTGCTGCCGAAGAAGAGGAGGTTGCGGACGACGTAGATGGCGACGATGCCCACGAGGATGAGGGTGAGCAGGCCCCAGTTGCCGGTGGGATTGGATTCGTTGGGGAAGACGTCGTTGAAGATGAGGCCCAGCAGGGCGGGGATGCACATGTTGACGCCGGTGAGGGCGATGAGCATCAGGACGGACAGCGCCAGGCGGCCGAAAAAAGGTTTGAGCAACAGAGCCAGGCGGCGCAAGGAAGCGCCTTCTTCGCGCGGCGGCGCCACCGGGGGCGCTTGGGCTTGAGACATCATGCCGGCTCCGGCAGGCGAATTAACCACCAGTGCTCACCGAGTTGCCTGGCTCGGTGGAAGCTCCTTGCACCCGTGACCCGCGCTTCCCCACGCCCGAGTTAAGGGTAAACCCCTATTGTAGCGTCGCGCGTGACGTTTCAGCAGGTGAAAATTCGGATTCCAGTTGCACCGCGCGGTTTGGGCGTGACGCCGGTGCGCGCCTGCATTCAGATTTCGTCAGGACATCGACCCGCTGCGCGAAATGGCCTATCCTGCAGGCATGCACGGGCGCAGCCATCTCGCATGGGGTTTGAGTCTGTTCCTGTTTCTGACGGGATGTCAACCGGAACCAACCGCCACCGCCCCGGCGGCAGCCACGTCCAACCCCTCCCCCGAGGACGCCGGGCAGGCGGTGTACGTCGGTTCCGACCTGATTCGCGGGTATCGGCCGCAATCCACCGTGGTCACGCCGACCACGCAAGTCACCCGGGCGCGCTTTCCGGTCATTGACTTTCATTGCCACTGGAACGCACGCGTGCCGGTGGAAGAATTGCTCGGCTCGATGGATGAAATGAACATCCGCTATGCCGTGAACCTCAGCGGTGGGTTCGGCTCCGATCTCGAGCAGATGATTGACCAGTATGTCGGGCCGTCGAATCGTCGGCTGATCGTATTCGCCAACGTGGATTTTTCGCGCATCGACGAGCCGGACTTCGGCGCCCACGCCGCCGCCGAGCTGGAGTCCGCCTACCTGCGCGGGGCGCGCGGGCTGAAGATTTTCAAAAACCTGGGGCTGACGCTGCGTGACCAGAATGGCGCGCTCATCGCCATTGACGATCCGCGGATTGACCCGGTGTGGGAGATGTGCGCCCGTCTGCGCATGCCGGTGCTGATTCACTCGGCCGACCCGATCGCCTTCTTCCAACCCATCGACGCCAACAACGAACGCTGGATGCAACTGCGCCGGCATCCCAACTGGAGCTTCCATGGCCCGCAGTTTCCATCGTGGGAAGAAGTCATCGCCCAGCGCAATCGGCTGATCGCCCGGCATCGCCAGACCACCTTCGTCGTCGCACACATGGGGGAAGCATCCAACAACTACGCGCTGCTGGGACGCTGGCTCGATGAGCACCCCAACATGTACGTCGACCTGAGCGGGCGCATGAATGAGATCGGCCGGCAGCCGCGCGCTTCGCGGGCGTTCTTCATCCGCTATGCCGACCGCATTCTCTTTGGCAGCGATCGCTACCCCGGCCGGGGCGATCAGCCACGCTATCCGACGTATTTCCGCATCCTGCAGACCGCCGACGAATACTTCGACTACTACGACCATGCTTTCCCGCCCGCTGGCGAGTGGAAGGTGTACGCCCTGGACCTGCCCGATGAAGTGCTGGCGAAGGTGTATGGCGAGAACGCCGCCCGGCTGCTGGGGCTGGACCTGAAAGGATCGCGCTGATGCTCGCGGCGCTGCTGGCGGCGTGCGCTCTGCTGGCGCTGGGGGCCGCGCTGCGGATGACAGTCAAACCGCTGCGGGTGCTGTATCTGCCGGCCTCGGTCGTCGCGGGATTGCTGGGCTTCATCCTCGTGCAATGGCTCACGCGCGTGCCTGCCGCCGGCGCGCTGACGACTGCGATCAGTCAGGAATGGTCAAGCTGGCCCGGCCCGTTGGTGGCGGTGGTCTTTGCCGCGCTGCTGATGGAACGCAGTGAAGGCGGCGGCTTCACGGCAGCACTGCGCCGCGGCGCCCGCTCCGGACTGCTGGCGTGGATCATCATTCTCGGACAGGTGGCGATCGGGGCGCTGGTGTACCTCACGCTGGTCGCCCCCGCGCACGCCGGCGTACCCGCGACGTTCAGCCAATTGCTGGAAGTGAGCTGGGCGGGCGGCCACGGCACCTCGGCGGGGATGGCGCAGGTCTTTGCCGCGCAGGACTGGTCGGCCGGGAAAGACGTGGCGTTTTTCCTCGCCACCTTCGGGCTGGTGTACGGCGTGGTCAGCGGCCTGGTGCTGGTGAACCTCGCCATCCGCCGCGGCTGGGTCGCCAAGCTCCCCGCCGAGGAAATCAACGACACCGCGAATACCGCAGCACCCACCGCAGGGCGCGCCAGCTACCGCGAAGCCATCGCGCCGCTGACGCTGCATGTGGTGTTCCTGGGACTGGCGTTTTTAGTGGGCTTTGGTTTGCATCAGGTGCTGTTGTGGCTGGCGCGATTGGTGCTCGGGGCGGATGATCCCGCCATCAAAGGACAGGCGATTGACGCGGTGGGCAACCTGCCGCTGTTCCTGTTCACGCTGCTGGCGGGCGGGTTGGTGCGCTGGGCGCTGGGTCGGCTCAAGCTGGGCCATCTGGTGGATGTCACCCAACTGCGCGGGCTGGTGGGCGTGGCGATGGATTTTCTGATCGTCGCCGCCATCGCCACCTTGCGGATGGAGGCGCTCAGCGCGTTCTTCCTGCCGATCGCGGCCCTGATTGTCGGGGCGGGGGTGTGGTCGATGTTTTGCCTGCTGGTGTTGTCGCCGCGCCTGCTGCCTCGGGCGTACTGGTTTGAACTGGGGCTGCTCAACTATGGATTCAGCACCGCCAACACGCCGCAGGGTTTCATGCTGCTGCGGATCATCGATCCCGACCTGCGCAGCGGCGCTGCCGAGGACTACGCGGTGGCGGCTCCGCTGAGCGCGCCGTTCGTCGGCGGGGGCATCATCACGTTTGTGGTGTTTCCACTGCTGCTGGGCAGGTGGGGCGCGGCCGCGCTGGCGGGGTTGTGCGTGGTGGGCATCGCGGGGTGTTACGCGCTGGGGCGCAAGCTGGCGCGGCGGTCAGGCTGACTTCGCCAACGGTTAGAACCACTCGCTCAGCAGCCACAAACCGACCGCCGCCAGCGCCATGAACCCGGCGATCTGCGCCGCCAGCGCGACCGACGCCCGGGGCAGCTTTGCCAGATCGTCAGTCTTGAGCGCCTTGTAGACCACCGCCACACCCAGCACCAGGGGCGCGAGCATCAGCAGCCACCAGCGGTCGATCGGCAGCGGCGCCAGGAACGGGCGATAGGTGACCGTCGGCGCCTGCGCCAGCAGCTCCAGGAGGGTCAGAATGGTCATGGCGCCGCCTCCGTGCGGGGGGTGCTGGGCAGAGCGGCATCCGCATCGTCGTCGTCGGCCTCGGCATCAGGCCGGTGGAGGTCGCGGCGTTTGACGCCCACCGGCCGCGCCAGGACATCCAGCAGCGCCAGCAGGTTGAGCCAACCCGCCAGGGAAGTGTAGAGCACGCCCTGTTCGTTGGGTCGGCCGAAGCTGGGTTGGTAGCGGTGGGGGGCGTAGGGGGAGGGCTGGCGGAGGGCGAACTCCCGCAGGGGGGCGCGGAAGTAGCGTTGCATGGCGAGATCGACGGCGACGCCGGGGGCGAGCATGATCTGGCCGTAGTACATGATGCCGGAGGTATGGCGGTCGATGACGCCCACGCCGCCGATGAGCAGGCCCAGCAGCCAGAGGAGGGCAATGGTGACGCCGACGATTGCGCCGCGGCGTTTTTCGCCGATCAGGACATGCGCCAGGCCGGGGATGAGCCAGCCGCAGAGGGCCGGCCCCAGGTTCCATTCTTTGGGGGAATCAGCGGGCTGAGCCACGTCATTTCCTGTCCAGGTGGGGCGGGGCGTTCAAGCCGCGGTGTGGAAAATTCGATCTAGCCGGAAAAGTGCGTTGACAAACGCTTCCCGCCCGATAGTTTAACCGCGCGTGGAAGCCCGGCAACCGTGCCCGGCCCACCAGGTTCACCTGCTTGGAAATCCACCCCCCCGCCCAGAACCCCCAGTCACGGAGGCGCCGGCCATGAGCTCATTGCTTGTTGAGGAACTGCTCGAAGAAGGCCTGTTGGCCCTGCAGAGCGCACAATCGTCACAGACCGTCCCGCAAAATCTCGCCGCGCGCGAAGAAGAGGAAGAGGAAGAGGACTTCGCGGACGATGAAGAAGGAGACGACGATTACCTCGACGACGACGAGGAGGATGATGACCTCTTCGACGACGACGAGGATGACGACGACGACTTCTTCGACGACGACGACGAAGAGTTCGACGACGACGACGAGGATGACGACGAGGACGACGACGATTTCGATGCTTGACGGCTGGGCCGGCTCAATCCGGTGCGGTCGTCACCGGAGTGCCGCGCATGCAACCGACCGACGCCCAACCCGACGCCGCCACCCAGGAACAGCGTGAGTTCAACGGTCCCGACCGCCGGCAAACGGTGGTCGATCGCCGCCTGATCCCCACCGGCCTGGAGCGCCGCCGTGGTCCGGGTCGCCGGCGCAATGACTTCATCAAAGCCGCCGAAGAAGGCCAGATGAGCCGCGAACAGTTCCTGTTCGTCATGGCGGTCGACGCCTACAAGCGCGCCAACCAGCGCCCCTATCCTTCCTGGACCGAGGTGCTCGAAATCATTCGCAAGCTCGGCTACCGCAAGACCTGCGCCACCAGCCTCGAACTGGACAACGTGGAAGACTGGACCGAAGCGCCCGATGCGCCGGCGTTCCCCCACGACCAGCCCAAGAGCGAGTGAACCCGCCCGGCTTCCGCGCTCACCCCCCGCATCCGCCCGCCGCGTCCCCGCTGACGCGGCGTTTTTTTTGCGCCTTGCCTGACCGCCATCGCCGCCGTCACTCGCTGATCCGAAGCACCTGGCTCTGCACTTTCTCGTCCACCACCTGCGCCAGCCGGTTGGGGCCGATGGTCATGGTCGAGGAGATGCGCGTGGTCTGCACCGTATTTCTGCCGACGGCTTCGTGACGCGACAGGTCGAACATCACCTGCGTCTGCCAGCCGCCTTCCTCCAGCCGCACCTCCAGATTGGCTTCCGGCGGCAGCTCCTTCATCTGCTCCTGATCCGGCGTGAGCGACAGCCGGGCGTTGCCGCTGATGATCGCCACCGGGATGCCCGCGAGATTCTCCAGGCCGTCAAAGCGGTAGGTCGTTTCGTGATGCAGTTGGCCCGCTTCGTGCTTCCAGTCGAAGGTGGTGGACCACGTGGCGCCGATGGCGGCGCGCGCCAGGGCGAAAGGCACGGTCGCCAGATCACTGGCGGATTCCAGGAAATCCAGCTCGCTGGGCACTTCAATGCCTTCGCCGGCCTGCTGCCGCATGCGGTCCACGCCCGCGACGATGCTTGCCGCCGAGCCGTCGGGGTTCATCTTCACCTCCACCGGCAGTGCCGCGACCGCCGCCAGGTGCTGGTAGACCGTTTCGTTGTCGCCGCGCCCTTCCCGGGTGTCGTGATGCTGCACCTGCCCGTCGGGCAGCGTGATGTCCAGGGCGATCCAGTCGATGGTCATGGCGCACACCGCGCTGCCGTCGGGCTCCACGCTCTGCACGGTCCAGGTGATCTGGCCGGTGTAGGCCATGCGGTTGTCGACGTTGCGGGTCTGATCGCCCACGGTGGCGGTGATCCGCCGATCGCGCTGGGTCCAGAACGAATAGCGCGTCGCCCGCCCGGTCACGTAGCGCGGCTGCAGGTTCACACTCTCGCCGGCGGGGCTTTGTGCCGTCGCCGTCTGGGGAATGCTCAGCAACATCAGCAGCAGCGCCAGCAGCGCCGCACTACGACGGGGAAGTGCGCATGTCATGTGGTCATCATATCCCCGAGCCTGGGTTCAGGGGGATTCCGAGGGGGGCGTGGGTTCCGGGGAGAAGATCCGGGCTTGCCCGGACATTGGTATGCCGCTGCGTGAAATCGTGTCCGGGCCAGTCCGGACCTGCAAGACCGATGCTTCACGCCGGGTTGTTCCAAGCGGACCACCGCCGTACCGCGGCGGCCGACTGTTTTGCGTCCGGACATAACATGCACGCACGGAAATCCCATGCCGCGCACTCCCAACATCGTGATCGTGATGGCCGAGCAATGGTCGCCCTTTGCCGACCCGCTGCAGTGCGCTTTGCCGGTGGACATGCCCGCGCTGGCGCTGCTGGCGCGCTCGAGCACCTGCTTCACGCACGCGCACTGCAACGCCCCGGTGTGCGGGCCTTCGCGGGCGAGCTTTCTCACCGGGTTGTATGTGCATCATCACCAGACGTGGGACAACGGCTCGATTATTCCGCCGCATGTGCCGACCTTCGCCCACCTGCTCAACCAGGCGGGTTACCAGACCGCCATGTGCGGGCGCATGCATCTGCATGGGATGGATCAGCAGCGCGGGTTCGGACTGCGGCTGTCGTCGGAGATCATCAATCCGCTGCCGGTGTGCGACGCGGATATGCCCGGCGCGCTGACGTCGGTGCCGCCGGCGATTGCCCAGATGCCGCGCCCTGCTCAGGGTTACGCGCCGACGTTCAGCGACAGTCCGATTTATCAGCACGATCGCTATGTCACCGAGCGCGCCGTCGATTTTCTGCAGAACCGGCGCGGCGAGCGCGACGGCCGGCCGTTTGCGTTGGTGGTGGGTTACTTCGCGGCACACAGCGGGTTCAAGCCGTGCCCGGAGCTGGCGCCGCTGTACGAAAAATATCGGCAGCGCGCGTTGCCCGTCCCGGCGTTCACGCCCGACCACTTCGCGCAGCTCCCCGAACACTTCCAGCGCCTGCATGGCTACGGCAAGCCGAGCTCCCGAATGTTCGACCCCGAGCATCATCGGCATGAACTGGCGTGGTACCTCGCCCGCGTGGAGTACTTCGATCAGCAGTTGGGGCGGGTGCTCGCAGCTTTGGATGCATCGGGCCAGCGCGACGACACGCTCCTGCTCGTCACCGCCGACCACGGCGAAAGCATGGGCCACCGCGGCTACTGGGGCAAGATGAACTTCACCGAACGCGCCCAGCGCGTGCCGCTGTACGTCCGCACGCCGGGACAGACCCATTCCCGGCAGATCGACAACCACCCCGCCATGCTGGTGGATGTGCTGCCCACGCTGGCGGATTACGCGGGCATCGGCGTGGCGGGTCCCTGCGATGGCGCAAGCCTGCGGCCGGTGCTGGAGGATCCCGCGCGCGCTGAGCCGGGGCGTCTGGTGTGCAGCGAATACCACGGCTACCTCAGCCCGGCCGGCATGTACATGACCCTCCGCGACGGCTGGAAATACTGCCATTACCAGTGCGAAACCGATGAACTGTATGACCTGCACCGCGACCCTGAGGAGACGCACAATCGGATTGCCGACCCGGCAGCGCAGGCGCGTTTGCACAGCCTTCGCGCTGACCTGGCCAGCGCGCTGGATGTACGCGCCACCGAGCGGGCAGTGACGACGTACAACGCCCAGCGCCGCGCCAGCCATCTGGGGTTGATCAGCAATGTGGACCTGATGAACGAACTGGCGCACCAGCACCGCCGCTGGCGCGACGCCCTGGCGGAACCGTGGTGGGACGGCGGGAAATACATCGGCCAGTGGGAACCGGCGCCGGTCAATCCCATCCGTTAGCTCCGGGCTCCGCCCGGGGACATGTGTGCCGCATCCCATGGGTTGGCGGGAGAATCCCCCGGCGGAGCCGGGGGCTAACGGGATTGGTCGATAACGAGTTGCCGATGCCCGGGATGCCGGTGGATGTAGCCGGCGCGGGTTGTCACCGCCTCGGGGGTGAAGCAGTAGCGTTTGTCGTAGCCAACCGTCCAGATTCGCCCACCGCCCAAAGCCTGGCGCATGCGGGTTTTCAAGCGTCCGGCAACCGTGGCGACCGCGTCCGTTTTGTGGTCAATCAGCAAATGCACGTGCCAGGATTCGATGGCGACGGCCAGCAGGCGATAGTGAAATTCCGCGCTTGCAGTTCGCAAGGCATCGAATGCAATTTGTTGCTGGATCGTGTTGAGCAGGACGGGATTGCCCGTCATTCGTCTGGAAGCGGTTTGCAGCAACGCCGGATTGCCGGGCAGGATGACGCCATCATCCACATAGCCGCGCACATCGCCCGGCAACCATGCCCCATAGGTGGTGGTGGTCAGCATGGTAGCCAGCAGGTTTTGCCGCAGTTGCATCGGGGCATGATATCGCCATCACCCGTTAGCCCCGGGCTTTGCCCGGGGATGTATGTGCCACAACACATAGGTTGGCGAACAATCCCCCGGCAGAGCCGGGGGCTAATGGGGAAGCGTCCGTTAGCCCCGGGCTCTGCCCGGGAATGATTTGGTGCAATGAGGCATGCCTTACGCCGCGCCGGCAACTTCCAGCGAGGGCATGCGCACGTCGGTCAAGCCCATGTGCCGCTCGAACTCCGACTTGCTCATGGCGTACAACTCGTCGGTGATCTCCCCCCGGTCGGCCATGCCCAGCAGCAGGTCGCGCAGCTGGGCGAAGTCGTGGGCCTGCCCCTCCCGCAGTTCCTTGGTCGCCCACAACCACGCCGACTGATACGGCTGGGTCGAGTCATAGCGGGAAATCTGAATCGGGCAGCCCGGCTGAACGTTCTTGTACCAGTAGTACTCGTAATCGTTCATCCCGTCGGGCGTGTTCTGGTAGGGCACGGGTTGCAGCTGATCGTGGACCGCCAGAGCGCCCTTGACGTAGCGTTCGCGGTCGTGCCGCATTTCCCAGAGGTTGAGGATTTCTCCGCCCTTGATCAGCCCGTAGAAGTGATGCTGGGGATCGAAGAAGCACCACTTGCCGTCGAGATAAACCTCGGCGACGGTGTGGCCGCCGAGCAGCCGGTTGGGGTCGCGCTGCAGGTCGATCCACGCCCACTGCATGGCGGGGCGCGCCTGGATGCCCAGCATCTGCGCCATGGCGGTCAGCAGCCGGGCGCGACACGAGCAGTGGCCGCCGCCCTTGAGCAGGGTGTGCTCGTCGGATTCGTTGTACAGAAAGACGGGAACCTTGGGATAGCACTGGATCAGGTGCTGATCCATGGACTGGGAAAGGGTGATGATCTTTTCGCGGTCGGACATGCCGGCGGTGATGAGGCTGTCGATGTACTTCTCCAGCACCGGGTGCGTGCCGCGGCGGTAGGTGGTGGTGATCTTGCCGAAGTCGCCGTGATAGATGTACTCGTAGGTTTCGTCGTTGAGCAGCAGGCCGTTGACCGAGACCTGCCAGAACGGCGAACCGGGGCGCGCCAGCCCTTCATTGGTCATGGTGAACGCCATCTGCACCGCGCGCAGATGCTGGTCGGCAAGATAGGGACGCCGGCCGACGTACTTGCGGAAGGCGGCAGGGACGAGGTCACGGGTGAGCTGCATGTGATTGATTCCGTGGGATGGAAAAGCACCCATGATATCGGGATGCCGACGCACACCCAAGCCGACAGCGGTAGCGGTGGTGCAGGATTGGTTTCAGGCTGGGGGGGTGGCGGGGGGATTCGCCGCGCGGCGGGCCGTCCACAGCGATTTGCCGGCATAGACCAGCACAAACACCGCAGTGGCGCAGAGCACAATCGCAGCCCCGGAGGAAACGTTCAGGAAGTAGGACAGATATAGCCCCACGACCCCTGATCCACAGGCGATGCCGCTGGCCAGCGCCATCATGGGTCGCAGCCGACGGGTCAGCAGGCCGGCCGCAGCGGCGGGGCTGACCAGCATGGCGCTGGTGAGCACCACGCCCACCGCCTGGATGCCGCACACCACGGTGACCGCCAGCAGCAGCAGCAGAACGAGTCGGAGTCGATCCGGATTCAAGCCAATGGCGCGGGCGTAGCCGGGATCGACGGAAGTCAGCTCCAGCTCTTTGTGCAGAATGGTCAGCGTCAACAGCACCAGGATCGCCACAGCCACCATGACCCACAGGTCCAGTGCGGTGACACCGAGAATGTTGCCAAAGAGCATATGGGTCAGGTCACGGAAGGAGCGGGTGGCGCTGATGAGCAGGATGCCCAGGGCGAACATGCCGGTGAAGAGGATGCCGATGGCGGTGTCTTCGCGCACCTGATGTCGCCGCGACACGACGGCAATACCTAGAGCGGTCAGCAAGTCCGCCAGCAGCGCGCCCAGCAACAGGTTCCAGCCTTGCAGATGCGCGACCACCAGGCCCGGCATCGCGGTGTGCGCCATGGCGTCACCCACAAACGCCATGCGGCGCAGCACGACATAGCAGCCCAGGCTGGCGCAGGTCACGCCCACCAGCAGTGCCGCCAGCAGGCCCTGACGCATGAACGCGAATTCCAGCGGCTCAAGCAGATGCATCATGAACGCGCTCCTGGCCGATGGTTCCGCAGCAGGCCCGGGGTTCGGGGGTGCGGGCGCCTGGTCCGGGTGTCGCCAGACGCCGCCCATCGTGCAGGCAGAGCACTTGATCGACCTGCTCGTCCAGTCGGCCGTGATCGTGGGTGGCGACAATCACGCTGCGCCCTTCGGTGCGCAACTGCGCCAGGGTCTGCTGAAAAATCCGGCGGGTGTCGATATCCACGGCATTGAGCGGCTCATCGAACAACAGCAGTTGCGCTTGCTGCACCAATGCCCGCGCCAGCAAGGTGCGCTGCTGCTGCCCCCCGGACAGTTCCCCGATCTGCCGTCGCGCAAGGTGGGCGATGCCCAGCCGATCCAGTGCGTGCTGGACAATCTGCTCGTCGGCGGCCGTCGGGCGGCGTAACCAACCCAGATGCACGAAGCGGCCCGACAGCGCCAGCCGGCGCACATCAATGGGGAAACTCCAGTCCAACTCGCTGAGCTGGGCGAGGTACGCCACCCGATGATGGCACGCGCCCGCCGCTCGCCCATGAATCTGAATGCTGCCCTGCTGCGGCGTGATCAGTCCCGCCAGCGCTTTGAGCAGGGTGCTCTTGCCTGAACCGTTGGCTCCAACCAGCATGAGTTGCTGACCCGCCGGCAGGTGCAGATGGTCAAGCACCAGCGCCGGCCGGGCGAAGCCGGGATAGGTAATGCATAAGTCGCGGAGGGATACCGCCGGCGCGCCCTCCACCGCCGGCACATGAGCGCGGCCGCTGTAACCCAGATGCCAGCTCATTGCGGGCTCAGGGCTTTGACGATGGCGGTTACGTTGGCGCGCATCATGCCCACATAGCTGGCGCCGGGACTGTCCGGCTCGCCCAGCGCGTCGGTGTACAGCGTGGTGACAAAACGCACCTTGGCTTCCCGGGCGATCTGCTCCATCAACTGCGGGTTGTGCATGTTTTCGGTGAACACCGCCGGCACACCGCTGCGCCGGATTTCCTGCACCACCTTGGCGACCTGCCGCGCCGAGGGGTCCGCAGCTTCGGTGGTCAGCGAGCCGAGCACGGTGGCGGCAACCTTGAAGTCGTACCGCTGCGCGAAGTAGCCCAGCGAGTCATGCGTGGTCACCAGCAGCCGACGGGCAACGGGCACCTGCGCCACCTGCTGTACGATCCAGGCGTCCAGTTCCTCCAGTTCGCGCAGGTACTTTTGGGCGTTGGCTTGGTACTGGGCGGCCCCCGCCGGATCGTAACTCGCCAGCGCCTGGGCGATGTTGCGGGTCATGATCATCACGTTGTGTACGTCCTGCCAGCAATGCGGGTCCACGTCCTCATGGTGGTGGTGGTGGTGGTCCGAGTCTTTGGCGGAGGACTCGGGGGATTCCGACTCGTTGGCGTGGCGCGGCTTTACGCCGGTGCTGGCGCAGACGCGCTGGGCGTGCGTGCCGGAGGATTGGTAGAGCTTGTCCAGCCATGTTTCAAAGCCCAGCCCGTTTTCAAACAGCAGGGCGGCTTCCGCCAGCGCCTTGGCGTCGCCGGGGGTCGGCTCATAGGTGTGGGCGTCGCCGCCGGGGCCCACCAGCACGCGCAGTTGCACCCGCGATCCCGCCACCTTGGCCACCACATCCGCCAGAATGCTGTGGGTGACCACCGCTGTCGGGGCGTTGGCGGTCGCGGCGGCGCTGACGGTCGTACTCACGAACCATCCGACCATTCCCATCAACAGAGCCAAGCTGGTTCGAGACCTCAACCTCTGGTGCATGGACATTGATCGACCTCCAAGGGAGCGGATGGGGAGCCACATATCGATAACGATATATTATTATCAATTATTGTCAAGCGTCTTCCGTTCCCGGGGTTCTCTGCTCGCCTGGTTGAACAGGGGCAATCGCATTGACGCTCTTGCGGTTGAAAAAGTGACCTGGCGACGAGCAGTCGACGTTCTGACGGCGTCCCGGTTGACGATCAGGCCGGTCGCAGTAGACTACGTGTAATTACCCGATACGAGAAATACCGCCATTCCCGGAGCTGTTTCATGCACCGCTTCAACGGGTCCTACGCTGGTGAGAATCTGCACAAGCTGGCGTTTCCGCTCGGCGGCATCGGGGCGGGGATGATCTGTCTGGAGGGCGCCGGGGCGTTCTCGCATGTGTCGCTGCGGCATAAGCCGGAGGTGTTTCACGAGCCGCAGCTTTTTGCCGCGGTGCACTGGCGCGACGAAACGCCGGGCGCCGGCAGCTCCCCCGGCTCCCCCGGCTCCCCCGGATCGGTGCTGTCGCGCGTGCTCGAAGGACAGGTCCCGCGCTGGAAAATCTTTGGCGGCACGTACACCGGCAACGGCTTGACCCATCGCACCTATGGCTTGCCGCGTTGTCATGCCCAAAGCTTCACCGCACGGATGCCCTTCGCCGAGGTGCGCCTGCAGGACCCGGCGCTCGGGCTGGAAGCCAGGCTCACCGGCTGGAGTCCGTTCATTCCCACCGACAGCGCCGCTTCGAGCCTGCCGATGGCGGCAGTCGAGTATGAACTGATCAATCAGAATCCCACCGCCCGCACGGGCGTCTTCTCCTTCCACAGCGCCAACTTCCTGCGCGCTCCGCGCAAGGAAGCTCCCAGGCAGGAAGTGCGCCGATTGGAGCGCGGCTTCATCTTGCGTCAGCCGGGCAGCTCCGACCTGCCGCATGAGGAAGCAGCGCTGGCGGTGCAGGTGCTCCACGAGCAGGTGAACGTCGACGCCGCCTGGTTCCGCGGCCAATGGTTTGATGCGCTGACCACCGTGTGGAACCACATCGCCGCCGGCGCTGCACCCGACCAGCCTCCGCCCACCACCGGCCCGGCGAGCCCCGGCGCCAGCGTCTACGTGCCCTTCCAACTCGACCCTGGCCAAAGCGTCACCATTCCCGTCCTGTTCTGCTGGTATGTGCCGCACACCGACCACCGCTACGGCACGGAGGAAAAACCTGCCCAGAGCGCCTGCAGCAGTGGCGCGTGCGCTTGCAGCAACGAGCCCCCCAAAGAGAAGTATCGCCCGTGGTACGCCCGCCAGTATGCCGGCATTGATGCGGTGGCGGAGCACTGGCGCACGCATTACGCCGACCTGCGCAAACGCAGTGCGATCTTCACCGACTGCTTTTATGACACCACGCTGCCCGCCGAGGTGGTCGAAGCCGTCGCCGCCAACCTGACGATCCTCAAAACCCCCACGGTGCTGCGGCAACACGACGGCCGGCTGTGGTGCTGGGAAGGTTGCGGGGACGCCAATGGTTGCTGTTCGGGCAGTTGCACGCATGTGTGGAACTATGCGCAAGCGCTGCCGCACCTGTTTGCGGACCTGGAGCGCACGCTGCGCGAAACGGAGTTTCACGAAGCGCAGAATGACGCCGGCAAGCAGGCATTTCGCGCCTCGCTGCCGATCCGCACCACCGCCAACTTCGACGCCCACGCCGCCGCCGACGGGCAATTGGGCGGCATCATGAAGGTCCACCGCGATTGGCGCATCGCCGGCGACACCGCGTGGCTGCGGCGCCTCTGGCCGGCGGTGCGGCGCAGCATGGATTACTGCATTTCCGCGTGGGATCCTGACCACGAAGGCGTCCTCAAGGAGCCGCACCACAACACCTACGACATCGAGTTCTGGGGCCCCGACGGCATGTGCAGCAGCTTCTATCTCGGTGCGCTGCAGGCGATGATCCACATGGGAACCGCACTGCAGCAGGATGTCTCGCGCTATCAGGCCCTGTTCACACGCGGCCAAAAATATCTGCACGAACAGCTCTACAACGGCGAGTATTTCCAGCAGCAGGTGCGCTGGCAAGACCTGCACGCCGACGCGACGCAGTTCGCTCCGCTGATCGGCGGAGATGGCAATGATGTGCCCGAAGCCCTGACGCTGATGGAAAAGGAAGGCCCGAAATACCAATACGGCTCCGGCTGCCTGAGCGACGGCGTGCTGGGGGCGTGGATGGCGCAGGTCTGCGGCGTGGGCGAGGTGCTCGACGGCGACAAGATCGTCAGCCACCTGCGCGCGGTGCATCGGCATAACCTCAAGCATGATCTCACGGCGCACGCCAACCCGCAGCGGCCGGGCTTTGCCGTGGGCGCTGAGGGCGGGTTGCTGCTCTGCACCTGGCCGCGCGGCGGGAAGCCGGCGCTCCCGTTTGTGTACAGCGATGAAGTGTGGACCGGCATCGAATATCAGGTGGCCGCCCATCTGCTGCGCGTCGGCTGCGTGGAGGAAGGTCTGGAGATTGTGCGCGTCGCGCGCCAACGCTACGACGGCCGGGACCGCAATCCGTTCAACGAATACGAATGCGGCCACTGGTACGCCCGCGCCATGTCCTCCTACGCGCTGCTCGAAGGACTCAGCGGCGCACGCTATGACGCGGTGACGAAAACGCTGACCCTCCAGCCGACCTTACCGGGCGACTTCCGCGCGTTCCTGAGCACCGCCACCGGCTTCGGCACCGTCGGCGTGCACGCGGGTAAGCCGTTTATCGAGGTAAAGTACGGGCGCATCGATGTGGCGCAGCTGGAACTGCAAGCGTGATTTCATCACTGGAACTGGCGCGAAGGTGTGGCGTATCGCAGGCGACGGTCGATCGCGCGCTGCACAATCGCCCCGGCATCAGTCGCGCCACGCGGGACCGCATCCGGCGCGAAGCCGAGCGCCATGGCTACCTGCCCAACCCGGCCGCCAATGAAATCCTGCGCGGCGACCGCCGGGTGATCGGCGCCGTGCTGCCCACCTTCAGCCAGGTTTTCTTCATGGACCTCATGGCGGCGCTGGGGCGGGCGCTGCAGCCGTATGGCCAGCGCGTGTTCCTCTCCCCGGTGGAGCAGGCGCGCGACTTCGCCCCCGCGCTGGCGGAGTTTGCCGCGCGGCGGGTCAAGGCGCTGGTGGTGGTGCCGCCGGATGAAACCGTGGAGGTCCCCGCCGCCATCGCCGCCGCGGTGCCGGTGCTGTCGCTGATCAGTCCCTGCCGCGGCGCGGGCGTGCGCTTCATCACGCCCGATGAACTGCAAGCCGGCGAAGTGGGCACGCGCTATCTGCTGGAGCAAGGGCATTGCCGCATCGCCCATGTCACCTACAGTCGCCGGAGTCACGCCATCGAGCAGCGCGCCCTCGGCTACACGCGCACCATGCAGGCGCAACGCCTGCAGCCGCTGGTGCTGCGCGGCGTAAGCGATGCCGAGTTGCTGACCGCCATTGCTGAACATCATCTGACCGCGCTGTTCTGCCACAACGACAAGCTGGCGGCCCGCACGCTCAAACTGCTGCACACGGCCGGCATCGCCACGCCCGGCGCGGCGGGGATGGCGGAACAGAAAAAGGTGTCAGACACCTTATTGACGAGCCCCTCGCGTGAGCAAGGGGTGGCGGCGCAGCCGCCGCGCCATGGCGAAGGAAAGGCCACCCCTCCCTCACGGTCGGGGCTCGTTGGGCGAGCGTCAGCGCTACCCCTGGAACTTCCGGGGCCGGTGTCAGTGCTGGGGGTGGACCACACGCCGACCTTGCGCGAACTGTGGCCGGAGCTGACGACGTTGGCCTACCCGTTGGACAGCCTGGCGGCGCACGCAGCGGCGCTCATCAACGACCAGCCGCATCCGCCCGCCATCGGCCCTTACGCGGTCCAGCCGCGCGCCAGCGTGGGGCGTTGGCGGCCATGATCCTCCCGGCGGCGGCGCATGGACCAGCCCGCCCACAAAAAAACCCCGCGAATTGCGGGGATTTACTGGTGGGTGCGGCAGCATGCGCGATGCCGAATGCTTTCCGAATGCCCCCTCTAGGACTCGAACCTAGAACCCGCTGATTAAGAGTCAGCTGCTCTGCCAATTGAGCTAAGAGGGCCCTGCCGAAGCAGTTTACCGCAGAATCCGTAGAACCCGCAGCAGGAAAGAAAGTTTAGTCATGGCCGGGGGGCTGTCAAGCAGTGGGGCTTGCAGGAACCGGGCGCGACGTTATACTGCGCGGCTCGGTTTCCATCTGGTGGTGGGCCAGGAGAATATTGACATGTCCAAGCTCAAGACGCATAAAGGTCTGCTCAAACGGGTCCGTGTGACCGGCAAGGGCAAGGTCAAGTTTCGCCGCGCCGGCAAAGGCCACCTGTTGAGCCACAAGTCCGGCGAAAAGAAGCAGGACCTGCGGCAGTCCACCATGCTCAAGCGCGGCGATCTCAAGCGCATCAGCAAGATGCTCCATCGCCCGTTGACCCCCAGCGAGTAAAAACAGCTCGCTGCTGCGGCGCAAGCCGCCCGCGACCGGCGCCAGCGGGGTGGCCGGTTGCATGAATACGCCTGCCGGGTTTCAAGCGTCGTCCTTTGACGACCCCCGTGGCCGGCCCAAGGAGCGCTCCCATGCCTCGTGCCCGCAAAGGCGCCGCTCGGCGTCAAGCCAAAGTTCGTTGGTTCAAAGCTGCCAAAGGTAATCGCGGCAATCGCAGCCGCTGCTGGCGCAAGGTGCGCGAAGCCGTCCTCCGGGCCGGCCGGTATCGCACCCGCGACCGCCGCCTGCTCAAGCGCGAGTACCGCGCCCTGTGGATCGTTCGCCTCAATGCCGCCGCCCGGGCGCATGACATGAGCTACAGCCAGTTCATCGCGGGGCTCAAGGCGGCGAACATCACCCTCAACCGCAAGATGCTCAGCGAAATCGCCATCGCCGACGACGCCACGTTCGCCAAACTGGTGGACCTGGCCCGCACCGCCCTGGCGCAGACGCAAGCCGCCGCGGCCTGAGCGGTCGATTCCGCACGCATTCAATCCTGAAATTCAAAGCAGCGCCAGTCGATGAGGCTCGGCGCTGTTTTTATTGCCGTTGCTCACGCATGTCGTGAAGGGTCTTCACCCCGGTCAAGGTGAAGGACGCTTCCACCGTCCCTCCGGGCCGGATGCGATGTGTGGCGATAGGCCGCTTGCTGTGGTAGTCGTTGCTGGTCCGGGGCGCAAAAAAGCAACCGCGCGCTGCACGCGTCGCGGTTGCGGGTGGCGTTCAATTGTTGGAGCGAACGGGGAGTTCGCGGTCGGATCATGCTTCCTGACGCCGGCGGCGGCGACCCAGCAGCAGCAGCGTGGCGGGGATCATCAGCGCCAGGCTGGCGGGTTCGGGCACGACCACGGCAACGCCTGAGTCATCTTGCTTGCCGATGCCAACGGATTGGAATTTGGCGGCCGCGTAGTAGCCGTGCTTGTCGGTGGGGATCAGGTCGAACAGGTCAAAGCCGGCGAAGATCGGATTGACGCTGGTGAACAGCAGGGTCAGCGTGTCGCCCAGTTGCAGGCCATCGCCCTGATTGAGTTTGACGGCGTGGCTCAGATATTCAAACTCATTGGCGCCGGCGCCCGGCAGCTTGTCATCGAGGGTGATGTTCCAGTTGCCGTCGGTTTCCGCGCCGACCACGGATGCGGTCGCCTGGTCGTTGGGGATCTGGATGCCGAAGTAGGTGATCTGATTGCGATCGCCGGCGTTGACAGCAGTGTTGGTCAAGGCGACCTTCAGTTGATTGGGGGACACGATGTCCACCTGCAACTGCGCGGTCAGCGGCAGATTCAGGTCGGAACTGAAGCCGACCAGTTCATAGGTGGCAGCGGCACTGACGCGCACCAGGGTCAGGGTCAGGACGACGGTCAGGATGGCCCAGAGTGATCGCGCTCGCATTTTCTGCTCCCAATGACCCGTTCAATGGAGGAAACGGCAGCCTGCCTGCCGTGCTGAGGGAAACAGACCCCCGGATCGGCCGGGAGCAAATCCAAGCGCGAAAAAACTTTCCGCTGGGTTGCGGGATGCCGGCTCCGGAGCAGGTGGAGCAGGCTGGTGAAGCTGGGCAAGGCTGCCCGTGGTGATAGCTCGGGGAAAGGTGAGGGAAAACAGCCGTTGCTGCCGCAGAGGACAAAAGTCCTGCGGAAATGATCGGGGGAGTTATCGAGGGAACGCGTTGCGAAATTCCTTCGGGAGCAGCCCGGCAATTCGCTGGGAAACATCCGGAGGAACTTCCGGAGGAACTACCGGGGAACCTTCCGGGGGCGGGGCGGTCAGGACGCCAGCAGGCGGCTGGTGGATTCTTCCGCCAGACGACGGGCGGCGCGGTAGTTGGGATTGATGTCCAGTGCGGTCAGGGCGTGTTGGTCAGCCGCATCATGATCGCCCAGGGCGCGGGCACAGACGCCCAGGTGGTAATGCGCATCCGCCCGGCGGGGGTGGTCTTCGACCTGTTGGGTAAATGCCGCCTTGGCCTGGGCGAGCAATTCTTCCAGCGGGCCGGTGGGTGTGGTAGTGGCGGCAGGCCATGAGCCGCGCAGGCTGCGCTTGATGACCAGCCCCATCGCCGCCATCGGCCAAAGCTCGCAGAGCAGGGCGCGACGTTCGACATTGCTGCAGCGGCTCTGCAGGTGGCGTTGGGCGCGCCGCGCCAGATTCAGGCGACCTTCGACCAGCGCGCAGATGAGCAAACCCGCCCAGCCGGTCAGCGTGGCGCCGGGCTGTGGGATCAGGCGCGCCCACGCCCGGCCGGCGGTGGTGAACCGGCCGGCTTTGGTCATCAGCTCCGCGCTGCGCCGCTGGCAGGCGGTGGTCAGGCGTTGATCGTGACGGCGGGCGTGGTCGCAGCGCTCCAGCGCCAGGGCGTGTGCGCCTTGGCCGGCGGCGAGGTCGGCGGCTTCCAGCCACAGCCCGGCGTCATCGGCGTGGTCCGCCAGCAGCAGGCGGTACGCCTCCTCGGCATCACGCAGGCGATCGAGCCGTTGCAACTGCCGCGCGGCATACAGGCGCAGCACCGGGTCGGCTGGCAATTGCCCCAGCACTTCCAGGCCGGTCTGCGGGTCCAGCGTTTCCAGCAGCCGCGCCAGTTGCCGGGCGGCGCTGTGATTGCCCGGCTGCAAGCGCAGCACATGACGCCAGTGCGTCGCGCTGTCCTGGGCGCGCCCCAGCAGGTCGTACGCCTGCGCCAGCAACCGCTGGGGGCGCACGTCGTCGGGATAGTCGGTGGTCAGTTGTTCCAGCAGCGGCAAAGCGAGGTCCGGCTTCTGATCCTGCACCAGCGCCTGAGCGCGGCAGCACATCACCTCGGGACGCTTTTCCGCTTCCGGTTGATGCAGGCACAAGCTGTCGAGCGCCGCCAGCGCAGCCCGCGGCCGACCGCGCTGTTGCTCCACCTGCGCCTGCAGCAAACGGGCGTCGAGATGATCGGACGCCAGTTGCAGGGCTTGCCCCAGCGCCACGGCGGCGGCCTCCCATTGCCCGGCGGACGCGGCGGCGACGGCGCGGGTGTAGTGTTCGTCGGCTTGCAGGCGATGGTTCAGGCTCATGCCGCCAGCTCCTGCGCCAACTGCGCGGCTATGGGGTTTTGCGGTTCAGTGCGCAGCCAGTCGCGCAGACGGAGATTCGCCTGCTGCACCTGACCTTCGACATACTCGCGGCGGATGAGCGCCGCTTTGACATCGGGGTAATGCGGGAACGCGCTGCTGACGGCGGCGAGCACCGCGGTTGCCGGCGGGCCGAGCACTTCGTCGTCGCGCACCTGGCCAAGCACCAGCGCCAGTTCCGCCGAGAGCCGATTGAGTTTGATGCCGCGATGCGCCCAGCGGCGGGCGTCGTCGTGGTCGTGTTCCAGCAGCGCCAGTTGCGCCAGCGCCACGCAGGTTTCGTAAGCCGTGTCCTCGCCCAGTTGCGCCAAATCCGGCTCGGCGCGGCCGAGCGCCTGGCGCAGCAACAGCACCGCGTCCCGATCCGGCGCCAATCGCTGCGCTGCGACCAGCGTGCCGATGAGCTGCGGCTGGGCGATCAGTTGCACCGCCAGTTGATCGGCGCGGCTGTCGGCGATGGCGGGCAACCGGCTGGCGCCGGGCATCTGCAACAACTCAATCCACGCGGCGACATCCTCGCGATGCCCCAGCTCCGTGTGCAGTTGTTCGAGCACCCGTCGGGCGGCGTCAGTCAGGTCCGCGCGGACCAGCACGGCAATCAGCGTTTGCGCCAGCAGGGCGTCGTCGGTTTCCAGCAGATGGGCGGGACGCACGAGAATCGCCCGCGCCTGCTCCAATGCTCCGCGCTGCGCCAGACTGCTCGCCAGCAATACTCGCGCGGCAGTGGGACAGTCGGCGTCGCGCCGCCAGCCGTGCAATTCCAGCTCGGCGTCAGCGCGGCGACCTTCGAGACACCACTGCGCCAAGCGCGTCAGCCGGGCGACGGGCGTTTCCGAGCGATAGACCTGTTTGGGGGAGGCAGGCGTTCGCGTCACGCTGGCTTGGGAACGTTGACGCCCTGGCTGGGGCATGGCCCAGCGACGCAGCGAAAACCACAGCTTGGCAAACACACCCGACATGCGCGTCCCACCTCTTCGGCACCCGTTTGACCCACGGGCGAAGTCCGTCCCCTGTCGAATGTATCGGCTCTATCGTCCAGCAGGGTTAGTCGAGCAGGCGGGAATTGTCGGTTATCAGGACGCGCCGACCGCTTTTGAACCCGAGCTGGGCATCATGCAGTGAGGGATGAGCAGTGAAATCATAAGATAAAATAGTCTTATGTATTTGATTTCGATGCCCGTTTCGCGCGTTGTGCATCGAATCGCAGTTCACGTGCGATAACGCGTTGTGTGGAAATAAAAAAGGCGACGGAGGTGGGGGGGTCCGGGCATTTACCTCCGCCGCCGTGAGTGCCAAAGGGAACTTCGCGCGGCATCAATCTCAGTTGTGATGATGATAGTATCGTCCAGACACCCCTCTGACGTCTATAGGATATTGGGTATATATTTACGTCTCGGGGGATATCTTTCCGGACAGCAGGGTATTGGAATCTGCAGCGCGGCAAATTAGCATATCAATACCCTAATCAGGGGGGCATGCCTGAACCACCAAACCAATCACCAATATTTGAATGAAATGGATGTTTTACTCATGTTTGATCGGGACCCCCCTGGTCGGCGCACCGGCGGGCGCGTCATCGCGGTTGGCGGGGCTGCTGGTTCAATGGACGCACGACAACTCACCGGGCTGCGGAAGGGCGGCGGAGGAGCTGACGGGCAGCTAATATTTGTTTGACCCGGAAAGTTTTACGTGTTGAGGTCGGGTTCGTGGCGAAACAGTTGAGCCGCCCGGCGCCCAGTGCCGCCAGACGCAGGCGCCAGCCTTGCGTGTAAATGGCGACGGCGCGTTGGACGCCGCGTGAACTGCTCGACCAGGCCCCCCAGCCGCCCAGCAGCAGATTGCCAGCGCGCTCCGCCTGGTTTGCCATGATCGCACCCCAGGCGTCGGCATGGGCGGCATCGACATGCCCCTGTTCAGACCATCGCGCCACCTGTGATTCGCTTACCCGGCAGCGCACCAGGTCATCGAGCGGCAGCACCAGACGGCTTTCCCGGCGCCAGATTTCCCCGATTTTTTCCAGCCGGGCGATCAACGCCATGCCGCTGGCCCACGCCCGCGCCTGTTCCAGTTGCGTGTCGCGCCATTGGGAATCACTCGGCTGACCCAGGCTGCGCAGCATCAGCACGCCGACGCTGCCCGCCCCGCGCCACAGTGCGCCGCGCAGGCGCGACCAGGTCGCCCAGCGCGCGGTGTGCTCGTCCTCGAGCAGTTGGGCGTACATCGGCTCGAGGTCCTCGGCGGTGATGCCCACGCGCGCGGCCAGCGCGGCGAACGCATCAAGCTCCGGCCGACCGGTCGGTTCTCCCGCCAGCAGATGGGCGGCAATCGCCTGACACACCGCCAGCCGCTGGTCACCGCCGCAGCCGCTTTCGCCGCAACTGTTCTCACCGCAACCACCGCCGCCGGCCGACTGACAGCCTTCGCGCCCGCTGCCGCTGCATTGCCCTTCAGCGCAGGCGTGTTCCTCGTGATATGTCGCCACCTGATGCAGTTGCCCCAGCACCGCGCCCAGCACCAGCGCGTCGCGCCGCTGCGGCCGGGGCAGAAAGCTGGCGGCGAAATGCCAGTCGGGCGCATAGGACCGCACCACCGTCGCCGCGGCGCGCAATACCTGACGTTCATCAGCCACGGCGGTCATGCGGTGAATCCGGAGGAAGACGAGGACATAATTTTGCCACGGATGAACACGGATGAAACATTTGTTGAGCTGTTGATTTGATGATTTGGTGATGTGGTCGCGGTCGTGTTCCGTGAACTAGCCGCGGCTTTTCAAATCAACAAATTGCCAAATCAACATCTCAACGGATTCATCTTCTGTGCTTTATCCGTGTTCATCCGTGTTCATCCGTGGCAAAAACCCGCTTCACTTGAGCCATTTATCCAGATGCTGGGCGATGAAGTCGTCGTCGACCAGATGCGGATACGCCTGGCTCACGCGGGTGAGTTCCTCGGCCTGTCCCGGCGAGAGGACTTCGTTGGGGTTGAGGCACCAGGTGCCTTCGAGCAAGCCCTGGCGGCGCAGGACTTCGTGCATGCCGGGGATGCAGCCGTGGAAGCTGTGGGCGGGGTCGAACACCGCGGCATTCATGTCGGTGACCTGGCGATTGAGCACCGCCATCTCGGCGGGAATGGTTTGTCCCGCCTTGTTGATTTCATGGCAGCGCGCCAGCAGTTCGACGGCGCGTTTGGTCCAGTACGCCCAGTGGCCCAGCAGGCCGCCGACGATCCGCTGGCGCACGACCTGGCCGTTGACTTTGAAATGCCATTCGCCCAGCAGGTCGTCGAGGATGTTGTCGTCGTTGCCGGTGTAGAGCGCGATGCCGTTGGAAGCGGGCGACCCGCCGCCGGTGGTGGGATCGAGCGCCAGGGCCCGGCCGGCTTCCGCCACGGCGCGGACGACGTCCACCGTCTGAAAGCGATTGAAGGGCGCCATCTTGATCGCCACGACGTTTTCGATTTCCGCGAACCGCCGCCAGAACGAGGCCGGCAGGATGCGCCCGCCCACGCTCGGCTGGAGGTAGAAGCCGACGATGGGAATCACCTTCGCCACCGCGGTGCAGTGGGCGATCAGAGCGTCGTCATCGGCCTGCTTCATCGCCGCCAGGCTCAGCAGACCCATGTCGTAACCGAGCGACATCGCCAGCTCGGCTTCGCGGGTCGCCTGCGCGGTGTTGCCGCACACGCCGGCGACGCGGACGACGGTGCGCCCGGCTTTATCAAACTCTTCCTTCGCCAGTTGCAGGACGGGCTTGAGCAGGTTGTGTTCGGGCTGACGGATTTCAAACTGGGTGGAATGCACGCCCACCGCCACGCCGCCGGCGCCGGCCGCGAGGTAGTAGCGGGTCAAAGCGCGCTGGCGCCGTTCGTCGAGCTGGCGCTGGCTGTTGAGCGCCAACGGGTGGGCGGGAATGACGGTGCCGCGCCGCAGCAGGCTCAGCACATCGGTGGCAGGCATGGGGTTGGGCATGGGGCGAATCCTTGCAGCGGGTGGAATGCACTCCCGGCGTGGAGCCGTGGGGAGAACTGCACAGAATAGCCGATGGGGCGCGGGTTGGCATGGAGCGAGCGTCGGTGTGTAGGAACTCAATAGAAGTGTCACGGGTCATTATGACAATAGAAGTGTCAGGGGTCACGCGGTCGGTTGGGGGGTGCGGA
>CAZSBB010000012.1:0-47494 GCA_964605235.1 uncultured Phycisphaeraceae bacterium
GGGGTGGGTGGGGCGGTGGTGGGGGGGAGGGGGTGGGGGCGGGGGCGGGGGGGGGGCGGGGGTGTGATTGGTCGGGGCAAACGCATGTACGCGCATTTTGACGAGCCCCGCGCGTGAGCAAGGGGTTGCGGCGCAGCCGCATGACGCCATGAAAGCAACCCCTCCCTGACGGTCGGGGCTCGTTCAGCAAAGGTGTTTGGGATACAGGCGTTTGCCCTGCGTCATTGGGGGTTCACTTAGCCCCGGATCAGTGACCCGGGGCTAAATGGTCGGATGCGCCACCGGTTGGCCGGGGCATGAAAAAGGGCTCGCGGCGCATCGCAAGCCCTGGGGGTTGTTTCGGTATTCATCACCCGCACCAGCGCCAGCCCGCCGTCAGCCAGCCTGCCGCCCGGTGGCGACCGTCAGACGGCACGGACAGAGGATAAGGGATCGTCGGATTGAGCGACGAGCGGGGGGGTTGTCAACGGATTGGTCGAGGGAATAACCGCTTACGCCAGGACGGCGGCAGCGGACTCGACATGCTCCATGCCGGGCTGTTCGCCGGGAGCGAACATGCCGCGGGGGATGACGCGGAGGTTCTGCCGACCCGACTGGAAGGCGTCGATCATGTAGTCGCACGCCAGGCGCGGGTTGGCGGTGTTGCCGCAGGTGAAGATGTCGACAGCGGCGTAGCCCTTCTCCGGCCAGGTGTGGATGGAGATATGGCTTTCCGCCAGCAGACAGAGGGCGGTGACGCCTTGGGGATGGAATTTGTAGGAGACGTGCTTCAGGAGAGTCGCCAGGCCGTGGCGTGAAGCTTTACAGATGGATTTGACCACATGGTCGCGGTCGTTGAGCAGTTCGCCGGGGCAGTCATACATTTCCAGGATGCAGTGAGTGCCGCAGGTCTCGGTGACAAAGGTTTCGTTCAACGAAGTACCCCCTTTCATGCAAAAAGGTTTTCTGAAACGTCAGTATGGCGCTAATGAAAAAGCGCGTAACAAGAGACACCTCCCAACTCGGCCTACGAGGCCGCTGGTTTAAGACGCGGATTATATCATCGGCTAAACCCTTGAAAAGGATTGACGAACGAAATTCGTCCACAATCCACAGTTTGTCGCTCGACACCCCGGCCGCGCCCCTCGTTATCGGAATGACCCCGCCTGTTCCGCGCCTTAACGTGTCGGCTGCGCCGGCTTCACCTGCGCACCCGCTTGCGCTGCCGCCTTCCACTTCCGGTAGTCCGCCAGATCGCGCGCCACCAGCCGCAGGCACAACGCCAGCACCGCCGCGTCATCGGTCAACCCGAACATCGGCAGGAAGTCCGGGATGATGTCCATCGGCGACACGAGATACAGCACCGCCCCCGCCGCCGCCGCGATGCTGCGATAGGGAATCTGTCGATATTTCCCCGCCCGGTAGTCGCCCAGCAGCCCCACCAGCAGCCGCAGCTCCGACCAGATGGCGCGCAGCGGCGCGGGAATGGCGCGCTCCAGCGCCCCGAGCTTCCGCTGGCCCGACTCGGCAGCCGCCGCCACGTCATCCTCCGTCAGGTAGTCGAGGCTTTCCTCATACACCTGCTGCGCCTGCTGCTGACGGCGGGTCTGTTCCTGGGCGTCCATCTCGGGCATGGCATCGGCCTTCCTTGATCGGGCGGGCGGGCGAGTCCTGCATGATGTTAGGCAACCGGCGGCCTGAGGGGCAGCGAAATGTCCGATCCGGGGCGGGGCGGCAGATAAAAAGGCTTGACGACATCCCACCTCGGGCGGGTATGATCCGCCCACCGGCGGTTTCAGGGCGGGAGAGCAGTTTCGTCCGTGGGATCGGCCGCGCCGACGCGTGGGCGTCGGTTGCGCTCTTACCAGTAGGGAACCCGCCCCCGATGCTGTTGTCCCGCCGTAGCGCTTTAGCGCCCGCCATCGTTGTCTTCACATCCTGCCTGTTGCTCGTCGGCGCGCCCCAGATGGTTCGGGCAGACGCCATTGACGACGGCATTCAGGCTTTGGCGCAGCACCAGCCCGAAGCAGCGCTGCAATCCTTCCTCAAGGTGCTCATCGGCAACCCGACCAATGCCGAGGCCTGCTTTTTCGCCGGCGTCGCCTACAACCGCCTGGGCAAACCCAGCGAAGCCCTGGCGCTGCTGCAACTGGCGCAGGAGCTGCGCTACCCCGATCCGGAGCTGGATTACGAACTGGGCTGGGCGCTGCTGCGTTTAGGCCGGTTCGCCCAGGCACAGGACTATCTGGAAAGCTACGAGCGCGTGCGCCCGGGCCGCGGCCAGACCCAGGAGTTCCTCGGCCGGGCGCTGCTGGCGCAAGGTCAGCGTGATGCGGCGCGCCAAGCCTTCGCGGCTGCGCTGGAGCGCGATCCCAAGCTCAAACCCACCGTCAGCATGGCGCTCTCGCAACTGGAAATGCAGGAAGGCCACGGCACCGCCGCCGCCGGCCAGTTCACTTCCATGCGCGACAGCCTCCCGCCCGACGCCCTCTCCCGGCTGGTCGATAAGCTCCCGCTGGCGCTGGGCAACCAGCGCCCCTGGCGCCTCGAACTCTCCCTCAGCGGCGGCTACAACACCAATGTCATCGGCATCGGCGAAGGCGTGCCCCTGCCCACCGATGTTTCCAACGAAGCCTCCGGCCTGGCGACCTTCTCCGCCAGCTTCGCCTACGACCTCATCCGCGATCAAACCAACACCCTCACCGCCGGCTACTTCTTCCGCAGCGATCTCTACAACCACGAACTGTCCGGCTCCAACCTCCTGCAAAACTACTGGTACCTCGCCTGGCAGCATCGCCTGACCGATGCCGACCGCTTCACCTTCTTCATCGGTGACGACTTCACCGCCATCGGGGGCGATCCCTTCCGCAATGCCGTCACCCTCGGCCCCAGCCTACGCCATCAGTTCGGCGAAACCTTCGCCCTCGAAGCCGGCTACCGCGCCACCATCAGCGATTACTTCTTCAACACCGCCGCCGTTACCGACCGCGACGGCGTCAACCACAGCCTCAACCTCACCGCCCACCTGCGCGATCCCAACACCGGCATCACCGGGTACTTCGGCTACGGCTTCCAGACCGACGCCACCGATGGCAGCGACTACGACCAGGACAGCCACTGCCTCAGCGCCGGCGTCACCATTCCCCTGCCCTGGGAAGTCACCGCCGACCTCTCCTACACCCACGTCTTTGCCGACTATCGCCATCGCACCAGCTTCACCGGCTTCACCGTCGCCCGCGATGACGACGCCGACTACGTCAGCGCCAAACTCACCAAACGCATCAATGAGCACGTCCGCGTGCATCTGCGCTACGGCTACTCCAGCAACGACTCCAACCTGGCGTTCTTCAACTACGACCAGCACGTCGTCACCGGCGGCGTGACCATCAGCTTCTGATTCCTTCGTACAAGCCTCGCGCTGGCCTCACGCCCGCGCGCCATCTGGGAGTTTCGCCATGCTCCAACGCATGTTCCGTCTGGGATGGATGCTCAGCCTGCTGCTCGCCCTCACCCCCGCGCTGACCCACGCCCAGTTCCTGCCCGATCAGCAGGCCACCGTCGTCGATGGGCCGGGCGCCGGCACGCTCCTGCGCGTGCGTCCCTTTGATCTGGGCGGCGGCGTCATCAACTTCCTGGTCGAATCGCTCGACGGGCAGACCGTGGGCATCATCGTGGAAGGCGAACCCGGCTGCCCGCCGGCAAACTTCAACTTCGGCGGCGCGGCGTTCAACACCGACGCCCACTACCACGGCACGCTCAACGGCGCTGCCGACCCCGCCGGCGCCAACTGCGGCTGGGGGCGCGTGCTCTTCGACGATTTCACCGCGTTCTTCGCCGGCGGCGGCGGCGGTGGTGGCGGAGGTGGGGGTGGCGGTGGTGGTGGCGGCGGGGTGTTCAATCCCGCGGGCAATCTCAACGAGCAACTGCTGCTGACCAACGTGTTCACCCCGCCGACCGATCTGCCCGACGGCTCACGCCCGGAAGTGCCCGGCACGCCCCTGCTGCGCGTGATGTACGGCGAAAACGGCGTCATCTACGTCTTCTGCGATCCCGCCATCTCCGACCTCAAGCCCCTGCCCGAGTCCGTGCGCCAGGCGCAGTCGGCGTACGACAATCTCTTCCTCACCGAAGACCCGGAAGACCCGGTGCAGGACAACGGGCCGAAGGTCAGCCGCGCCGATCCGAGCACCTCGGACAACGGCGGGCTGGCGGTGCTGGCGGCGCTGTTCAACCCGGACGTGACGCCGGAGAACTTCAACGCCTCCGTCCAGCAGTATGCCGGGCAGTTGGATGACGCCGACACCAAAGCCGACATCGCCGCCCAGACCCGCGCCCAGATTCAGCAGCAGATCGCCGACGCCCGCGCCAATGCCGCCGCCGCCCAGCAGCAACAGCAGCAGGCGTGGGCGCAGGCGGATCAGGAAGAAGCTCAGCGCGAGCGCAACCACAGCATCAACTCGTTCTACCGCCGGGAAGGCCGGTACATCGAAGGTTCCACCTTCCACGGCATCACCCTCACGCCCGGCGAGCTGATGGCGCTGGCGGCGCTCAAGACCGTGCGCATCGGCGAACTGCTGCAATCGCTGACGCTGCTGAATCTCATCAAGGTGGGCGACGGCAAACCCGCGGCCGGGAGCTTCCTCAATGGCGATGCCGCCAGCGCCACCCATGCCGCGCTGGAACTGGGCCATGGCGATCCCAGTGGCGCGTTCACCGGCTTCCTGCAAATCCCCGGCTCCGATGCCGCCAGCGCCAATGCCGTGCGCCAGCAACTGCTGCCCGGACTCAACGCCAACGCGGGTGTGATCGCCCAGGTGCATCAGGCGTACGTCGAAGCTCAGCGGGTTCACAGCAGCGCCCTGATGCGCGAGGAAGATGCCGTGCTGGGCGCCGGCTTTGGCTCCGGTCATGTTGATCCCGCCATCAGCAAAGCCACCAACGACGCTTATCAGGCGCTGCTCGCGGCGCGGCAACGTTATCTCGAAACGCTCTCCGGCCAGGCGCTGCTGACTGTGCCTGTCACCGTCAACGGCGAAACCATCCCCTTCTGGCAAGCGCTCCAGCAATTCGGCGACAACCCCGCGCTGCTCAACAGCGCCTTCGATCAGGCGGTGGCGGGACTCGAAACCCATCTGCAAGGCGAAGTGCAGCGCATCGCCGGCATGAACGGCGCGGAGGATCTGGTCAGCGAGTTCGGCTCCTCCGTCTACGCCCCGCTGCGCGAAGGTCTGCGCACCAATGCCGCGCTGGGGCAGGCGATGCCGCAGGTCGTCACCGGCTTCCCCGGCATCGCCAGCGCCTATGCCCAGCATGCCTCACAGAACGAGGCGTTCGACAAGCGCGTCGACGCCCTGCTGGGCGCCGGCCAGGTGCTGGCGGTGGGCGTGGCGCTGCTGGTGCCGGTTGCCGCGCCGGTGGCGGCAGCGATCGGCACCGGGCTGGGCGTCGGTGAAGTCGGCGTGCAGGGCATGCGCACCTATGACGCCTGGAGCGCCAGCGTCGCGGCGCAGGCGGCGAGCGCGGCCGGGGGTTCCACCAATGCCGCGGCGGTGCAGCAATTTTCCGATGAACTCAATGGCCAGGTGTTCAGCCTGGTGCTGACCGTGCCCTTTGCCGTGCTGGATGTGGTGGAATTCGGCAGCGTGGTCAAGGGCCTGCGCTCCGTCGCGCCTGATGCCGTACGCGCCGGCGCCAATGTCGCCGAGGAAGCTGGCGACGCCGCCGAAGCCGCCGCCCGTTCAGGAACCACCGGCCCATCCGTCGCCGACAACGCCACGCCGCCCACCCCGCCCACCGTGCGGCCCGGCCAGCAGGGCACGCCCCCGACCGTGCGGCCCGACGGCGCCGGCGCCAAAAGTTCCGCAGTGCTCAATACCGTCCCCATCCCCGCGCCCAATCAGCTCTGGACCGCGCCCGATGGCACCGTCTTTGAGCTGGGCAAGAAGCTGGGCGAAGGCGAATACTCGGTCGTCTATCGCTTAGGCGGCGAGCACGAAGGCAAGGTCATCAAGTTCGGCAAAACCTCCGACACCACGGTCGAACGCGCGGCCGAGAAGATCGCCGAAGCCAAGGAAATCAGCGATCTGCTCGAAGCCAACGGCATTCCGCAGACCAAGGTCTTCGACGTGCATGTCGATCCCGAGGGCCTGTCCTATGCCATCACCGACCTGATCCCCGATAACGCCGGCTTCATCGATCACATCAAGCTCGGTCAGGGTCGGGACAAGCTCATCGAAGCTGGCTTGTGGACCGCCGAGCATGAGGCGGCGGTGCTCGAGCTGTACAACGACCTGGCGGATCGCGGGCTGGTCTGGTTCGATGGTCACCTCAACAACATGGCGTTCGTGCCCGGCCCCGATGGCAAGCTCAAAGCCATCGTCATCGACCATGACATGATCGGCAAGTTCGACGACCTCTCCGAAAGTCTGGAAGATCGCCTGGGCGGCCTGGTCGCCGACCCCGGCAAAGCGGGCATCGATTCGCTGGTGGGCGTCGGCACGCGCGAGCGTCTGCCCGACACCGCCCACCAGCTCATGGCGCAGATGCTCGAACACAAAGGCCTGATCAAATTTGAAGGCGGCAAGTTCGTGCCGCTGCGCCTCGATCCCGAAGCCCTGAAAAACTACCCCGGCTTCATCCCCTACATCAAGTCCGAGCGCATCGCCGGCGGCACCAACTTCCCCACGCTGCCCAAGCCGACCACCGGCAGCGGCGCCGTCGCTTCCGCCGCCACCGGGACCTCCACCCCGCAACGCGACTACGGCAAATCCGCCCTCAGCGCGCTGAGCGAGTTCAACGGCATGATCAGTGATCTGGACAACCAGTCCGCCCCCACCCCGGAACGCCTGCCCGCGAGCGCCGGCGTGCGCTAAACAGTGGAGCAGGCAGGAAACGTCACGCCCGTTCGCTTGCTTCGCAACTATCTCAAAAACAGCAATAACCACAGAGCCACAGAGAACACCGAGCAATACTCACCCAGAATTGCGGGAAAACCCAGATTTAGACAACTTCTTTACTCCCTCTGTGTCCTCTGTGTCTCGGTGGTGGGTTTTGAGATGATTTCTGTAACCATGTTGGGGTGCGTCAGCCGGCGGCCGCGAGCTTGTTTTCCCGGGGAATCCGCAGCCGGAACAGCGCCCCGCCCAGCGGCGAACGCGCCACGTCGATCACCGCGCCGCATGAGCCGGCGAAGGCTTTGACCGACAACAAACCCAACCCCGCGCCGTCGGGTTTGGTGGAATAGCCGGGGTCGAAGATGTCGCGCACCAGTTCCGGCGCGACCCCCGGGCCGGTGTCATGCACTTCCACCAGCACCGCCTCGGGGGTTTCCTCCAGCCGCAGCTCCACCCGGCCGCCGGGGCCCGCCGCCTGGGCGGCATTGATCAGCAGATTCAGCAACGCATCCTCCAGCCAGGCGCGGTTGAGCGCCAGGTTGGTGGTGACATAGCCGACGCGCTTGAGCGTGCAGCGCCGGATGTCCGGATGCCGCTGCGCCATGGTGAGCAACGGCCCGAGCACCAGTTGCAGGTCCACGTTGGGATCAATCTTGAGCCCGGCTTTGGCGCCTGGTTCGGTGACTCGCCGCGCCAGCAGGCTCAGGCGCTGCAGGTTGCCGTCGACTTCGGCGCGCAGCTCCGCGAGCCGGGGGTCCTGATCTTCGCGCAGCTTCAGTTCGTTGGTCAGCACCCACAGCGTCTGCAGCAGGTTGTTCAGGTCATGCGCCACCGCCGCAACCGACAAGTTCGCCACCGCCCGGCGTTCGCTGTGCAGCAGGGCGCGTTCCTGGGCGATGATGGTGTTCTCGTGGCGTTGAATGGTGCGCCAGCGGACGTAGGAGATCAGATAGAACAACAGGCCGGTCACCAGAATGAAGGTGACGCCTTTCACCCGTTCGATGAACTCCAGTTGTTCGGCGCTGCCGGCGATCTGGGCGGCGATGCGCCCGGAAAACACGATGTAAATGGTGCACAGCACGATGTACAGCAAGGCCGACACCACGGCTTTGCGCCAGGGACTGCCCACCGCCGGTTGCGGTTGCGGCTGGAACCGAAAAGTCTCCGCCATCGCGTCGCTCCTGGCCGCAGCACGGGGCCGCGTATGTCAATCAACTGCACTCACGGAGAAATGAACCTGATGTGCCTATCCTGTCCGAAGCCCGCTCCCAGTTCAACCCATAACCGGCTGACGGAGCAGAAAATTTACCCTTTAACCCTCACCCGTTCGGTGCTTATCCCCCGGGCGATATGATGGCGCACATGCACGCCCGGTGCCGGCCACTGCTGGGAATCTTCCTGTTGGCGCTGGCGACGCGCGCCGTTTATCTGCTGCAGATCAGCGACAGTCCGCTCTGGATTCTGCTGCTGGGCGATGCGCAAGGCTACGACGCCTGGGCGCGGCAGATCGCCGGCGGCGCCTGGTGGGGTCAGCGCGTGTTCTATCAGGCGCCGCTGTATCCCTACTTCCTGGCGCTGATCTACGCGAGCGTGGGCCCAAGCCTGCTGGCGGTGCGCGCGGCGCAGATCGTGCTGGGCAGCGCCGCGTGCGTGCTGCTCAGCGGCGCGACGGCGCGCTGGTGGGGCCAGCGCGCCGGCTGGATCGCGGGCATCATGCTGGCGCTGTATCCGCCGGCGCTGTTCTTCGATGGGCTGATCCAGAAATCCGCGCTCGATGGTTTCCTCATGGCGCTGCTGCTGTGGACGCTGGCGTATGCGGGTGCGCGCACCTGCCGCCGCGGATGGGTGCTGGTCGGGGTGACGCTGGGCTTGCTGGCGCTGACGCGCGAGAACGCGCTGGTGTTTGTGCCGTGCGCGTGGGCGTGGGCGTTGTGGCGGCCGACACGCGACGGTGGCGATGAAGCCGTCCCCCGGCAGAGCCGGGGGCTAACGGGGGGCGTGGTGCGGGCGGGGTGGGTGACGTTGGGGTTGCTGGTCATTCTGTTGCCGGTGGCGTTGCGGAACCTGGCGGTGGGCGGGGAGTTTCACCTGACGACCTCGCAGTTGGGGCCGAATTTTTACATTGGCAATCATGCCGGCGCGGATGGCTCGTACACGCCGCTGCGGTTTGGGCGGGGCAATGTGCGTTATGAAGCCGACGACGCGCGGGAGCTCGCCGAGCTGGCGCTGGGGCGTGCATTGTCGCCGGGGGAAGTGTCGCGCTACTGGTTGACGCGGGCGTGGGATGACATCGCAGCCGACCCGTCGCGCTGGCTGCGGCTGCTGGGTTGGAAGGCGCTATTGACGACGACGGCCGTGGAAGTGGGCGATACGGAAGACCTGTACACCTATGCCGAGTCGAGCAGTCTGCTGCGCACGCTGAACGTCGGCTGGCACATGGGCGTCTTGCTGCCGCTGGCGGGTTTGGGCGTGGTGCTGCTGGGCCGGGAGTTGCGCCGGGGCTGGATCGTGCCGACGTTGGCGTTGGTGTACGCCGGCAGCGTGATCGCGTTTTATGTGTTCGCCCGTTACCGCCTGCCGCTGGCGCCGTTGCTGATGGTGCTTGCTGCGGGTGGATTGGCGAAGCTGCCTGCGGGCTGGCGCGGGCTGCGGGCGACACACCAAGCCGGCGCGGCAACCGTGGCGTTGCTGCTGGCGGCGGTGAGCAACTGGCCGGCGGTGTCGGTGGAGCGTTATCGCGGGATCACCGAGCACAACATTGGCGTCGAGCTGATGAACCAGCTCAACCAGCCGGCGGCTGCGTTGTCCCATCTGCAGCGGGCGATTCATCTGGCGCCCAGCTACGCGCCGGCCTACAACGCGCTGGGGTTGGCACTGACGCGCCTCGACCGCGATGCCGACGCGCTTGCCGCCTACCAGCAGGCGCTCGCCCTGCGGCCCAATTACGCCGACGCCTGCTACAACCTGGCGCTGGCGCAGGAACGGCTGGGGCAACCACAGGCCGCCGCCGCCAGCTACGCGCGCACGCTGGAACTGGAGCCTCAACACGCGCAGGCGCACAACAACCTGGGCCTGCTGCTGGCGCGGGCCGGGGCGCTGGAACCAGCCATCACGCACTACCGGCAGGCGTTGGCGGCCGACCCGCGCCTGGCGACGGCGCACAACAACCTGGGCGTCGCGCTGGCGCGGCTGGGGCAATACAGCAACGCCGCGGCGTGTTTTGCCGCGGCGTTGCAGATTGATCCTGATTATGCCGACGCCCAGACCAATCTCGCCCGGGCGCAGGCGGCGATGGGAGCCGTGCCGGATGATCCTCAGACAGGATTGACGCCCAGCAACTGATTGCGCCACTGCTGGATTTCATCGAGCAGGTCGACCACGCCGTCGTTGTTGAGGTCCACGGCATCGGGTTCGATGAGCTGGGTGTTGAACGCCCGGCCCTGGCTGAAACGCTGCAGGATGCCGGTGTACCCGGTGTGGGCGAAGACATCGTTGCCGCGCCCGCCGGAGATGGTGGAGATCAACGAGCGGTAATTGACCAGGAAGGCGGTGTCGTCACCCGTTCCGAGCGTCGCGCGGAGCGTGCGGCGAATCTGGCTGCCGACGATCGCCAGGGCGTCGTTGCCCGCCCCGGTGTCGATGGTGACAGAGCCGCGGTAGTTGCCGTTGAGCAGGCTCACGCGGTCATTGCCGATGCCGGTGTTGAGGCGCACATCGCGGTTGGTGTCCACGTCATCGAACGCCACGGTGTCGTCGCCGGCGCCGGTGTCGAGGATGAAGGTGTCCGGCAGCGTGACGCCGCTGAAGCGCACCACGTCGTCGCCGCCGTTGGTCTGCACGGTCAGGCGATCCAGCCCGGTGGTGGAAGCGTTGAAGCTGCCCGCCGAGTTGGTGATGACGAAATCGAGCCCGCCGGCGGTGAAGGTGAAGGTTTCGTTTTCCGCACTGCCGCGAATGATCAGCTCATCGCGTTTGCCGGCGCCGCCGGTGAGGGTCAGGCCGCCGGGCAGGGCAAAGACGCCGCCCTTGGCGAAGTCGATGATGACCTTGGAATTGCGGGCGTCCACGGCATCGATATCCAGTTCGAACAGCGTGTCCGCCGGCTGACGCAGCAGTTCATTGCGGCGATCCTTGACCACGATCTCGTCGCCGTCGAGGAAGATTTCGATATTGCCGCTGCTGCGGGTGAGGGTGGTGTCGGCGGTGGCGGCAAAGAACTCGAAGAAGCTGACGGTGTTGCTCACCTCATGGGTGACCGCGAGCATGGCGTTGCCGGTGGGGCTGTCGGCAGCGCTGATGAAGAGCACGCCTTCGGGGGAGATGTCGCCGGGCGCCGCCAGATGCTGCTGGAAGACGGGGGCGGTGGGGTCGGTGACATCGTAGACCAGCACGCCGCCGGGGCCGCGTTCCAAGCCGATGAAGGCATACGTCCGGCCGCCGATGACGCCGGTGGTCACGCCTTCGGGTTCGGCGCCCTTGTTGTCGGAGCGGCTGTCGATGGTGGCGGGGTTGCCGCTGTCGGCATTGAAGAGTTCGGGGAACAGGGCGAAGGTGAGCTTGCCGACCGAATCGCTCGAGTCGAGCACGAGGTTGCCGAAGCTGTCCCAGATGGTCCAGGAGCGGGCGCCGTAGGTTTGCAGGCGTTCGTACTCGCCGTCGTGGTCGAGATCGCCGTCGATGCTGGAGACGCCCAGCCGGCCGGCGTTGTCATCGTCGTCCAGATCAAGCTGAGCGGTGAAGATGGCCGGGTCGAGGTCCAGGTCCTTGATGCGTTCATCTTCGCCGCGGTCGTCGCCTTCGTTGGCGGTGATGTAGTAGGTCTGGCCATTGGCGGAGAAGCTGGCGATGGCGTCGGGCATGTACATGCCGTAGATCGGCCAGTTCTGGAAGTTGCCCGCCAGGGGATTGCTGCCTGGGCCATCGCGGTCGGTGGCGTCGAGCTGATTGCCCGGCGCGAAGGAGATGTGGCCGAAGATGATCTGGGTGGGATTGGGGTCCAGCGCGACCGAGCCGTCCTGGGGGATGGTCTGCGCGAGCAGGCCGAAGTCGTTGTCATTGACGATCATCAGCGAGCCATCGGGCAGCAGGGCGAGGCCTTCGACCTTGTCGCCGGCGACATAGCCCAGCGAAGGAATGTTGGTGACCTTGATCTTCAAGCCCGCCGCGATGCCCGCCTGCACCAGTTCATCGGGGGTGTGCTGCTCAAGCGTCTGGCCCGGCAGCAGCGCGGGGGCGTCCGGAGCGCGGAGGTTGGTGGCGTAGTTGATGTCGAACTCGAAGAGGTACTTCTTGGCGATTTCGCCCACGGTGCTGTCGCGCTCGACGACATAGAACTTGCCGTTGCCGACGTAGACGGCATCGCCGATCTTGTCGACCTTGCTGTCGCGGTGGTCAGGCGCTTCGAGCAGATAGACGTACTCGGAAACGACCTGGCTGGTGTTGGTGTCGAAACCCAGCACGCGGATGACATCGCTGGCGTTGGAAGCAGCGGTGTTGGGATTCGCCAGCGGGGTCTGGATGAAGGCGTAGAGGATGCCGGTGTCCGGGTCGAGGGCGACGGCTTCAAAACCGCGGTTGGCGCGGCGGGTGCTGTATTCCGCCGGCAGGGCTTCAGTGCCGTAGAAGCCGACGGCCTGGCCGCCCAGCGCGCCGGTGCCGGCAGCGACGAAGCGGTCGATCAGCGCGCCATCAGCGCCGAAGTGGTAGATCGCGGGGCGGTATTCATCGACCATCCAGTAGGTGCCGTCGCCCGCCATGACGATGCCTTCGAGGTCGGCGCCGAACGGATCGTAGGGCAGCACATTGCCGAACAGGTCGACGGGTTCTTCATCGATGCCGGGGATGTTGGGCAGGCCGGTGATCGGCGTGGCGCCGCCGTCGCGGGTGAGCAGCGTGGTGTTGACGACTTCCACGGTGCCGCTGGTCGGATCGACTTCGATGGTCAGCACGCGTGCCTGGTAATCCGGCAGGGCGAAGGGGCGTTCCAGTTCGCCATCGCCGTCGGTGTTGGTCGGCTCACCGTTGGGGCCGCGGTCGGGCACGGTGAGGAAGGTCATCTTGCCGGTCTGGGCGTCGGTGCCGACGTAGTGCAGGCCGGAGAAACCGCCCAGCAGAATGTCCTGGTTGGCGGCGGTCTGGCCCAGCACCAGCCCCGAGTTGTCGAAGACAAACTGTTCGAGCACCGCCGGGCCGCGACTGAAATCCTTCAGCCCCAGTGGGAGGACGTCAATGATCTGCTCGGTGTTCAGGTCGATCACGGCGAAAGCGTTGGCTTCCTGCAGCGTGACGAAAGCCTGCGAACCATCGGGCGCGATGGCGATGTATTCCGGCTCGAAGTCCGCGCCGGCGGTTTTGCCGGGGAAAATGCGAATGCCCTTGGCGCGCAGCTCTTCCTCCCGGCCGTTGAACGCGGTGAAGTCGAGGTTGTTGACCGAAGCATTGAGCACGCCGGCCGAGAGGTCGATGATGCTGACCCCGCCGTTGGGATCGACCTCGCGCGGCTCCCCTTCGTTGGCGACCAGCACGCGCAGGCCGTCGGCGGTGAAGGTCAGCATGTCGGGCAGGGAGCCGACCTGGACATCATGCAGATGGGCGAGGGTCGCGGCATCGAAGAAAGCCACGGTGCCGGGGTCGGTGACATTCAGTGAACTGATCGCCGCCGCCACCAGGCCGTTCTTGACCGCCACGCTCTGAATGCCGCCGCCGAGGGCGGAGAGGTCGATGTGGTTGATGACCGCCGGGCCGCCGGGGGCATTGAGGTCGATCACCTGCAGGATCGGTGCACCTTCAGTGATGGCGAACGCATTGCCTGCCTGGGCGGCGCCGGTGACGAACAGCCGGCCGGAGGCGGCATCGAAGGCGGAGATTTCCGCACCATCGAGCGCGACGGTGGCGGCCGTGTGGCCGAGGATGGTCGGGTCCTGAGTCAGCAGGTCGGGGAAGGTCGCCGACAGGAGGGCACGGGGTTCAAGCGCTTCAAGCTGCATCGCCTGAGGGCGCGGCTTGATGCTCGTTTTACGCCCGGCGGCGCGTCGTTGGTTTCGTTTGCTGAAGCGATCGAAGAAGCGCAGCGCTCGCCGTCCATGCCGCATGGGTGGTGCTCCAAAGGTGAAGATTGTGTGAGGCCGTGTCGATTGCGAAAACAGAGGTGCGTGTTGTAGAGGCGGATCGTGAAAGGCAGATTGGGGAATGGTGAGACCTTGGTGAGGGTGTGATGAAGGCTATAATCCGGCTAACCGGCGTTATGGGGGAGATCATGTCCAACACTGAAATCAAGCAGCCGCAGGATGGGTTGTCAGAGGGTCCATTGCTTGATGCGGCAGGGAGTGGCGCTGCACTGCCGACCGACTGGCCGATCAAGATGCTGCTGTTGGGTGCTGCTTTGGCGATGGCGTTTGTGGTGCTGTTGACCACACACGACGGCGTCCCGCGGCAGATTCCGCAGATCATTTTTCTGCTGGCGGTGGCGTGGCGGGCAGGTCTGGCGGCACGCCGACGGGAACGCAACCGCAGATGTGTTCCTTACATGATCGTTTGCTGGGGTTTCCCGCTGGTATGGGAAATCTTTGAGGTGATGGTGGTGCAACTGCGGCATGCCCTGGGCTGGTAACAGCGCGCTGGTGCACGTCGATCACCCGCCGACTCGCGTCGGCGGCTCGGAGGAGGTTGGGCGCGGGTTGTCCTTCCGAGCCACCGACGCGAGTCGGTGGGTGACCCTTGGCCACCACCCGCCCACCTGCCCTACCATGTGATCATGTCATCCACCTCCCCACCGTTGCGGGCTGTGCTCCTGGGCAATGCCGGCGCGGGCAAGACCACGCTGTCGCGCCGGCTGATCGGAGCGCGCACCGACATCGCCCGGCTGTCGCTGGATGAAATTGCCTGGAACCCCGGCGTGCAGCGCAAGCCGCTGGCGGAAAGCCTCGCCTTGCTCGAAGCGTTCATGGCTGCTCACGCCCACTGGGTGATTGAGGGTTGCTATGGCGATCTGATAGCTGCGGCATTGCCCCACGCGACGGAGCTGCATTTCCTGAATCCGGGCGTGGACGTGTGCGTGGCGCACTGCCGGGCGCGCCCGTGGGAGCCGGAGAAGTTCCCGGATCGCGCGGCTCAGGACCAGATGCTGGCGAACCTCATCGAATGGGTGCAGACCTACCCCACCCGCACTGACGAGTTCGGCCTGGCGCGGCACCGGGAACTGTTCAACCAGTTCGCCGGCCCCAAAGCGGAGTATGTGAATGATGCCCAGCTTGGCCAGGCGGGCGCGCTCAGCTTTCCGTCATCGCCGCGATGATGCTCTGGGGCGAGCCGATCTCTTTGACTTCCAGGCCGAAGTTTTCCCCGACCTTCACCGCCGTGCCGGTGCCGATGGCGCGGTTGTTCACCAGCAGCGTCAGCGGTTCCTCCGCCGACTTCTCCAGCTCCACGATCGCCCCTGGCCCCAGCGCCAGCACATCGTCAAAACTCATGCGGTGCTTGCCCACCTGCACGATCACCGGCACTTGCAGATTCAGAATGGTGCGCAGATCCGTCGGCATAGTCGTGTTATCGGCTGGTCAGCGGCAGAGGCGTGAATCCCGTCCAGCGCCGGTCAAAGTATTTCCTGACGAGCCCCGACCGTGAGGGAGGGGTTGACTTCGCTTGATGGCGCCGGCGCCGTCACCCCTGGCTGACGCGCGGGGCTCGTCCAGACAGTTTACTGGCGGTACTCGTCATCCATTTCGTCGGGCACGTCGCTGTCGGCTTCCTCGTCGTCATTGAACGCTTCCTCAGCGCTGCTGCTGGCGGCAGGATCACCCGCGTCGGCGGCGGCCTGGGCTTGCAGGGCTTCCCATTCCTCCAGGGTCATGTTGACCTCGCGCGCCTGCGAACCTTTGTACGTGCCGATGATGCCGGCGTCGGCGATCTGTTCGATCAGCCGCGACGCCCGGCTGTAGCCGATGGTCAGTCGGCGCTGCAGGAGCGACACGCTGCCGCGCTGGGTTTCGAGCACCACGCGCACGGCATCCTCGAACAGCGGGTCGCGCTCGCCGAGGTCTTCGCCCTCAACGCTGCTGGGGGCTTTGATCTGCACGAGCTGGGGTTCAAAGTTCTGCTCGGCGACGTTCTTGAGGAACTTGACCGTCTGCCGGATTTCCAGGTCCGCCACCAGGCTGCCCTGGGCGCGGGTGAGTTTGCTGGTGCGCGGCGAGAGGAACAGCATGTCGCCCTGACCCAGCAGCAGCTCCGCGCCCTTCTGGTCGAGCACGATGCGGCTGTCCATGCCGCTGGAAACCTTGAACGCCACCCGGCAGGGCATGTTGGATTTGATCAGGCCGGTGACGACATTCGCCTGCGGACGCTGGGTGGCGAGGATCAGGTGCATGCCCACCGCGCGGGCCTTCTGGGCGATGCGGACGATGAAGCCTTCGACTTCCTTGTTGGTCATCATCAGGTCCGCCAATTCGTCGATGATGAAGACCAGGTACGGCAGCTTCTTGGGGATGCGGGCTTCCTCTTCCTCGTTGGCGGGCTGCATGCGGTTTTTGATTTCTTCCCAGCCCAGCTCGTTGTAGCTGCCGATGTCGCGCACGCCGACTTCCGCCAGCAGCTCGTAGCGTTCATCCATCTTGGTGACCGCCCATTCGAGGATCGCGGCCGCCTTGCTCATGTCCGTCACCACCGGGCACATCAGATGGGGAATGTCCTTGAACAGGCTCATTTCCACCATCTTGGGATCGACCAGCACGAGCTTGAGTTCATCCGGGCGGCGGACATACAGGAAGCTCATGATGATGCTGTTCATGCACACGCTCTTGCCCGAGCCGGTGGTGCCGGCGATGAGCATGTGCGGCATGGACGCCAGGTCGTGCACCAACGGATTGCCGCTGGCGTCCTTGCCCAGGAACATGGGCAGCTTCATTTTGGCGACGCTCTCGGCGTTGACGGTCATCAGCTCCTTGAGGCGCACCTTTTCCTTGACCAGGTTGGGCACTTCGATGCCGATGGTGTCGCGGCCCGCCATGTTGGGGACCACGCGGATGTTCTGCGCCTTGAGCGCCCGCGCCAGATCGCTGGAGACGGCGGCAATGCGGCTGACCTTGGTGCCGGGCGCCAGGCGGACTTCGTACAGCGTGATGACCGGGCCGGTGTCGATGCCGACGACTTCGCCGTCGATGTTGTACTCGCGCATGGCGGATTCAAGCGCCAGCGCCTGTTCGCGGACGGACTTTTCCATCTCGGCGGTGAAGTTGGACTCGGGCTCTTCCAGCAGGGCGATGTCGGGGAAGCGATAGCCCGACAGGTCGACCTCGCGCGGCGGGGGGGCTTTGGTTTTGCCGCGCGGCGCAAAGTTGATGGGCAGGTTCTTGAACTTCTCCCGCAGGGCTTCGGGATCGAAACGCTTCTCGGCGGCGTAGGCGGCGGGGGCGTCGGCGGCGACATCCTCGTCTTCGGCTTCCTGCTCGTCGGTTTCAACTTCGTCGACTTCCTCGACTTCGGCTTCCTCGTCTTCCACGTCGGCGACGGCGGTGGCGGCTGGATGCTCGGCAGGGTTGAAGGCTTCGACGCCGCCGAGCCCGCCGGCGTCGGGGTCGATGCCGGTCTGGTCGAGGTTGCTGTCCACATCGCGCCCGGAGTTGCGGACGCGCGGCTGCCGCTTGTTGAGCTTGGGCGCTTCTTCCAGATCAGTGGCTGCACCGCCGCCCCCGGAGCCCCCGCGCCACCCGCCGAACCGGCCGATCAGCACCGGCTTGGGCCAGTTGATGCTCATGAGCGCGATGCCGCAGCGTGCCGCGAGCTTGGGCAGGGCGAGCACCAGTTGGTCCACCGCCAGCAGCGCGCCCAGCCAGAACGCGGTGATGAGGATCAGGAACGTGCCGAACAGGTTGAAGCGTGTGGACAATTCGTGGTTGATGAAGATCGCCACGAGCCCGCCGGCGCCCTCGGGTTGCTGGGCGCTGAGGGTGTCGAGGATGACGGTCCCCCAGCCGGTGGACGCGGTCATGCCCAGCAGGGCACTGGTGGCGAGCATCATGATGGCGGCGCCCAGTGTGCGGACGATCGGCTGGGTGATCGCCTTGCGGCAGGCGGCGGCGACCAGTCCCGCCAGGGCGACCGCCAATGCGATCCAGATGCCCGGCCCGAGCATGAAGTACAGCTTGTAACTGACGAACGCCCCCACCGTGCCCACCCAGTTGACGGGCTGCGCCGGGTGCGGGGTCACCGAATGGCTGGGCCAGTCGGCAGGATCATGGCTGATCAGCGCTGCCGCCAGCAGCAGCCAGACGCCCATGAGCACGATCCACACCAGAGCCTTCAAACGCGGATACCGGGAAACCGGCTCAACCGCCGGCGCCGTCTTGCGAGCCTTGCGTGCCATACTGCTTATCGTCCCATAAAAACCTGATTCTCTGCGAGCGCACGCATCGCGCCGCTGTCAACAAACATCGACCAAACCCCAAGTCACAGTCGAAAAGTTTGCCCCCGCCCCCCCCTCGGAAGCAGCCCCGGAAAGTGGTCGCCGGTTGTGCCCCCGGTCATTGACCGGGGGCTCAATGAAAAGCCGAATCGTGGCGGCAGAATGCGGTTACGTCGTTCAGTTCCCCAGCGCCATCTGTTCCGCCCGCGTGGTGTCGCCGCCGGCCGCCAGCCTGGGGCGGAGCTGGGCGTCCACGGGCGGGCTCTGCGCCAGCGCACGGTCACGCTGCAACTCCCGCTGTGCAGACCACACCGGCTGCGTCAAGGGCGTTTCCACCCGCACCGACTGCTGGCAACCCAGCAAGGTCAGCACGATCAGCGCCAACAGCATGCGATGGACCGCGCGACGACGGCTGGGCCACGGGTTGGACGAGTGTGACATGTGCGTCCTTCCGGGAATCTCTGCCCACGGGTGAGGGGGGTGCTGTAAACCCGATCGGCAGGCGAGAGAATCCCGGGCAAGCCCGGCTGCCAAGTTGTATTTATCGGTCCAGATCACGCCCGGCCAGTTTTGCGCGCGGCATTCCCGAAAATGTCGATCCCGGTTCGTGAAACTGGGGGGTTTGTGGCGCTTGGGCAAGCACTCGGCTGCATTTAGCCCCCGGTCAATGACCGGGGGCTAAGTGGAAGAACCAAGACGCGCCCATGGCCCTCCCGGCCACGGGTGCATTCTGGTTCACCTGTTTGATCTGGCGCTGCCGTCTCAATACTCCCGCCGCTGCCGCGCGGGGGGGATGTTGAGTTGTTTGCGGTACTTCGCCACCGTGCGGCGGGCGATTTCGATGCCCAGCTCTTTGAGCTTGACCACCAGTTCGTCATCATTGAGCGGGTTGGCTTTGTCCTCGTCGCGGATGACCTGTTCGAGCTTGGCTTGCACGGCCGCCCACGCCATTTCCTCGCCGCCCTGGGTTTCGGTGCCGCCGGAGAAGAACATGCGCAGCGGGAAGATGCCGCGCGGGGTTTGCAGGTACTTGTCCGCCACCGCCCGGCTGACGGTGGCGACGTGGATGCCCAGTTGGTCCGCCACCGTGGTCATGGGAAGCGGCTTGAGCGCCTGCGGGCCCTGCTCGAAGAAATCGCGCTGCGCTTCGATCACCACGTTCACCACCCGCAGCAGGGTGCTGTCGCGCTGCTGGATGGCTTCGATCAGCCAGCGCGCTGAGCGGATGTTGTTCCCAATGAAGTCGCGCGTCCGGCGGTCCAGCCCGCGATCGCCCGCCATCCGCGCATACGACGGACTGATGCGCAGCGGCGGGGTCCGCCCACTGCACAAGGCCGCCACATAGCAGTCGCGCTCCTCGTCGTAATCGACAATCGCGTCCGGCGTGATCGTCTGCACCACGTCCTCCGCGAGCAGTCGGCCGGGGTGGAAGTGGAATTGCCGCAGGTTCTCGATCGCCTTCTTGACCTGTTCGAGCGTCAAGCCGGTGGTTTTGACGATGCGGGGCAGGCGATTGCCTTCGATGTCGGGCAGATACTCGCTGACGAGCATGCGTTCGTGGGTGAACTCCTCGCCGTCGTCGCGCAGCCGGGCGTCCATCTGCAGCAGCAGACATTCCCGCACATCCCGGGCTGCCAACCCCGGCGGGTCCAGATGCTGTTGCAGGAGCGGCAAGGCGGCTTCCAGATGCTCCAACGTCAATTCCGGGGGCGCCTGCTGGGCAAGTTCTTCCAGCGGGGTGCGGAGGTAGCCATCGCCGTCGATGTAGCCGATGAGGAAGCGCCCGGCCGCGGCGGTGAGGGGATCGACTTCCGCGAGCAGCCATTGCTCGAGCAACTGGTCGGTCAGGCTGGGCGCCCGGGCGGCGGTGTTCGCCATGGCGTCGATCTTGCGATCGCGCTCGCCGTCGTCGCGGTAGTTGCGCCGGGAGAAATCGCTGGACTCGAACGTGTTGCTTTCCCAACTGTCGGCATACTCCTCCGACATGTTGGTCAGCCGTTCGAAATCGTCGGCGGCCTCGTTCTTGCCGGGCGCTGCGGGGGCTTCGACCACCATGGGGCGCTCGCCCTCGGAAGCATCGCGCTCCGCCTGCTCGCGCTGGGCGCGCAGGTCGCCGGCGTCGGGTCCGACTTCGCGCAGCTCCAGGGTGGGATTGGACGCCAGTTCCTGCTCGATGCGTTCCTCCAGCGCCAGCGCGCCCATCTGGAGGATTTCCATGGACTGGATCATGCGCGGCGCGAGCTTCATCCGTTGCTCGAGCCGCAGGTGTTGTCCGGCATCAATCCGCATGACCAGCCTCAAATCCCAGTCGGCAGCACACGGAAGGGTACAAACCGCTCCGTGCCGCCCCGGCATAGCAACCCGTGTGCCAGCTTCGCCGGGGCGGAAGGCCATCCACATTTAATCGCCGGTTGCGGGAGACGCAAGCCATTTTCGGGACATTGTGGGAATCTGGCACGAAAATTGCTCGGTTGTTCTCCTGAACGTTCGTTCCCGGCGATCAAGTGCTGGTTTTCTGGGCGCGGCGTCGCTCGCAACGCCCGGACTGCATGAGGCTTGGGCAATGTGGACAAACGGGTTCCATTTCCTCTTGACGGCCGGCTCACCTTTTTTGCATATTGATCACTACCCGCTGGAGGCGGGGTTTCCACCTGCTGGCGTCGCGCTAACATTTCATGGACCGAAATGTCTTTCAGGAGGGAGATCGACATGCGGATGACCGTGCCCGCCCATCTGTTGCGTCTGGGTCAGCTGCGCCCGCTGGTGCGCTATGTGGATGAGCGCCAGGCGGTGGTGGATGTGCATATCCAGATGCGCGGCCCGTTCCCCGCCAAGGAGCGCGTGCCCTTGCCCCAGCGGGTGCAGGTGCGGGTGAGCATTGACACCCAGGCGGGTTTCCACGAGGAAAGCACGGTCTGGCTGCCCCTGCAGGGGGATACCGGCATGGTGCGCATGGAGTTGGTGGAGCCCGAGCGCTGGTGGCCGGCGGGGCTGGGCGAGCAGGCGTTGTACGAGCTGAAGGTCGCCCTGCTGTACGCCGACGCGGTGGTGGAGGAGAAGACCTGTGAGCTGGGGCTGACGAGCATTCGGCGCCGGCGCAGCGACACGGGCTGCAATCTGCTGCTGGTCAATGGGCGGGAGTTTGCCGTGCAGGCGGTGGTGCCGATCGACCATTTTCAGGAGAACCGCCTGCTGCCGGTGACGGGCGACGCGCTGCTGGTGGTGCGCGACCACTATGGCCCGGACGTGCTGTACGACGCCGCCGACCGGGCGGGGATTCTGCTGATCCAGTGCATCCCGCTCGACGCCGGGGGCGTGCCTGAACAGCAGGTGGCGGACGAGGTGACGCGCTTAAGTCGGCATCCGAGCCTGGTGGGCTGGTGCGTCAGCCCACAAGGCGAACTCGCCCGCGACGTCGCCCGCTGCATCACCGCCCTGGACCCGACGCATGCCGTCTTCACCGCCGCCCCCGGCAGCTGGGCGGCGTGATGGGTCAGAGCAGGTGAGCAGGAGAACAGGTGAGCAGGAGAAAGAGGCGCGGGCAGCTCACGGTTTCACGGCTGCCCTGCATCGCTCCGTGTTCTCTGTGGCTCTGTGAGAGACACGCTGCTGTCTGCTGGCCCGCGCGGAAGAGATTCTCTCACGGAGACACGGAGCCACGGAGAAGAAAGTTCAACAAACGCTCAGCGCGCTTCGTCCGGTCCTCCGCGCCGCTGCTCGATGTCCCGGATGTACGCCATCGTGCGGTCCAGTTCGCGCTTCAGGTGGCGGACGCGCAGCAGGCTTTTGACCCGGGTGAGCAGTTCCAGCTTGTTCACCGGCTTGGTCACGAAATCGTCAGTGCCGGACTCCACGCCGCGTTCGATGTCGCCCAGCTCGTTGAGGGCCGTGACCATCATCACCGGGATGGTCTTGGTCTGCTGATCCTCCTTGAGCTTGCGGCAAACCTCAAACCCGCTCATGCGCGGCATCATCACGTCCAGCAGAATCAAATCCGGGTACTCGTGCTCCTCGCTGTCGATGTACTTGATCGCCTCCAGCCCGTCGCCCGCGGTGGCCGTCTGGCAACCCAGCTCCTCCAGGTACGCCTGCAACAACTCCACGTTCTGCGGATTGTCATCCACGATCAACACCGTGGACTGGCTGTAATCCGGCTGAGGTTGTCCCGCAGTGTCGGTGTCGGGGGTCAGGTTCTCCGCAGCCGGTTTCGGTGGGGTCATGGGTACTGCTCCAGGAGTTCCGTCAGCCGGCGACGCAGGGTCGCCAGCGCGGGGTCGGATGGTTGCGTCAGGTCCGCCAGGCGCTGGTCGAGTCGCCTGCGCAGGGCGTCAAGATCAGTCGGCTCGTCCACATCATGCCACGGCGGCAGGGGGGTAAAACGTAAACCCGCGCCGGCGGCGGCAGTCGTGGTTTGATGGTACACGCTGGGGGTGCCCCAGTCGATGCCCCGCAGCAGGGCGGGATGGTGACGCGCAGCCGCGAGGGTCCAGTACCCGCCGTCGTCAGTACGCCCGGCCGCGGCGTCGTGGGTGATGGTGCTCAGCAAAGCGGAACGCAGATGGTCGGCTGGCACATCCGGGCTGTCGCTGCCCAGAAAGACGATGCGCCCGCCGCCGAGCGTTTGCCAGACGTAGCTCAGCCGCGTACCCAGATCGCCCGACCCCTGATCCAGCACCCGCCAGCGCTGCTGGCCGGCGATCTGCCGAAAGCCCGGCCACGCCTCCAGCCCCGGTGTCGCCAGCGCGAGCACGCCCTCACCAACCAGCGGCAAGCCCGAGTCGAGCACTCCTAACACGCGCGTCAGCACGCACGTCAGCATCGCCTCATGCACACCCGCCGCCTGCTCGGGGGTCAGCGCCCCCTGCAGCCGGGTCTTGACCTGTCCCGCCACCGGCGGCTTGGCCATCACCACCACATGCACCGTCTCATCCATCGCGTCAGTGTACCCCCCAGGCTGAACGAGCCGGAAGCGTGAGCGCCGGGCAGGGCGCACGGACACCCGCGAACCTTTGGTGACTCCTTGAAGCCTTGGCAACCACGCGCTCTTCCTGTCGCTGACGCTTCCGGCTCGTTTCATGGCCTGCACTTGCGCTGAGCCGGTGTCCCGTCTGGCCGCCGGTTGCTATCCTGCAAGTTCAACCTGATTCCCCCGCCTGCCGGAGCATCACGCCATGGCCACGCCGAACATCCTGTACATCCTCGCCGACGACTGGGGCTATGGCGATGTCTCCTGCCTCAATCCACAGTCCAAAATCCCCACGCCATACACCGACGCACTGGCGCGGCAAGGCATGGTCTTCACCGACGCCCACAGCAACTCGGCGGTCTGCACCCCCACCCGTTATGGCGTGCTCACCGGCCGTTACTGCTGGCGCAGCCGGCTCAAGAAGGGCGTGCTGTATGGCTACTCCCGTGAACTCATCGAATACGACCGCCTGACCACCCCCGCGCTGCTGCGCCAGGCGGGCTACCGCACCGCGTGCATCGGCAAATGGCACCTGGGGCTCGGCTGGCGCGATGCCCAGGGCGAGCTGGTCCCCATTGAGCCTGACGGTCGGCTGAACCCGGGGGTGGACTTCCATGCCCCCCTGGCGCATGGTCCGCACACCGTCGGCTTTGACTACTCGCTGGTCCTCCCCGCTTCGCTGGACATGGACCCGTACTGCTACATCGAAAACGGCCGGCTGATCGAACCCGCTACCGCCACCTGCAGCGATTCGCCCCGGCCTTCCTTCTGGCGCGGCGGGGCGATCGCCCCGGGCATGCAACACGAAACCTGCCTGCTCGAGTTCACCCGCCGGGCGGAAAGCTACCTCGCCCAGCATGCCCAGCATGCTTCAGATCGGCCGTTCTTCCTGTACCTGGCGCTGCCTTCGCCGCACTCGCCGCATGTCCCCCGCGCTCCGTTCCGCGGACGCAGCCAGTGCGGCACCTATGGCGATTACGTGGTCGAGCATGACTGGTCCATCGGGCAGGTGCTTGCCGCCCTGGAGCGCAATGGGCTGGCGGACAACACCCTGGTCATCGTCACCAGCGACAACGGCGCCCACATGCGCAGCGCCGGCGCCCAGGGCTTCGACTACGAACAGCAATTCGGCCACCGCTCCAACCACATTTACCGCGGCCAGAAGTCCGACGCGTGGGACGGCGGGCATCGCGTGCCCTTCATCGCCCGCTGGCCCGGCGTCACGCCCAGTGGTTCCCAGTGCGACCAGACCATCTGTCTGACGGACCTCATGGCGACCTGTGCCGCGCTCACCGGGCAGACCCTGCCGCGTGACGCCGGCGAGGACTCGGTCAGCATGTTGCCGCTGCTGCGCGGAGTGGTGGACCAGCCCACGCGGGAAGCGGTGGTGCACAGTTCGATTGCCGGGCGCGACGCCATTCGGCGGGGGCAGTGGAAGTTCATTGAAGGCCCCGGCTCGGGCGGGTGGTCCTTGCCGGATGAAACCGCGGGAGATCTGCCCCCGGTGCAGCTCTACGACCTGCAGGCCGACCCGGGCGAGACGCGCAACCTGAGCGTGGAACATCCGCAGGTGGCAGCAGAGCTGGCGGCGTTGCTCAACGAGTACCGCGCCGCCGGCCGCAGCGCGTAGCCTTGAACGAGCCGGAAGCGTGAGCGACGGGCAGGACGTACGCATGCCGCAGGTCTCTGGGCGGGCATCCGCCGTATTGGTCAACGCTCGCCCTCCCCGTCGCTCACGCTTCCGGCTCGTTCAAGCGAGATTACGCCGACATGCCCTGGATTCGCATGGTTGATGCCAGCCCGGACCTGCAAAAGCTGGCGCGCGGCCACCGGGGGTTGTTCGTTGCGCTCGCACAGCGAGCCCTACCAGATGCGCCGCTTGGAAATGTAGGGCTCGCTGTGCGAGCGCAACGATTACCAATCATCGTCGCATGGCGACCCCGCGCCGGGCGCAAAAAAACCGCACCTGAACGGTGCGGCTGTTTTTGCAGAATGATGCCGATTGCGGCGGCGGGTTATTCCAGCGCCGCCGAGCCGCCGATGATTTCCATCAGCTCGGTGGTGATGGCGGTCTGGCGGGCGCGGTTGTAGATGCGGCTCAGTTCCTTGCGCATCTTGCCGGCGTTGTCGGTGGCGGCTTTCATCGCCACCATGCGGGCGATCTGCTCGCTGACCACGTTCTCATTGAAGCACTGGAAAAGCTGGGTCCGCACCGTCACCGGCAGCAGTTCATTGAGCAACTGCAGCGGATCGGGCGAGAAGTCGTAGTCCGCCGCCGCGTGCGTCTGCCCGGCAGCCTGTTCCCCGGCGGGATTTTTCAGCGGCAGCAGATTCAGCACGACCGGCGCCTGGCGCGACATGGACTGGAACGCCATGTAGACGACCTTCACCGCGTCATACTTGCCAGCCGCGAAGTCCGCCATGTAGCGATCCGCCAGCCGCTGCACGTCCTCGAACGCCGGCTTGTCGCCGAACTGGCTGTGGTATTTCTCCACCGGTCGGCCGGAGAAGCGGAAGTAGTTCTGCCCCTTCTTGCCGACGATTTCCACTTCGACTTGCCGATCAGTGTGGTCGCGCAGGTAAGCGACGGCGGTGCGCAGCAGGTTGCCGTTGTACCCGCCGCAGAGTCCGCGGTTGGAGGTCAGCACCAGCAGCAGTTCCCGGCCGACGGCGGGGTCGGGGGCTTTGAGCAGCGGATGGGTGAAGTTGCTGCCCGAGGTGGCGCTGGCCGCCAGCTCGCCCACCAGTTCCGCGATCTTGCGGGTGTAGGGCTGGCTGGCGGTGGCGCGGCGCTGGGAAGCCTGGAAACGGGCGGTGGCGATCATCTGCATCGTCTTGGTGATGCGCTGAATATTGCCCACCGCCTTGATCCGGCCACGGATTTCGCGTGTCTTTGCCATAGGACGGGGTATGATACCGGGCCACAACCCACAAGCAACCACCCCCATACAGGAGCCGGCCATGAAGGCGGTCAAGTTCCTGGGGCAAGGCCGGCTGTCCCTGGTGGACGCCCCCGACCCCCGCATAGACAACGATTCGGTCCTCATTCGCATCGCCGCGTCCGCCCTCTGCGGCAGCGAACTGCACTGCTTCAAGGACGAGGACACCCACCTGGGCGACAAGCTCAACAGCGGGCATGAAATCGTCGGCACCATCATCGAAGCGCCCCCCGGCTGCCGCTACCCCGTGGGCACGCGCGTCGGCGGGCGCATTGTGCAGGGCTGCGGGCATTGCCGGTATTGCATGGTGGGCGATGAGACCGCCTGCAACGACAAACGGTTCTTCGGCGGCGACGGCCACGCGGAACTGTTCAAGCTGGGCATTCAGGGCATTCACCCGCTGCCGGATGACGCCGACTGGGTGCGCGGAGCGCTGCTGTGTGGCGATGGTCTGGGCGTGCCGGTGCGCACCGCGCGCAAGCTGGGCGACACGGCGGGCAAGCGCGTGCTGGTCATCGGCCTGGGACCGATCGGCTTAAGCTGCGGCCTGGTGCAGCACTTCCGCGGCGCGCATGTCATGGGCGCCGACCTGGCGCCCTACCGCCTGAAGCTGGCGCAGGAATGCGGCGCTGAGCAGGTGGTCGATGTGAGCAAGGAAGATGTCGTCCAGCGCGTGATGGACTGGACCGCCGGCTGGGGCGCTGACGTGGTGATCCTCGCCGTGGCGCGTGAAGCGTCACTGCATCTGGCGTTCGAATGCGTCCGGCGATACGGCACGGTCTTCCAGGTCGCCGAGTTGGAAGAAGCGAAACTGAATTTCAGCAAGAGCTTTCTGCGCAAGGAAGCCCAGATGATGGGCTCGTGGTACTACACCAGCGCCGATTGGCCGCTGATGCTGCAGATGCATCGCGACGGGCTGCCCTACCACAAGCTGATCACCCACACGTTCCCGCTGGCGCAGGCGCAGGAAGCGTTCACCCGCTTCGCCGCCGGCGAAACCGGCAAGGTCGTGCTGACGGTCAACACGGATTAAAGCAGTGTTTGCCACGGATGAACACGGATGAACACGGATATGAGATGTTGAATTTGGAGATTTGATGATTTCAGATTTGGTGATTTGAATCAGGTGGCATCGGGTGATCGAGCCCGTGAATGGCGCACCAATAGTCAATCTCACATCACCAAATCCCAAATCAACACATCAACAAATCCCCATCTCTTATCCGTGTTCATCCGTGGCAAAAAAAATCGAGGTCACTCATGTCGAACAAGCTCAAAGCGGTCGTAGCGGGAACGGGTTGGGGCGCGGTGCATGCGCGGGGATTCGCCGAGTCGGAGCACAGCGAGTTGTGCGCGGTGTGGAGCCGCACGGACAAGCCGGAGGCGCGCCGGCAAGCCAAGCTGCTGGGGGTGCCGCTGTACACCGACTATGGCCGGATGCTCGCGGAGATCAGGCCGGCGTTGGTGGGCGTGGCGGTGCAGGAAGCGGGGCACGCCGAGTTCGCCATCAAAGCCATGCAGGCCGGGGCGCATGTGTACTGCGAGAAGGTGCTGTCGGACAGTCAGCCTGAAGCGAAGCGTATGGCCGAAGTGTCGCGTGCGACGGGGCGGGCGCTGAGCGTGGGTTACAACTACCGCTACAGCGCCAGTTGTCAGTACCTGTCCAAAGTGGTGCAGTCAGGCGTGCTGGGGCCATTGCTGTTCGCCCAGTTGCGGGCGTTCACCTGGTGCGTGCATCACATGACGGATTACGCGCTGAGTCTGCTGGGGCAGCCGGTGCAGGTGAGCGCGACTTTGGAGATGGACCCGCTGCCGGGGCATTCCTTGCGGTCGGAGCCCGCCCACTGTTTCCCGACGTTTGTGTATGCCGCGTTTCGCAAGAAGGTTTACACGGTGCAGTTTGAAAATGGCGCGCTGCTGCAGGCCGCCGCGACGGATTATGCCCCCTCCGAGGAACCCGGCGCGACGCTGCTGGTGCAGGGCGCGCTGGGCCGGGCGGAGCTGGATGACCTGAGCGGCAACGTGGTGGTGCGCTGCCAGGGGCGCGAAGCCAGGCTGTTCACCCCCAGCCAGATCCGCGACCGCATCGGCCTGGTGGAGAACGGCGTGGTGGCGGTGCTGGACTTCGCCCGCGCCATGGCGGCCGGCGAACCCGCCCCGATCCCTGCCGACCCCGATGGCATCCGCATGATCGCCCTGGAAGAAGCCATCCAACGCTCCGCCCGCCATGGCATGGCGTGGGAAAAGGTGTGATCAGTCGAGCGTGTTACCACAGAGCCACAGAGATCACCGAGCCATGCTCACAGAGAATGCGGGGAAATCCAGAAGATACGCAGGCTTCTCAGGCTTGCTCTCTGTGTCCTCTGTGCCTCAGTGGTGAGAGTCTTTGCTTGCCCCAGCCTCACGCCCCGCGCAGGCGTTTGATGCCCACCGACAGCAGGTACACGCCCGCCGCCGCCAGCACGATGGCGGATTCGGGGCTGACCGTGCTGCCGTACACCGCCACGCGGGGCAGGACGGTCAGCAGCGCTGCCAATGCCGTGGCGGCCCACATCATCGCGGGCAGCCGGCGCAGGTGGTGTCCCGCGGTGGCGGCGGGCAGGCTCAGCAGCGCCAGCACCAGGATCAGCCCGACCACCTGAATCAGACAGATGACCGTCAGCGCCACCAGCGCCAGCAACAGGATGTTGGTGCGCAGCACATTGACGCCCTGGAGCTGCGCCTGCTGCGGATCGAGACAGATCGCCAGCAGACGTTTGTGGGCGGTGAGAACGGTCAGGATGATGATGACGTCCAGGCCGAGCATCAGCCAGAGGTCTTCGTGGGCGACGTAAGCGATGTTGCCGAACAGGAAGCTCATGAGGTCGCCGGTGGCCCAGTAGCCGGGGGTGAACTTGATGAGCATGATGCCCACGCTCATGCCGACCGCCCACATGGCGCCGATGAGCGTGTCGAGCCGCTCGGCGGCACGTTCAAAGGCGTAACCGAGCAACACCGCCGACGCCAGCGACACCACCAGCGCGCCGTGCAGAGGGCGCAGCCAGGCGAGGGATTCGCCGCCCCAGTGCCGCAGGTAGATCGCCAGACCCAGCCCGCCGACCGCCATGTGCGCGATCGCGCCGGCGAGGAAGACGATCCGCCGGGTGATGACGTAAGGCCCGATCACGCCGCACGCCACCGAGGCGAGCAGACCCGCCAGCAGCCCGGTGAGCAGGAACGGGTTAGTCGACATGTCGTGGAAGAATTGCATGGCGTGCGTGTGCGTGAGGAGTGAGGTGAAAGGCGTGAGTGGGGAAGAATGTGGAGGCGCAAGCGTGGGGGCAGGCGCGTTACGTTTGTTCAGGCGCGGTGGGCTTGGCGTGCAGGTGTGCGTGGGGTTGGGCATGGTTGTGCGAATGATCGTGACTGCACCCGTCATGATGCTGATGGGCGCCATGCTCGTGCTTCACCGGTTCCTCCACCGTAGGGCAGCCGTGATCGCAGCCCGGCTCGTGCAGGGGGCAGTCGTCCTGGTGATGGATCAGCCGAATGTGGCCGTGATACATGTCGGCAATGATGTCGTCACTGATTTCATTGGTCGCATGGCAACTGAGCTTGTGGTTCATGCACGCCACGCGGTTGAGGTGGGAGCAGACGAAGCTGATGTCGTGGTTGACCATGACGATGGGCATGGCGGCGCTCAGCTCGTGCAGCAGGTCGGTGATGCTGCGTTCGATGTGGGCGTCGACGCCGGCGGTCGGCTCGTCGAGCAGCAGGAGCTGGGCGTCGCTGGCGAGCGCGCGGGCGATGAGCACGCGCTGGCGTTGTCCGCCGCTGAGGGTGCCGAAGGGCCGGTCCGCCAGGTCGGCGGCATGCACGCGCTCCAGCGCCGCCTGGGCAGCGCGCTGGGCGGCATTGCCGAAGCGGAATCCCCAACTGCTGCGGGCGAGCTGGCCCATGAGCACGATGTCGCGCACATTGGCGGGGACGGTGGCGTCGATGCGCGAATGCTGGGGAACGTAACCGATGCGTTGCCGCGCCTGCGTGGGCGTCACGCCGAAGACCCGCACGGTTCCCGCCTCCGGCTCCAGCAGGCCGAGCATGAGCTTGAGCAGGGTGGACTTGCCCCCGCCGTTGGGGCCGATGAGTCCCAGGAAGTCGCCGCGCTGCACGGTGAAGCTGACGTCGTCCACCGCCGCCGGCTGGTCCGGGGCATAGCGGAAGGTCACATGGGTGAACTCGACCACCACATCGCCGACGGCTTGAGGCGCAGCAGGTTGGATCATGGTTGGTCTTTCAGCGCCGCGGCGAGGCTTTGCCCCACCTGGCGCAGGTTCGACAACACATCCGGCGCCAGGGGGTCAAGCGATTTGACCTGGGCCCCGACGGTTTTCGCCACCGCCTGAGCGCCCGGGCCGGCGTTCTGCGGCTGGACGAAGATGGTGCGCACCTGCAGTGTACCCGCCTGTTGTTGCAGTTTGGTCAGCTCGGCGTCGCTGGGGTTCTTGCCCGAGCGTTCGATGGGTTGCTGCGTCAGGCCATAGGCATCGGCGAGATACCCCCAGGCGGGATGAAAGACGAAAAATGTCTTGCCCCGCACCGGCGCCAGCAGCGCTTTGAGGTCCGCGTCAAGCGCGGTCAGCTCCGCCAGCAGCTTTTCGAGGTTCGCCTGATAAGTGGCGGCATGCTGCGGTTCCAGTTCGCCCAGCGCCGCGGCAATGGTGCGGGCCTGCTGCATCAGGAGCGTGGGAGCGACCCAGATGTGCGGGTCCAGCCCATCGTCGTGCCCCTGATGAGCGCCATGATCATGGTCATGGTCATGGTCGTGGTCATGGCCGGCGTGGGCATGATCGTCATGCCCAGCCTCGTCGTCATGATGGTGGGCTTCAATCGGACGCAGCTTGATGCCCGCACGAGTGTCAACCACCTTGACCCCGCTGCGCTCCAGAGCATGGAACCATGCGCCACGCTCAAACGGCAAACCGATGCGGAAGAACACCGCCGACTGCATAACCGTGGTCACCGCCGCATCGCTGGGCTGGAAAGTCTCGGGGCTCTCGCCCGGCTGCACCACGCTGACGACATCCACCAGGTCGCCGCCGATGCGCTCAACCAGTTGGATTTGCGGGATGATGCTCACCGCCACCGCCAGCTTGCCGTCGCGCCGGGCGGGGGTTTCCGATTTGCCGCAGCCGGGCAACGCCCATACGCAACTGAACAGCAGCAGAGCCAGGCAGGGGTGATGGATTTTTCGCCAGGCAAGTCTGAACATAACCGGGTCCTTGTCGATTGGTGATATTCAACTATCAATACGTCGGTCCCGGCTCACGGGTTCGCGCGGCGGCGAAAGGTTCGGCCCCGCTCGGTCGGGGTCGGCTTAAAGCCAGCCTTACCGTCCGGTTACGGCTTCCGCCCGGCCCAGCGTCAACTGCTGCGCCAGCAGCACCAACGCCGCCGCCGCCAGCACCAGCAGCGTGGACAGGGCGTGCAGGTGCGGCTGCAAGCCCCGGCGCAGCGACGCATAAATGTAGATGGGCAACGTGTCGCTGCGCGGGCCTGACGTGAAGAAGCTGATCACGAAATCATCCAGCGACAGCGTGAACGCCAGCACCGCCCCCGCCGCGATCGCCGGCGCAAGCTGGGGCAGCGTCACCCGCCAGAACACCTGCCATCCGCTGGCGCCCAGATCGCGCGCCGCTTCTTCCAGGTCATGCCCCAACGCCCCGAGCCGACTGCGCACCACCAGCGCCACAAAGGAAAGTTGAAACGTGACGTGGCCGACGATCATCGTCCACAAGCCGTTCTCAAACTTCGCCCCCAGCGCCCGCGCCGCGGTGAACGCAATCACCAACGCGGCGGCGAACAAAATGTCCGGCGTCACCACCGGCAAATCCACCACTGTCTCCACCACCTGCCGCGCCCGCTTCCGCCAGGGATGCCGCTCCAGCGCCAGCGCCAGCACCACCCCCAGCAGCGTGGCGATGACGGTGGACGCCCCCGCCACCAGCAGGCTGTTGACCGCCGCGTCGCGGATCGCTTCGTCCCGCGCCAGCTTGGCGTACCACGCGAAAGTGAAACCTTCCCACCGCAGACCAATCGCAGCACGGTTGACGGAAAACAACGCCACCGCCAGCAGCGGCGCGAGCAACAACACGATGGCGAAAAACCCCAGCAGCCGCGCCCAAAATGGCAGCGTGCGCCCTGCTGCGGGATGGGCGGAGCCGACCGCGCCCAGTTGATCCGTATCCGCGGCTGACACGTCGATGGTCCTCCGCAACATTAGCCCCCGGCTCTACCGGGGGATTGCCCCACCCGGACGCATCCACGCCCCGGGACCGTCCAACCCCCGAATCCTTCCGCATCCTTCCGAATCCCCCGGCAGAGCCGGGGGCTAACGGGAAGCGCTATGACGGCAACTTCCGGGGGCTTCCGGGGGCGGGGGGGTTATTTGCTGCGTTTGTAGAACGGCAATGCGGCCACCTTGGCGTCCACCTGCTGGCTGCCCAGGTCCACGCGCAGGGCAGTGCCGACGGCCGCGTGTTCGCTGGGCACGTACGCCATGGCGATGGATTGGCCGAGCGTGGGGGACAGGCAACCGCTGGTGACGTTGCCGACGGGTTGGTCGCCCGCCAGCACCGGCGCGCCTTGGCGTGCGGTGCGTTTGCCGTCGAGGATCAAGCCGACGCGCTGCCGGCGCAGACCATCCTGGGCGATCTTCTGCAACGCCGCCTGGCCGATGAACGGCTCACCCTTCTCCTCCTGGTCCTTGTTCAGGCTCACGGCAAACGCCAGCCCGGCGGTCAGCGGGTCAATTGTTTCATCCAGCTCATGGCCATACAGCGGCATCGCGGCCTCCAGCCGCAGCGTGTCGCGCGCCCCCAGCCCGCAGGACATCATGACGCCCGGCGTACCATCAGGGTTGTCCTTCACCAGCATCTTGATGGCTTTGTCCGCCAGCGCTGAGTTCATCACCACCTCCACGCCGTCCTCGCCGGTGTAACCCGTGCGGCTGATGGTCATGCGCAGGATGAGCAGGTTTTTCTCGCAGAAGGCATAGCGTTTGAGGGTGGGCACTTCGCGCGAGAACTTGCCGATTTCCTCCATCACCTTCGGACCCTGCAGCGCCACCATCGCAGTGCTGGCGGTCAGGTCGTCGAGGGTGCAGACCATGTTTTCGTTGGCGATGATCTGCTGCAGATGGGCGATGATCTTTTCGCGGTTGGAGGCGTTGACCACCAGCCACCAGTGTTGCTCAAAGCGGTAGACGATGACGTCGTCGAGGATGCCGCCCTGCTCGTTGCACACCAGACCATACCGGCAGGTCTTGGGCGCCATATCGCTGATGCGTCGGGTGACCGCCCGTTCAAGGAGCTTGCGCGCATGCCGGCCGGCGATTTTGAGGCGACCCATGTGGGACACGTCGAACAGGCCGCCGCTGTTGCGCACCTGATGGTGTTCCGCCACGATGGAGCCGAAGTGAATGGGCATTTCCCAGCCGGCGAAATCGACAAACTTGGCGCCGCGCTGTTGATGAAAGTGATAGAACGGCGTGCGTTGCACGGGCGAATCCTCAGATGAAAGAAGCGAAGGCGGGCACAGTCAGACGGGACATGATACCGCCGGGCGCGGGGCGGTGTTGGTGACGCGATGGGTGTATCCCCGGGCGGAGCCCGGGGCTAACGGGTGACGCCGGCGTGGGGATCGTTAGCCCCCGGCTCTGCCGGGGGATTCTTTCATGGCGTGCATCATCGAAATAAAAACGCCCAGACCCGAAGGCCTGAGCGTCGTGGGGGTGGGGTGCGAGGTAATGCGATCCGGGGGGGGCGGCGGCGAAGGCTCAGTTGAGGAAGCCGGACTCGAGCGTTTCGCGGATTTTGGTCAGGGCCTTGTTCTGGATTTGCCGGACCCTTTCCTTGGTGACGCCGATGATCTTGCCGACCTGTTCGAGGGTCAGCGGGTCGCCGGACGCTTCGCCGGTCTTGCCGGTGGGCTTGATGGCGAAGCGGTGTTCGATGACTTCCTGCTCGATGTCCGTGAGTTCCGCGCGGTTGTCGCGCAGGATGTCGCGGATTTCCTGGGCGCAGTCGTCTTCGTGTTCCTCGCGCTTGCGTTCCATGAAGTCCGACCGCTCGAGCTTGGGATCGAAGTCCGTCGGGAAGAACTGACGGTACTTGCTGAACTTCTGGCCCGAGCGGCTGAACGCCTTGAGGATCGCCCGGCAGGCGTAGGTCGAGAACTTGAACCCGCGCGCCACGTCGAACTTGTCGACCGCCCGCAGCAGCGCCATGTTGCCTTCGCTGACCATGTCGGCGAAATCAATCTCGTTCATGCGCGTCCGCTTGGCCATCGCCAGCACCAGCGCCAGGTTGGTCTGGGCGATCTGATCGCGGTAGCCTTCAGCCTGGTGGTGCCAGTGCAACAGCTCGCGCGAGATTTTCACGCCCGGGCGCCGGCTGTCCTTGAGCTGATCGCGCAGCTCGCAGGCGCGGAACCGGCAGTAGTTGAACTGCAGGAACAACGCCCGCTCCTGCTCGGCGGTCAGCAGGACGCCGCCTTCGGAGCGCGGGACTGCCGGGGTCAGGTTGTCCATGACCGGGTGGTACCAGCTGGTGTCCGGGCGGGCGATCGCGGGGGCCTGCTCAAAGATGAGCGACTGGGCGTTGGGTTTGGTGAACACCTTGTTCTTGACGTACTCATAGCGTTCGTCGGCGAGGATCGCCTGGACCTGTTCGAGTTCCAGTTCGGTCAGGCCGGCGCGCTGAGTAGTCGTCCGACCGGCTTTGCGGACCGCTTGCCGCGTCGCCGACCGGGCGTGGCTGGAGGAGCGGGGGGATTGACGTTCGAGAGTTGCTGCACCGCGCATGGGTCACCCGCCTTTCTAGGCCGGCCGCTGCCGACTGAGTTATCAATGCGGAATCCCGCAGGAACGGGGTTGGGTGGGCTCGTTCCTCCATAATTTACCGCGTGACGCCCCAACTTGTTTCAGAGAATTAGAATTATTCTAGAAAATATTGGACTTTGCCCGGCGCAAGCCCGCCTGTCAACCCCGGGAAAGCATCGGTAAACGATTCAATATCACCTATTTATGTGACAGCATGGTCCGCTTGGCACAATTATCTTGCGCTGCTGCAACGGTTGCAGCCTTGACCCTGACTCAGACGCCCAGTACGATCCCCCAGCCTCGCCGCCGACCTGGCGGGTCGTCGGCAAGGTGTTGTAAAAACAAGTGTTATCCGTCTGTTAATCCACAAAACCTCTCCTGCAAAGGATTCACGCCATGGCTTACAAGCTGCCTGAACTCGGTTACGCCTATGACGCCCTCGAGCCGCATATTGACGCCCGCACAATGGAGATTCACCACGGCAAGCATCACAACGCTTACGTGACGAACCTCAATGCTGCGGTCGAAGGCCTGAGCGTTCCCGAGTGTCCCAAGGAACTGATCCGCGACCTGAGCAAGGTTCCCGCCGAGAAGCGCGGCGCGGTGCGCAACAACGGCGGCGGGCATGTCAACCACGCGCTGTTCTGGAAGGTCATGACCCCCGGCGGCAGCAAGACCCCGACCGGCGATCTCGCCAAGGCGATCGACGCCGAGCTGGGCGGGCTCGACAAGTTCAAGGAAGCCTTCAGCAAGGCGGGCGCGACGCGTTTCGGTTCCGGCTGGGCGTGGCTGGTGGTGCAGAACGGCAAGCTGGTCGTGGGCTCGACCGCCAACCAGGACAGCCCGGTCATGGGTGAAGCCGTCGCCGGCCTGGGCGGCAAGCCGATCCTCGGCCTGGACGTGTGGGAACACGCCTACTACCTCAACTACCAGAACCGCCGCCCCGACTACATTGCCGCGTTCTTCAATGTGATCAACTGGGATGTCGTTGGCGAGAACTACAAGAAAGCCCTGGCGTGCACCGCCGGCAGTGGCTGCGGCTGCGGGACCAAGTAAGCCCCCGCCCGGTTACCCCTGTTCCGCGCTGCCAGGCAGCGCCACAACTCGTTTCCCACCAGCCGACCGTCTCCCGCCCGGTCGGCTGTTTTTTTATGCGCACGCCATGTGGGATTATTGCCGGGCGTCGCGCGGAATCCCCGGGCAGAGCCCGGGGCTAATGGGGGAAGTGAATATCGGGGTGTCGGGGGCCGGGGGGCAGCTTTACGGGAGTCGGAAGAATCGCTGCGCGTTGGCGTCCACGGCCGCGATGAAATCCGTTTCGTTCATCCCCCGCTGCTGTGCGAGAAAGCGCGCCACCTCCACCACGTAGCGTGGCTCGTTGGGCCGCACCTTGCGAAACGGCTCCGGCGCCAGGTATGGCGAATCCGTCTCCACCATCAAACGCTCCAGCGGCGTCGCCAAAGCCGCGGCGGCGATCTTCCCGGCATTCCTGAACGTCACAATGCCCGTGAAGCTGACCATCGCGCCAAACGCCAGCACCTCGTCCAATTCCGCGCGGGTGCCGGTGAAGCAGTGGAAGACGAAACGCGCAGGGGCGATCCCCGACGCCCGCAGCACCGCGAGCGTGTCGGCCGTCGCTTCGCGGTTGTGAATGATGATGGGCAGATCACCCCCGGCCGCGAACGCGAGTTGCGTTTCCAGCGCCCGCTGCTGCACCGCCAGCGGCGGGTCGGGGTAATGCCGATCGAGGCCCATTTCGCCCAGCGCGACCACGCGCGGATGCCGCGCCAACTGCGTCATCGTCTCCCCCAGCAACGGGCCATCACGCCACTGCGCCGCGTAATGCGGATGCAAACCCACCGTGGCGTACACGTCGTCATGCCGTTCCGCCAATCGCACCGCTGCCTGCGCATCCGGCGGCGTCGTGCCCACGCAGACCATGCGCGTCACCCCCGCCTGCCGCGCCGCGCCCAGCACCTGCTCCACCCGCTCGTGCAATCCGTCATAGGTCAAATGGCAATGCGTATCGATCATGCGCGAAGTATAAAGCAACCACCACACCCCCCCCTCACCACCCACCCCATCAACAAATCCCCAATCAACACATCAACCAATTCAAAACCCCCACATTCGCTGCGCTCATGTGCGGCTTCGCCCCCATCTGTAACTGCTTCATCCCTGCCTTCATCTCTCTCCTGCATTCATCTGTGTTCATCCGTGGCAAAAAACTGCTTCCCGCTTCCCGTAAACTATGACCACCCGCAGCCGCAAGGATTCCACCATGGCTTATCTGCTCGGCATCGACATCGGCACCTCCGGCACCAAGACCCTCCTCTGCGATCAACACGGGCAGGTCAAAGCCACCGCCATGGCGGAACATGACCTGCTGACCCCCAGGCCCGGCTGGACCGAACAGGACCCGCAGCAGTGGTGGCGCGCGGTGCAGACCGCCACGAAAGCCGTGCTCAAAAAAGCCAAGGTCAAAGGCGATCAAGTCAGCGCCATCGGCTTATCCGGGCAAATGCACGGCTCCGTCTTTCTCGGCGATGGCGAACAACCCCTGCGCCCCGCGCTGCTGTGGAATGACCAGCGCACCGCCGCCCAGTGCGTGGAGATCGAAAAGCGCGCCGGCGGGCGCGCCCAGCTCATCAACATGGTGGGCAACCCGGCGCTCACCGGCTTCACCGCGCCCAAAATCCTCTGGCTGCGCGCGCATGAACCCAGGCTCTACGCCCGCACCAAACACGTCCTGCTGCCCAAGGATTACATCCGCTTCTGCATGACCGGCGAGTACGCCACCGAAGTCGGCGACGCCTCGGGCACGCTGCTCCTGAATGTCCGCCAGCGGCAATGGAACCGCACGCTGCTGAGCCGACTGGAAATCGACCCCGCGCTGCTCCCGCCGTGCTATGAATCCCATGTGGTCAGCGGCAAACTGCATCGCGCCGGCGCGGCCGCACTGGGCTTGAAAGAAGGCACGCCCGTGGTCGGCGGCAGCGGTGATCAACCTGCCGGCGCCGTGGGCAACGGCATCGTCAAGACCGGCATCGTCAGCGCCACCCTCGGCACCAGCGGCGTGGTGTTCGCCCATGCCGACGCGCCGACCTATGACCCCCACGGCCGGGTGCACACCATGTGCTCGGCGGTCGCAGGCAAGTGGTGCGTGTTCGGCTGCATGCTCTCCGCCGGCGGCTCCTTCCAGTGGCTGCGCAATCAACTGGGACAGCCCGAAATCGAGCTGGCGAAGAAACGCAAGGTCGATCCCTACACCCTGCTGGTGGAACAAGCCCAGAGCGCCCCCGCCGGCTGCGAAGGCCTGTTCTTCCAACCCTACCTCACCGGCGAACGCTGCCCCTACGCCAACCCGCAGGCACGCGGCGGGTGGGTCGGCCTGACGGCGCGCTCCACCCGCGCCATGCTCATCCGCAGCGTGCTCGAAGGCGTGACCTTCGGCATGGCGGATCAACTCGACATCATGCGCCGCATGGGCGTCAAGCTCACCACCGCGCGCCTCAGCGGCGGCGGCGCCCGCAGCGCATTCTGGCGTCAACTGCAAGCCGACATCTACGGCCTGCCGGTCGCCACCATCAACAGCGATGAAGGCCCCGCCTACGGCGTCGCGCTGCTGGCGGGCGTCGGCACCGGCGTCTGGGCCAATGTCCCCCAGGCCTGCGCCGCCGCGATCCGCGAAACCGCACGCCTGCGCCCCCGCGCCAAACTCGTCAAACAGTACCGGGCCGCCCACACGCAATACACCCGGCTGTACCGCGCGCTGGAAGCGGAGTACCCGCGTCTGGCGGAGTTGGCGGGGTAAACCTCACCGCTGCCACCTCGCACCGTGACTTCTCTGTGGCTCCGTGTCTCTGTGAGAGACATGCTTTTCGCCGCGCTGATAGAATGCTCGTCCTGCCTGTTCTGGGCGGCACGCGAGTAATTCACCATGACCATCTGGCTGTGGGTTGGCTTCCTCCTGTTGGTGGTGGCGTTGTTGGCGCTGGACCTGGGCGTGCTCAATCGGCAGCGCCACGTCATGGGCGTGCGCGAGTCGCTGGGTTGGACCGCGTTCTGGATCGCCCTGGCGCTGCTGTTCAATGGGGCGATCTATTTCATGTACACCCACCACTGGCTGGGCATCGGCCAGGAGGTGGGCCATGAGCTGTCCGGGGGCGACGCGGCGCTGCAGTTCTTCGTGGGCTATCTGCTGGAAAAGTCGCTGAGCCTGGACAACATCTTTGTCATCGCCATGGTGTTCGCCTACTTCGGCGTGTCGGCGTTGTATCAGCATCGCGTGCTGTTCTGGGGCATCTTCGGCGCCCTGGTGATGCGCGGGGCGATGATCCTGGCGGGGGCAGCCCTGATCGAGCATTTCAGTTGGATGCTGTATGTGTTTGGCGCGTTGCTGATCCTCACCGCCATCAAGATGCTGGTGGTGCGCGACGACAATCTGGAGCCGGAGAAAAACCCGGTGGTCCGGCTGGTGCGCCGGTTGGTGCCGATGACCCGGCAGTTCCACGAGGATCGCTTTTTCGTGCGTGAAGCCGGCAGGCTGATGGGCACGCCGATGCTGGTGGTGGTGCTGGTGATCGAGAGCATGGACCTGCTGTTCGCCATCGATTCGATCCCGGCGATTTTCGCGGTGACGCGCGATCCGTTCCTGGTGTTCACGTCCAACGTGTTCGCCATTCTGGGCCTGCGGGCGCTGTACTTCGCGCTGGCGGCAATGATGGGACGCTTCCGCCATCTCAAGTCGAGCCTGGTGTTCGTGCTGGCGTTCATCGGCGTGAAGATGCTGCTGGAACACCATTACCCGCTGCCGCTGGGGGCAGCGCTGGGCGTGGTGGTGGGCATCCTGGCGGTGGGGGTGGCGGCCTCGCTGCTGATGCCCGGACCGGACAGTGCGGCGATTGCTTCACCGTTGCCGGAACTGGAAGACCGGCGCCCGGTTGATCAGCGCTGAGCCAATTGATGCAGCGCGCGGCTGCGGTCGGCGCACCATTGCGACAATTCGCGCCAGTAAGCCTGCTCGGCCGGGTCGTTGACGCGCTGCGCCAGGGCGGCGGTATGTTGCGCCAGATCGGCGTAGCTGATGGCTTGTTGACGCAGTTGCGCCGCCGCCTGCCGCTGGTGCGCCGCCGGGGCGAGGCTGGGCGCGCCGGGCGCCTGAGCCGTGATGCCCGCAGCCTGTTGCGACAGCGCCTGTGCCTGGTCGATGGCGGCCTGGGCGTCGAGGATCGCCTGGTCGGCGGCGTTGAGCGTCGCCTGGGTCCGGGCGGGGGTGGGCGCGGTTGTGCAGCCCGCGAGCATCAGGACGCCCAGGGCCAGCAAGACGGCGCAGTGGAAAAGATGGCGATGGAATCGCATGGGGGGTTCCCTGAGGCTAGCGCTGCAGCGCGGCCGGCGCGTCGTAGTTCAGTTGTGTCAGCACGGTGGAGGCCTGGGTGTCGGTCACGGTGAAGGAGTCGCTGCCGCCGAGCATATTGGGCGCGAGCAGTTGCGGCGCATCGGGCGCGACGACGACGCGGAAGCGTTCGGCTTGCACCACCGTGGGGCGACCCGGTTGGCGATAGACCACCTGCCCGTTGGGGAGCGTGACGCGGATCGCGCCGTCGGGGTTCCGCAGGGTGGAGGTGCCATCGGGTTGGTCGACCTGGACCTGGCCGTTGCGCAGATGGGTGACGGTGGCGCCGCCGGCGAGGACGATGACACGTTCGACGGTGGGATGGTTGGCGTAGTTGTAGATGCGGCTGCCATCGGGCATGGTGATGGGTCCCACGCCGGTGTCGGGCACGGAGGCGGTTGAGCCGTTCGGCAGGGTGACGGGGATCACGCCGGCCGGGGCGGCATCATCCTTGGGTTTGGGGGTGGGGGTGCCGGGTTTGACCGGCTCGACCCGGGCGGTGTTGGCGGTGCCTGCGGGCGGTTCCATAATGCCCAGGCCCGGCACATCCGGACGGCTGCCGATCCAGGACCAGTCGGGGCCGTAGCGTTCGCGCATCTCTTGTTCGATGAGCATGCGGTAGCGGGCGCCGGCATTGGGCACCAGCCAGAGCCGTTCGTAGAGGACCGGTTCGACGCCCCACTCACCGCCGGGGAGGTAGACGACGGTTTCATCGCGCAGGGCCCGGAGCGTGTTGAGTTGGGCGGAGACATCGACGCCGCCGGCGTTGTTTTCGAGTTCCTGGATGACGCCGTTGATGAAGCGGGCGCGTTCCAGGCCGTTGACGCCGCGGACGGCGGCGGTGGTGGCGTCGACGAGTTGGCCGGCGAGCAGTTCCTGTTGGGCGACGAGTTGGCGGGTTTCGCGCAGGTAGGCGACCAGATGCTGTCGGTTCAGGCCGATCTGCTCACCCAGGTCTTCGAGTTCCTGAGTGTTCCAGGCGCCTTCGACCAGGCCGGGGATCGCCTGCGAAAGCTGATGGGCGGCGCGAATCTGTCCGATCGCCAGTTGCACGTTGTCGGGGAGGAAGTTGAGGGCGGCTTCGCCGATGCCGCCGTTGACCAGGTCATTGACGAAATTGACGGACTCGAACATGCCGGTGGCGACGGATTCGGTGCCGCCGGCGAGGAAGGCGTCCCAGTTGTCGTTGTTGACCAGTTTGCTCAATTGCTGCTTGGCGGGTCCGTCGGGCATTTTGTCGATGCTGTCTTTGATGGCGTCGGAGTTTTTCAGCAGCACGCCCAGCCCGGCTTTGAGCTGGCCCAGGATGACCCCCTTGGCTTGTTCCCGGGCTTGATCCAGCGAGCCGACGGCGCGGGCGTGGAAGAGGTCGAAGATTTCCTGCTGCCCGTTGATCAGTTCCAGTTGTCGGGCGGCATTGCGGCGGCGCTGGGCGATTTGCTCACCCATGGCGGTGACTTGATCGGCGGCGCTGTTGATTTCAAGACGCTCGGCGTCGGACAGTGGGGGTGGTCCCAGAAACGACACCTGGATGCCCGGCTGGAAGACGTGGCCGCGGTCCGCATCACGTGCCACCGGATCGCCATCGAAGTCCCGATCCTCCAGCAGCCGGCGATGCCAGGCGCTGCCGAAGCCGAAGTCCGGCTCATATTTGGCGGTCAACAGAGAACGGTCGATTTCCATGTCGGCAGCGCCGGTGGAAGTGCCGGCAGGCGCCGGAGTCGGCTGGGCGGTCGTCGGCTCCTGCGCGTCCTTGGCGGCAGGAGTGGTTTTGCGGGCGGGTTCAACCCAGGCGACCTGGCCGGCGCCGGGGTTGTAGCGTTGGAGGTGGAGGGGACCGGGCGTCGAGGGGTCGCCCAGCAAGCCGATGCCGCTGGTGGGCGAGAGATGCAGCGGCGACCGGTCGGCGAAGGTGAAGGTGATGCCGGTGACGCGATCGGTGCTGGGGTCGACATGGTAGGTGACGTCGCTTAGGCCGGTGGGCGGAGCGTCGGGTGAACCGGGATAGCTGTAGTAGGTTGCGGTGCCGATGCCGGTGTAGGAAGTGGTGGAGGTATGGGGCAACCGGGAGCCGCCGTCGTCGAAAGCCGGCGGGAGGTGGCCGGCGTTGCCGTCGCGGTCGAGGTAGAACGTGCCGTACCCCGTCAGATGGATGCTGGCGACGAAGGACCCCGGATCGGGCCGGTCCGGGTCCGAGCCGGTGACGTCGCCGTACGCGCCGCCGCCGCCGACATCGCCATAACCGCCGGGGGCGAAGAGATCGGCAATGAAGGCGCGGGCGCCGGGCGCCAGCGGCTTCCCATCCGGGCCGGTGGTGGGCACGCGTTCCGCGCTGACGGCAGCTTCAAACTCACTGAGCGAGCGCGGCGGCGCGTCGCCGGTGTGGACTTGTCCGCGCTGAATGCTCAACGTCTGCGGCTTGGCGTCCAGGCGCAGGGGCGTCCGGCTCAAGTCGCCGGCGCTGCGGGTTTGACCCGCACCTTCTTCCACCAGGCGCCGGGTGAACGACTGGCGATCCACCCGCACCCAGCAGTGCCGGTCCGTATCCCACACCAGATTGCCATAACCCTGGGCGTCGAACTGCGCCCACGCCGGCAACGCCAGCGCCGTCACCGCGCCCAGCAACATCCAGCCGCAACCCTGTCGCCACATGGCTGATCTCCCGCCTGACGCCGTCGCCGCGCTGCTGCGCCGCCGGCGTCGTCAGGTTTAGAACTCGAAAATGACGCCCGCGCCATACACCCGCTGGCGATGGTCGAACAGCACCCCGTTGGATTCCGCTTCCACGTAGTCGAACTGGAAGTAGAGCGAAACCTGCGTGGACAGGCGGTGCGTGAGGTTGATGCTGTAGAAATCGACCTGGTCCTCACGCACCGTGGCCGGGCCGACCAGAATCCCGTCGTAGTCATCCCACTGCCGCGCCCAACTGACCGTCAGGGTGCAGTCCAGCGGCAGCGGGTGCGCGGCGCCCAGCGTGACCCGGTCGGAATTGAGATCGAAGCGCCCGCCGTTGCCGGCTTCGGTGAACGTCCAGCGCCGCCGATAGCCCAACCACAGCGACAGGTCGGTGCGCGGCACCGCCAGATGCACGGTGAAACCCAGATCATGAAAAACGCCGTCGCGGTCGAAGCCGGCCCCGATCACCGGGATGAGCTGCTCCACGAAACCCACGTGGTAGGACGCTTCGACCGCCAGCCAATCCGTGCAGCGGTGGTACAGCGTGGTCTCCAGCAACAGCGCGTTGGTGAAGCCGTCGCCGCCGATGGTGATGTACTCATCGGCGACCTGAAAGCTCAGCGACGTCTGCGCCGCCAGCTTGCGCGAGTAACCGATCCACCAGTTGTGTTTCAGGAAGTCGGCTTCCTGAACGTCATGCTCGTACAGGTCCGCGTGCAGCCCGTAGCCGACGGTCACCAGTTGCACATCATCCGCCAGCAGGTCGAAGCTGCCGTCAAAGGTGAAGCGCCCGGCCGCGGATTGCCGGTCGGTGACAAAAGGCACCGCGGACAGCGGCGTGCCGAAGGTGATGCTGTCGCCGATGGCGGCGGGGTTGTCGTTGTAACCCGCGCCGGCGCTCAGGCGCACGCGCCAAGGCTTGTCCTGACTGGGTGACTCCTGCGCGTGGACCCAGCCCGAGGGCAGCAATACCACCGCAACCGCCGCAAGGCGCATGAGTAGTCGATTCAAGCGTTGGCTCCAACCTGTTCTGTAGACCTGTGTCCACCCTGTCCCGAACCGTCAAACTTTTATATGGAGGGCTGGAGATGGCGTCAAGGAAAAAAAGACAAGCCTTTCAGGATTAAACCGCGCGATGCTTTCCACCCCAATGCGCCGGCAGGCATCATGGTTTGACTTCCACCAGCTCCAGCCGACGGAAGTTCCACGCATTGGGCTGGAGGTGGCGCACTTTCGCGGCATCGAACACGTGCAGCGTGATGTAGTGGAAGATCGGGGCGATGGGTTGATCGGTCAGCAGGCGCGCCTCCGCCTGCTGGAGCACCTGAAGCCGGGCGGCGGGGTCGGCGGTGGCGGTCGCCTGGGCGAGCAGGGCGTCATATTCCGCGCTGCGGTACTTGCTGTCGTTGTTGCCGCCCTGGCTGTGGTACTTGTCGAGGAAGGTGGTCGGGTCGCGGTAGTCGCCGATCCAGGACGCGCGGGCGATGGTGTACTTCTGCTCTTTGAGCCGCTGGCGGAAGGAGCGCACTTCCAGGCCTTCGAGCGTGACCACAACGCCCAGATGCTGGCGCCACATATGCTGGATCGCCTGGGCGATGGACTCATGCCCGCCGGCGGTGTTGTAGAGAATGCTCAGGCCCGCGAGCTTCGACCCGTCGGCGTAGCCGGCGTCGGCGAGGAGTTTTTTCGCGGCAGGCGGATCGAACGCCACCCCCGCGCCGGTGGGCGCCGTGTAGCCGGGGATCATGTCCGGGGGAATGAAGCTCAGCGCCTGCGGCTGATTGAGGCGCGTCACCTGACGGACCAGGGCCGCGCGGTCGATCGTCATCGAGAGCGCCCGCCGCACCCGCACGTCCGCCAGCGGATTGGGGCTGCCGTCCACCAGCTTCGGTTCGCAGTTGAGGCTGAAAAAGTACGTGCCCGCCCACGGCGTCAGATGCACATCCGATCGCCCCGACTGCACCAGTTGCGCGGCGATCGGCGCGGCAGTGGGAATATCCGGGAGCCAATCCGCTTCGCCCCGCTCGTACACCTGCAGCGCCGTCTCGGGACGATCAATGATGCGCTGCACGATGCCGGCGTTGGCGACCCGGCTGCGATCCCAGTAATGCGGATTGGGCGTGAACGTCAGGTCGCGCTTGAAGCGATAACCCGAGAGCACATACGGCCCGTTGCTGAGCAGATGCTCGGGGTCGCTCCAGAACCGCGGCGGCAGCTGCGCCAGACCCGTGTCGGGATTCACCGTCAGCGCGGCGGCAGTGCTGGCGGCATGATTGGGATAAAACGTGGCGAACGCGCACAGCTCCAGAAAGTAGGGCGTCGGCTGCTTGAGCTGCACGATCAGCGTCCGCGCGTCGGGCGCGCTGAGCCCCACCGTCTGCGCGAAGTGGGCGTACACCGCATCCAACGCATCACGCTGCCCGGCCGCCAGCCGCTGCTGACGCCAGCGTAGAAAATCCTCCGCCCCGGCGATGCAGTAGAAAAGCTGCGAATAGTCGGCGGCGAAATCCGGCAGCAACGCCCGCCGCCAGGCGAAAATGAAATCCTCCGCCGTCACCGCGTCGCCATTGCTCCACTTCGCGTCGCCGCGCAGGTGGAACGTGTAGGTCAAACGATCGTCGCTGAGCTCCCAACGCTCCGCCACCCCCGGCTCCAGCGTCAGCTCCGGCAGCTTGAACTTCACCAACGCTTCATACAGACAACCCGCACTGCGAATGTCGTGGTTCCAGCTCATCTTCTGCGGATCAAGCGTGTTCACATCCACTGCCGACACAAACACCAACTGCCTCCCCCCCCCGGAAGTGCCCCCGCCCCCGCCCCCGGTAGCGCTCGTGGAAGTTGGGCCGTCTCCGGTGGGGGGCCCGGCGTCGGTCGGGTTGCTGTCGGACTTGCCGCAGCCCCACAACGTCAGGCTCAGCAGCAGCAGCAGCCCCAGGCCATCGGTCCACCTCGACCCCAGTTGACGCCCGCGGCTGGTCATGGCTTTTCCTCCGTGTCAGTGCAGTTTCGTGTCGCGGTGAGAATAGCGGAAATTGCCGGGGAACTGTCCGCTGCCCCGGCAGTCCCCGAGCCCAGGGACAGCGCAGATGACGATATTTCAACGAGCCCCGCGCGTGAGCAAGGGGTTGTGGCGGAGCCGCAGGGATTTGGCGCCCGGAAAGCAACCCCTCCCTGACGGTCGGGGCTCGTTCAGAACAGGTCGATCATCCATATGCGCTTGCCCTTTCCCCGGGCAAACCAACAGGCTGCGCCGGGTCCGCCAACCCGCGCCTCGGCGTGCCTTGGCGTCGACGCGGGATGATGCGGCGCGCCCAGGCTGCTGCGCCGATGCGCTGCATCATGTTGAAACGCGCTGCGCCAGTTGCTTGTCCGCGCCCCATCGCTACGCTTTGCGCCCATGGCTGAACGCTACACCATCGTGGGCCTGGGGGAGGCCTTGTTCGACATATTCCCCCAGCGGCAGGTGCTCGGCGGCGCGCCGCTGAATGTCGCCGTGCACGCCCAGCAGATGCTCGCCGGCCGACAGGGGCGCGGCGTGGTCGTCAGCCGCGTCGGTCAGGATGAACTCGGGGACCAGGTTCGCGCGGAGCTGCGCGCCCGCCAGATGACCGACGAATACGTCCAGGCGGATCCCGACCACCCCACCGGACAGGTCTACGTCAGCGTCGACGCCCATGGCCAACCCAGCTATGAGATCGTCGAGAATTCCGCGTGGGATTGGCTGCAGTTCGACCCTGATCTGGAAACGCTCGCCCGCCGGTGCGATGCCGTGTGCTTCGGCTCGCTGGCGCAGCGGCACGCCCAGACGCGCAACACCATCTACCGCTTCGTCGGCAGCACCCGGCCCAACTGCCTGCGCATGTTCGATGTCAACCTGCGCCAGCAGTACTACGACGCCCAGACCCTCACCCGCAGTGCCGAGCTCGCCAACGTGCTCAAACTCAACCGCGATGAACTCCCCCAGGTCGCCCGGCTGCTGATGGTCGGCACTGTCGCCCGCGACGCCCGGCTCGACCCTGCGCAGGAAATCGCCCTGGCGCAGCAACTGCGCCAGCAGCTGAACCTCAAACTCGTGGTGCTCACCCGGGGCGAGCAGGGCACGCTGCTGGTGCCGGGCGAGGCGGCGGTGACAGGCACGCCGGCGAGCTACCCCCAGGCGGAAGGCGCCGACGCGGTGGGGGCGGGCGATGCCTGCAGCGCTGCGGTGCTCGCGGGGCTGGTGTTGCGCCTGCCGTTGCAGCAGGTGGCGGACCTCGCCAACCTGGCGGGGGCGTATGTGGCTTCCGTCCCCGGCGCCACCCCCACGCTGCCTGCCGACCTGCTGCAACGCTTCTCCGCATAAACCCCCCCCCGACCCCCCGACCGCCCGACCCCCCGCACCCCAC
>CAZSBB010000012.1:47504-129294 GCA_964605235.1 uncultured Phycisphaeraceae bacterium
CCGCCCGGACACCGGCCCCGGACACTCCCTTCGCGTCCATGACCCTTCCGAGCCGCCGACGCCAGTCGGCGGGTGGCTGCACCACCCGATCGCCCCGTTCCCCTGACGCCGGGGCTTCCCCGGGCTGTACCTGCTCCCTGTCGGCAATGTCATGTCACCCCCGCCCCATGCCGAGAATCCGTAAAGCATTTATTTCAAAAGGCTTGCGGATGTCACCCTCAATCTGACGTGACACGCCCGGCCCGCGGCGGAAGACTATAAATCATTTCTTTCAAGCGAATTGCGTGCATTTCGCCCGGATGTCACCGGTTGGGGTATTTTCAGGGTATGTGACACATGAAATGCGCTGGTCGTCGGGGGGTTGGCGTTCTCCGGGAGATTTTCGCGCTCGGGGTGGCCAAGTGATTTGCCTATTTGCCGGCGGGACGCTAACCTGATGCAAGATTCGGATTTGGGACCAGGCGGCGGAACGTCCAGCCGGTGGATCGCCAAATCCGGACAGTTCGGTTCGGTGTTTGCTTTGATGCCTGGTGTTTTGGTGGGCGAAAAATTCGGCTAACGTTGTCCTCGATCAGTATGGGATGCTGGTCTGAGGCGTTTTTGCTGCGCGCGCTGAAAAGCTTGTATTGGTTGGCGCGGTGCGGTAGACTGGATCAAGTTCACCGTTCCCGTCGGGTCGCCAAGTGGCGGCTGCGGAGAACAGATCGCCGGCGTGCATCACCTTCCCCGAGGATCACGACTGGGTTTTGGTAAGAGCTTCGGGGTTGGAGCAGGTGCGATGTTGAATATCTACGTTGGCAATCTTCCGTGGAAGACCACTGAGGAAGAACTCGCGGACATGTTCGCCGAGCATGGCGCGGTCGCCAAAGCCAGCATCATCCACGACCGCGAAACCGGCCGCAGCCGCGGCTTCGGCTTCGTCGAAATGGAAAGCGAAAGCGAAGCCAACAACGCCATCGAAGCCCTCAACGGCAAAGAATTCGGCGGCCGGGCCCTGACCGTCAACCTCGCCCGTCCCCGTGAAAACAACCGCGGTGGCGGTGGTGGCGGCGGCGATCGTCGCGGCGGCTACAGCAACCGTCGGATGTAAATCGACTCGTCCCGCGTTCGCCCGCCGCAACGGGGGCTGAACGCCGACGCATATATCAGACGCCGCGTGCTCATGAAGGGCACGCGGCGTTTTTGTTGGAGGACGCAGCAGCAGGTGAGCCATCAAAGCGAAACCTAACACCTGCGTGGTCGCTCGCAGACGCCTGCGTAGCACAATCAAAGTTTCTTGAACAAGCAATATAGCTCTTGATGAATATAGCCGATGGGGTATAATGTGTTCATGTGGGAAGTCGAGTTCACGGATGAATTTGGCGTGTGGTGGGCCGGGCTGACTGAGGTTGAGCAGGACGCCGTGGCCGCCAGCGTGACGGTTCTCCGGCAGCTTGGTCCGGGGTTGTCGAGGCCCCATGCTGACACGATCAAAGGTTCCAGGCACGTGAACATGAAGGAGCTTCGCACCCAATGCCAGGGCCGACCCATTCGAACGTTCTTTGCCTTCGACCCGCGCCGCAGCGCAATCCTGCTGATCGGCGGCGACAAAACCGGCAACGCACGGTTCTACGAGGAAATGGTCCCATTGGCTGACCGACTTTACGACGATCACCTGCGGCAACTGGCCGAGGAAGGACTGCTCTGATGGCACGCAACTTCAAAGAACTCGAAGCGAAGATGTCGCCCGAACGCCGAGCGCGAATCGAAGCCATGGCGCGTGAAACCATGGCGGAAATGCTGCTGGCGGAAATCCGTCGTCAGGCGGGTCTGACTCAGGTCGACCTGGCGGCCGCGCTGGGCATCAAGCAACCTTCACTCTCTAAACTGGAGTGTCAGGATGACATGCAGATCAGCACCTTGCGCCGCATTATCAAAGCCCTGGGCGGCGAATTGGAACTGATCGCCAATCTGCCCGGAGGAACCGTGAAGCTCTGCCAGTTCAAGGGCGATTTGCAGTCGGCGTGATGGTATGCTGAGAGATGCAAAGGTGGAGACGCAAAGGGATCTATCGGCTGGATGAGGGTGTTTCAATAGAGCATGTCAGAATGAATATTGAGCAAGAAAATATTCAGCTCGACATATTATCTGGCCCCTTCATTAGGGTTTCTTGGAGAGTTTGATGGCTCAGAACCAGAACAGCCTTGTCATTGCGAACGAACAGTCAATGAAAGTCTCGTCGCTGACCCTCGACAAAGACGAGCTCCACGGGCTCTGCCGGCTTCTTCAGGAGAGGGCGGATGGCGCAGCGGAAATCGAGGTTGCGAACTACCACAAGGGTGACCTGTCGGACGATCAATATCAGTTCAACCAAAATACTCTACGGGAGGGCTTCAGGCTTCGTATTTCGATCGTAGGCAAGAGTGGAGAGAACCTTTGGGGTGCCATCGAAGAAGTGTTCTCTTCACCCAATTATCCACAGGACATCAAGTCGGTATTCATCGACAGTGGCTCTTCCCTAAAGGTCGCCCACAACTACTACGTGCGAAATAGCTTCGCCATATTTCTCGACTTCAGCAAGCCGAATATTCTGGACTTCAGAATTATGCCAAGCCAAGAGACGCCTAATGAATCCCACATCAGGGTACATGGGTACGACGCCACTTGGGTAAATGGGCTCTTCGCCGAACTTAAGACGTTCATTGACGGGAAGTCGTCAGTGCTCTCTGTGGTGCACGGGCATAGCATCTATGATCTGATGCTGTTCTTTCTGGGATTTCCGATTGCCTTTTGGGTCTGCTATCGGCTGTCGCCCTTTGTTATGTCAGCGTTTTCCAGCTACTCTACGTTTGTTACAAGCGCCCTGTACACCTACACCTTCATCGCGTCTCTTTTCCTGTTCAGGTTTCTCTTTCACTACTTGCGGTGGGTATGCCCTCTTGTGGAGTATCGCGCAAAGCATAGCAGGATTGTCGCGCACCGGTTACTCTATGCTGCTATATCTGCTTCAGTCATTGGGTCATTTATCTATGATCTGTTGAAACTGGTGAAACCCTAACAGGTAATGCAAGGGTGGGAGATAAATCAAAGGTGTCAGGATTGCTCTGTCGGCGAAGCAAAGGTGGCGAAGCAAAGGTGTCGGGATGACTTAATGACCTGTCCGACACCGCATCAAGGTACAGTGTCTGCAGATAACCAGAATATGAATCCGCAGATGACGCAGATTCACGCAGATGAATGATGCATCGCACCGCCGGCTGCATCTGCGTCCATCTGCGTCATCTGCGGATACGCTTCCGGCCTTGACGAAGCCACCTATTCATCGCCAGCCTGTTCCCGAATAGCTCAGTCCGCAGCCACCAACACCAGTGCCTTGGCGGTGGTGGAGAGTTCCAGACGGGTGTAGTCGCCTACGTCCTGTCCCTTGCGGTCGCCGAATAGCTCAAGTCGGCCGAACACGGTCCGTAGTCGTTTGGAGCTATGACCTTTGATTTCATCGTCGTGCAGTGTCAAGTTGCGGACGCTGAGAATATCCAGCGCCCGGCCGTCCACCGCCGCGGTATCAACGCTGCACGTGCCTTGGCCGTGAGTCCATTTCTTGCTGTTATCGCGGTTCTTTGTTTCCTCCACCGCCATGCTCACGGTGAACCGCACCGCGTTCTGGTGCAACGCAACCTGCGCTGAAACCTGGGCATGCGGACCATTGCCGCCGAACTCCGCATCCCCCGCGATCAACTTGGGATACACCAGCACTTTGGGCAGACGGACCTTTATGGCCCGCACCGGTCGATCATATGCCCGCAGCCGAATGCCTCTGGAGGTAATGTCCGCAACAAACTGATTGACTGCCGAGGGGGGGAGGCGCAACTGCTGGCGCAGCTCCTCTATTTTCTCCTCGATCATTTGTGTCAGCCGGGTGTTGATCTCCTGCTCCAGTCGCCGATTCACATGGTTCTCAACCAGGGGCAGGATGACCAGAGCGGGGAAGCCAACGATGGCTGCCTTGCCCGGACGCCAATTCGCCTGCACATGGCTGTCAACAAACGCCTGGTGTTGGGCGTAGCTGATCTCAATGGCTGCCTGCAATTCGCCATCGAAATGATCCGTGAAATAGTTGATTTGCTTGTGCACACGCCAGCCGCCCTGGACGATCAGCACGCCCTCCCCGAACACGATGCCCGGCGACAAGGACAGCTCTTTGGCACGATCCGACTCCTTGGAGCGTAATCCACGCCCCACGGCAAACTCCACCGTTTCATTCCGCTCGTACGCGGTGCGATTGTTGGGCCAAACATTTTCCCGCAACGTATGGGACAACACCTCACCATCCCCGGGCAGAAAACTACGCACCTGATCGGCTGGCAACGTCACCTCCAGCAAGACCGACTGCCCCTGAGCCATCGCCGCCATACCCAGACATACCCACAGCGCCAAGGCGGGAAGCCGCATACAACATCCTTTGTAGTTAGATGATCCTTGGACGTTCCCCGCGGGAACGTCGATGTGCTGCGGAATTGTAATCCACAACGCCATATCACAGCAGGGTAATTTCGCTCCCCTGCTTGATGGAGAATCAAAGGTATCAGGATGACTGAACAACTTGCCCGACACCTCCTCAAGTTTGTGTGGCAGCAAATAAGCAGTGTATGACTCCGCAGATGACGCAGATTCACGCAGATGAATGAAGCATCGCGCCGCTGGCTGCATCTGCGTCCATCTGCGTCATCTGCGGATACGCTTCCGCCCCCGCCTCCACCCACCCGCCCCGTTTGCCGCTGCGCCGCCACCGGCCTATCTTCGCGGCCATGAGCGACAGCCCCAACTTTCTGTTCCTGTTCCCCGATCAATGGCGCTGGGATTTTCTGGGTTGTGAAACCTCGCCCTTTGGCCGGATGCCGGTGTGCACGCCGCATGTCGATCAGCTCGCGCAGCGCGGGGTGCGGTTTACCCAATGTCGCACCAACTCGCCGCTGTGTGCCCCGGCCCGGGCGGCGCTGTCGCAGGGCGTGCGCTATCACCGCTGCGGCGTCGCCAACAATGGGCAGGATACGCCCCATGATGCGGCCACCTTTTTCACGCTGCTCCGCGCGGCGGGTTACCGCACCATGACCTGCGGCAAGAACGATCTGCACAAACACACCCACTGGAAAGGACGCGACGGCTGGACGCGCCTGCTGGGGCAATACGGCTTCACCGACGCCATCGACCAGTCCGGCAAGTACGACGCCGCGGGCCATGGGCGCGTGGAGCAGGGCGGCCCGCACTGTTCATACACCAGTTACCTGCACGCCCACGGCCTGTTTGAGGTGTACCGCGAAGCCTGTCGGCGTAAAGAGCAGTGGGGGCAGTTTGCATCCCCGCTGGCGCGCGAGCATTACACGGATGACTTCTGTGGGCGCATGGCGCTGGAGTTGTTGCGGCGGACGCCGGCGGAAGGGCCGTGGGCTTTGTGGGTGAACTTCCCTGGGCCGCATGACCCGTTTGATCCCCCCGCGGAACTGCAGCGCCGCTACGACGGCGTGACCTTTCCCGATCCGGTGTGCAACGCGAAAGTAGGCACCGCCGAGGGCGCGGGGCTGCAGCAGATTCGCCGGAATTATGCGGCGTGCTGTGAAGGCATTGACCAGTGGGTGGGTTGGATCATCGATGCCGTGGCGCAGCGGGGCGAGTTGGAAAACACGGTGGTGATTTTCGCATCAGATCACGGGGAGATGCTCGGCGACCACGAGCGGTTCACCAAGATGGTGCCGCATGAGCCGAGCGTGCATGTGCCGCTGGTGATCGCCGGGCCGGGGATCAAGGGCGGGCGGGTCAGCCAGGCGTTGGTGGAACTGATCGACCTGGCGGCGACGCATCTGGACCTGGCGGGTCTGCCGATTCCGCGCTATTTCGACAGCCGGAGCCTGGCGCCGATTCTGACGGGCCGGGCCGGGGACGCCAGCCATCGGGAGGTGATCGTGTCGGGGTTGGAAAGCTGGCGCTCGGCGTGCGACGGCCGGCACAAGCTGGTGGAAGTGGACGGCACGGACGATACGGTGGCTGCGGCGTTGTATGACCTGGAGCGCGATCCTGGCGAAACGGTGGATGTCAGCCGGCGCAAGCCCAAGGTTGCCGCGCGCCTGGCGGCTTATCTCGCCGAGCACTGCGGCAGCACCTTCGCACCGCCGCTGGGCAAGTCCCCGGCACGACGCAGGTAAGCAGCCTGGGCGATTGCTACGGCCAAAATCCTCCTGATGCCATCGCTGGTTTCGGCGGCGACAGGTACCAAGCGTGATGATCCGCAGATGACGCAGATTTTCGCAGAGCAGGCATAGGCAGCGATCGCGGTTTGATCTGCGTCCATCTGCGTCATCTGCGGATATGCTTCCTGCCTGATGCAGTCATAGATCAAGAAGTCCAAAGGTGAGAAGTCCAAAGGTGTCAGGATGAATTGAAGTCCAAAGGTGTCAGGATGAATTAATCATTCTACTGATGCCTTCTCTGGTTTCGGCGGCGACAGATACCAAGCGTGATTATCCGCAGATGACGCAGATTGACGCAGATGAATTGAGGATCGCGTCGCTGGCTGCATCTGCGTGCATCTGCGTCATCTGCGGATATGCATCCTGCCTGATGCAGTCATTGATGAGCTGTCAGATGGAAGATTGAACAGTTTCCCGCCGCCGCCCCTGTCGGTTTCACTCCGTTCCTCACCCGTACTGCACCATCTCCCACGCATCCTCCCAGACCGGCGTGTGGCCGCGCCACTGGCGGACGAACATGATGCGGCTGGAGAGGAAGTACAGGCGTTGCATCAGGGTGTAGCCGGGGTCGACTTCGTCGGGGTGGACTTTGCCGCCGGACTTGCACATGGCGCCGTCGGCGTCGCGGGCGCCCATCACCGCGTGCAGCTTCGCCAGCGTGGGTTGTGCCGAGAGTTCCGCCATGTACTTTTTCATGTTGCGCAGGACGCCGGTGCAGAAGCGGAAGTAGCAGCCTTCGACGCCGGTTTCGTCCTGCTGGGTCAGGGTGAGGTAGCGGCGGCGTTGCTGGGCGATGAAGGCTTCGTAGTCGTCGTCGAAGGAGCTCATGCCGTTGATGTAGCTGATGCCGTCGGGGCCGGGGCGGCGCACGGCCTTGCGATTGCACGAAGCGCCGTCGATGGCGACGGATTGGCCATGGTCGTCGTGGATCAGCAGGTTGCCGCCTTCCCAGAAGTACTGATAGCGCAGCATGAATTGCTCGGCATCGCTGACCGTGGTGCAGTGCCGCTGGCAGAGGGACTTGACGTCGAGCGGGAAGATCTCGCGCGGCTCTTCGTCGACATGCAGGCCGCTGCCCACGCCGTCGAAGAAGAGCGGGCTGTGGGGCCAGCGTTGTCCCTGCGGCTCACGCGGACGCGGCTCCCAGACCGACATGGGATTGTCCACGTTCTTGTAATGCAGCGGCCCCTGGTCGCTTTCAGGCAGGTACACCACGCGGCAGCGTTCGCGCAGCGCCTTGATCGCCACCGGGTTTGCCGGCTTGCCATAGCGATGGACCATCACGTGCTTGGTCCAGAAGCCCAGCGTTTCCACCAGGGCGATGAGCGCTTCGTCCATGCCCGCCTGCGCCAGGCCACGATGGCGGGCGAGCAGCAGATCACGGGCGTCACGGGCTTCGGGATAGGTCTGCGGATCGGGGGCGCGCTCGATGCGTTCCCGGTGACACGCGACCACCTGCTCGATCAGGGCCGGCGTGTCGACCCCCAGATACCGCGCGGTGGCGGCCGCCAGGGCCCGGTGATGCTGGCCCCCCGGCTGACCTTCAAAGTTCGGCCCAAGGTGTCCCGCCAGGATCGCCTGGCCTTGCTGTAATCCCGCCGCGACGGCGGCTGCCTGTTGATCCGTAGCGTGAGACATCGGGGCGATTGCTCCATGACGGGAACACAGAATGCGCGACGAATGCCGGGCGGGTTCCATCGCCGGTGACGGAACCGATGCGACATTCTGGTTCAGCAACGCCGCTGGAGCAACCACGGAACACTGTGAACGCAGGTGAAGGAACACACCCTCACCATCTGTCCAACCAGCCGGAGCACAGCCGGGCGTGGAGCACATAAACTGGGCGGGCTCAGGCTTCGGCTTACACTTTGGTTTTGTGGAAGAACGCCCAGCGTTTGTGGATGCCTGCCGAGCGAGCTGCGCCGGCTGCACGCTCGACGTGGAACGGTGAGGTCCAATTCATGCACGAATATCCGCTCTATCTCAACGGCAGGTGGCGCACGCCTGGCCCATTGCGTCCGGTCCGCAATCCCGCCACAGGGGAAGTCTTTGCCCACATCGCCACCATCGGCAGGGCGGGCGTCGAACAAGCCTTGGTCGATGCGCAGACTGCTTTCCCCGGCTGGCGCGCGTTGACCGCTCAGCAGCGCGGGCGTTACCTGCTGCGGATCGCGGATGAAATCGACCGTCGCGCTCAGGAGTTGGCGGAGACCATCACGCGGGAGAACGGCAAACCGCTGGCGCAGAGCCGGGGCGAGGTGGCGCTGACGTCCGATCATTTCCGCTGGTTTGCCGAGGAGGGTCGCCGGGCGTACGGCCGGGTGGTGCCGCCGCAGATCGCGGGCAAGCGCCATCTGGTTCTCAAGGCGCCGGTGGGCGTTTCGGCGGCAATCGCGCCGTGGAACTTTCCGCTGATGCTCGCCGCCCGCAAGGTCGCCCCGGCGCTGGCGGCCGGCTGTCCCATCGTGCTCAAACCCGCCAGCGCCACGCCCATCAGCGCGGTGCTGCTGGCGCAATGCGTCGAAGCCGCCCAGACGCCCCCCGGCGTGTTTCAACTGCTGGTCGGCGACGCCCAGGAGATCGGCCAGACGCTGCTTGAGAGTCCCATCTGTCGCAAGGTGTCCTTCACCGGCTCCACCGCGGTCGGCCGGTCGCTCATCACCGGCTCGGCGCGGCAGATCACCAAGCTGTCCCTGGAACTCGGCGGCCACGCGCCCATGCTGGTGTTTGATGATGCGAACCTCGACGCTGCCGTGGCGGGGGCGATCACCGCCAAGTTCCGCAACACCGGGCAGTCGTGCATAGCCGCCAATCGCATCTATGTGCAGCGCGGCATCTACCGGGCTTTCGTCGAACGCTTCGTCGCGCAAACCCAGGCGCTGCAGGTCGGCGACGGATTTGCTGCCGGTGTGGACCTGGGCCCATTGATCGACCAGCGCGCGCTGGACGGCGCGCTCGAGCAGATCGACGCCGCGGTGCGCGACGGCGCCCAGGTGCTTTGCGGCGGGCAGCGTGTGCCGGGGCTTACTGGTTACTTCCTGCAGCCGACGGTGCTCGCGCAGGTGCGTGACGATGCGCTGTGCATGCGCGAGGAAACCTTCGCGCCGGTCGCGCCGTTGTGCGGGTTTGATACCGAGGAGGAAGCGGTGCAGCGCGCCAACGCCACGCCGTATGGGCTGGCGGCGTATGCGTTCACCAATGATTTCAACCGCGCCTTGCGGATGATGGAACAGTTGGAAGCCGGGACAGTCTGCATCAATGATGCGGTGCCGGCGGTGAGTTCCTGTCCGTTTGGCGGCATGAAGCAAAGCGGGCTGGGACGCGAGTTAGGCGCCGAGGGGCTCGAGGCGTTTCTGGAAACCAGGCACGTGTCGATCGGCGGCGTGGCGTGAGCCTGCTGCCGTCGGCGCGCCATCGGGTGGTCGCCGGCGACGCTGCGTTTGCTACCATTGCTCCACCATGCCCACCCTCAAAGTTGCCGCGATCTGTCCGACCACCGAGTTGTCCCACCGCCATGGGGAAGTGCGGCACAAGTACGCCTATCCGGAGGACGATCTGGACACGGCGGTGCAGCGCGCCAATGCGTTCGTCGACCATGGCGTGACGCTGCTCCGCCGCGCGGCGGAGGAGGGGGCGGTGATGGCGTGCCTGCCCGAGGGCTTGCCCAATCTGGGACGCTGGCGCCGCAAGCCAGACCTGGCGCTGGCAGACATCCACGAAGCCTGGCGGCGGACGTGGGATCACTTTCAAACCACGCTCAGCGCTGCCGCGCGCGAGCTGGGCATTCACGTCGTCGCCGGCGGCATCGAGCCCAACGGCCAGCTGTTTCACAACACGGCGGCGCTGTTTGACGATCGCGGCAATTACGTCGGCGGCTACCGCAAAGTGCAGCTCGTCGGCAGCACCTGCGCCGAGGGCAAGCACCTGACCCCCGGCGACGACACGCCGGTGTTCGACACCAGACATGGCAAGGTGGGCCTGTTCATCTGCTGGGACATCATGTTCCCGGAAATCACCACGGCGCTGATGGTGCGCGGGGCGCAGATTCTTTTTCAACCCACCTATGGCCACGCCGGCGCCCAGGCGGATTTTCAAGCCCAGACCCGCGCCTTTGACGCCGTGTGCCCGCTGGTGATTTCCATGTGGTGCGGCAACGGGCGAATCATCAACAAAGACGGCCAGATCCTCGCCCGCGGCAGCATGTTCCGCGACGCCATGGGGGTCATTCCCGATCAGATCGTCTACGGCGAAGTCGATCCCACCACCCCGCGCCCGTTCAGCTTCTACCGCGATTTCCAGCAGGGCCTGCGCTATGAACGCCGGGTCCCGGCTTACCACGCGCTGCACGACGCCGCCCCCCAGACCGACACCGGGCTGGACCCGGCGAAGGTGTCATAACACCACCGGCATGGCCAGCATGAATCGGCGACCAGACGCCGGCTCAACCCATGGCGATGCGTTCGCACAGTTCCAGCGACGGCAGCACCTGCGCGACGGTTGGTTCCAGCGGCCCGCCGGTCTGCAATGCGGTGATGAAGGCGTGCGTTTCGCCGTACGCGCCGCAGTGGCGGTAGTCGTAATCCGCCGGGGCGATGACCTGTTCCAGCACGACACGGTCGTCCCGGCAGCAGCGCAGCAGGCCGCCGCGCCCCGGCAGGATGCGGACCTGCGCGTGGAAGCCGTCGCCGAACCATTCGTAGCGTTCATCCGCCCAGCCCGTGGTGGGGAAGATTTTCACCTCGCCGATGATGCCGGTGTCGAAACGGATCACCGCGTGATGCCACGGCGCCGGGGCGCTGCCGCCGCCGGGGTGGTGCACCGTCAGGTCCACAGCCTCTCCCGCCAGGGCGCGCAGCGTGTCCACCAGATGCACTGAGGTCTGCGGCGTGAACAGTGGCTCAGAGCGCTGATGCCGAAGCATCGCGGCGCTCAGGCAACGCACCGCGCCCTGCTGGCGGCACCAGGCGTCGGCTTGACGCAGCAGCGGATTGAAGCGGCGGTCCACGCTGACCATGTGCCGTGTGCCGGTGCGGGCGGCAACCTGCGCCAGCGCCCGCGCCTCGGCAAGCGACTGGCCCAGCGGCTTCTCAATCGTGCACGGCAGTCCCCGCTCCAGCAGTTGCTGCGCCAGCGGCACAATCGCCTGCAGAGGCATCACCACCACGCAGCCATCCAGCGCCTCGGACGCCAGCAAGGCGTCGGCGTCGTCAACCGCCTGCGCGAAGCCGAAGTCGCCGGCAAATGTCCGCGCGGCATCCAGATTGCGATCGCACGCGGCAACCAGCTCCAATTCCCCCGGATGCTCCCGCTGGTAATGCGCCAAAGCAACGCCGTGGTGCGCCCGGGCATGCCGACCGCAACCAATGATTGCCACTCTGACCATCGCCTGCTCTCCGGGCTGCGTTTACCCGACTCACACCGTCACCACCTGCTTGCCGTGGCTGGCGACTTCCGCTTTGAGCTGTTCGATCAGCTGCGTCACCGGCAGGGCGCCCAGGTCGCCCCGGCTGCGGTCGCGCACCGACGCGGCGTTGGCTTCCTGATCGCGCCCGCCCACCACCAGCATGTACGGAATCTTCAGGTCCTGGGCGACCTTGATCTTCGCGTTCACCCGGTCATTGGAATCCTCCAGCGTCGCGCGCAGGCCGGCGGCTTTGAGTTGCTCGAGCACCTGCTGGCCGTACGCCAGGAACTTGTCGCTGATGGGCAGCACGCGCACCTGCTCGGGCGCGAGCCACAGCGGGAAGGAGCCGTGGTAGTGCTCGATGAGGATCGCCATGAAGCGTTCCATCGAACCAAACGGCGCGCGGTGGATCATCGCGGGGCGGTGGGTCTGGTTGTCGGCTCCGACATATTCCAGCTCGAAACGCTGGGGCAGGTTGTAGTCGAGCTGCACGGTGCCCAGTTGCCACCGTCGGCCGATGACGTCGCGCACGAGGAAGTCGGTCTTGGGGCCATAAAACGCGGCTTCGCCGACGCCCTCGATGTAGCTGACGCCCATTTCCTCGAGCAGTTCGCGCAGCGTGTTTTCCGCCTGATCCCACAGCGCGGGGTCGCCCACGTACTTGTCGCTGGTGGGGTCGCGCAGACCCAGGCGGATGGTGACCTCATCGAAGCCGAAGGTGCGGAAGACCCATTGCACGAGCTGGAGCGTGCTGCGGAACTCTTCCTTGATTTGCTCCTGGGTGCAGAAGATGTGGGCGTCGTCCTGCGTGAAGCCGCGCACGCGGGTCATGCCGTTGAGCTCGCCCGATTGCTCCCAACGGTATACAGTTCCGAATTCAGCCAAGCGGACAGGTAGATCACGATAGCTATGTTTATCGCTGGCGTAGATGCGGATGTGATGCGGACAGTTCATCGGTTTGAGTAAATAATTCTCTCCCGATTGAGCGTAGTATCTGACAACCGCTAACTTTGTATCAACATTTCGCTCATCGTATGGATACTTATCTTCCATTCCTGCTTGAGCAACCATATTCTCCTCGGTGGTTCTATCAAGGTTTTTTACGCCATCTCTTACCTCGCGCAAATAAATAAGAAGCGGTCGAGTCTCGTCTCGAATTTGACGAATCTGAGGATACTGCGAATCTTCATAGTATGGATAATGTCCGCTCGTGCGGTATAGATCGATCTTGCCGATGTGCGGCGTGTAGACCACGTCGTACCCGCGCTTGAGCAGTTCCGCCTGTAAAAACTCCTGCAGCAGATTGCGCACCATCGCGCCGCGCGGCTTCCACAGGATCAGGCCCTGCCCGACCAGTTCATCAATGACGAACAGGCCGAGCTTCTGGCCAATGACGCGGTGATCGCGCTGCCGGGCTTCTTCGAGCTGTTGCAGGTGGGCGTCGAGGTCCGCCTGGGAGAAGAACGCGGTGCCATAGACGCGCTGGAAGCGGTCGGAGTTGATGTCGCCATGCCAGTGGCTCGACGCGACGCTGGTGATTTTGAACGCCCCGATGACGCCGGTGCTCGGCACGTGGGGGCCCATGCAGAGGTCTTCCCACAGGCGCGGCTGGACCGGCGTGGTGGTGCAGGACACGTCCACGCCCGGGTCGCCGGTGACGTACCACGAGAGCATTTCCGCTCCGCCGTCCAGCGCGCGCTGGGCGTTGTCGATTTTGTACTTGTTGCCTTCAGCGCGGAGCTTGTCGAGTCCGACGCCGGCGGTCAGCTCATAGCGGGTGAACGGCCGATCCTCGGCGACAATCTTGCGCATCTCGTCTTCAATGCGCGGGAAGTCATCGCTGCTGATGGGTGTGTCGAGCTTGATGTCGTAGTAAAACCCGTTGTCCAGCGGCGGGCCATAGGCCAGCTGAGCGTCGGGCCAGAGGCGCAGGATCGCTTCCGCCATGACGTGGGCGCAGGAATGCCGCAGCAGGTAGAGGGCGTCGGGGTTGTGTTCGCCCTTGGTTTTGCCGTCTTTGTCGGTGCGGGGGCGGGTGATGATGGCGAGCTTGGCGTCGCCGGTGAGCGGGCGTTTGAGATCCCACAACTGGCCGTCGACCTTGGCGCCGATGGCGGCCTTGGCGAGTCCCGCGCCGATCGCGCTGGCGACTTCGCCGGGGGCGACCGGCTGGGGAAATTCCTTGATGCTGCCGTCGGGCAATTCGATCCGCATGATCCGCACTCCTGCCTGCCGCGCTGCCGGCGCGGGCGAACCAGCCAGTTTAGCACAGGCCAGCTATCCCGGCGGAAAGCGGGGTCATGTGCAAGCCCGGCCCCGCATTGCACTGCTCAACGAGCCGGAAGCGTAAGCGACGGGCTACGCGCTTGAACGCCGGTGCAGAGGGGGTTAACCAGTGATCCGTTGGATGCCGTGCGCCGTTCCCCTCGCTGACGCTTCGGGCTCGTAGCTGCGTGCTCGTGCCATAGCGCTGCTCAACGAGCCGGAAGCGTAAGCGACGGGCTACGCGCTTGAACGCCGGTGCAGAGGGGGTTAACCAGTGATCCGTTGGATGCCGTGCGCCGTTCCCCTCGCTGACGCTTCGGGCTCGTAGCTGCGTGCTCGTGCCATAGCGCTGCTCAACGAGCCGGAAGCGTAAGCGACGGGCTACGCGCTTGAACGCCGGTGCAGAGGGGGTTAACCAGTGATCCGCTGGATGCCGTGCGCCGTTCCCCTCGCTGACGCTTCGGGCTCGTTCAGCGGAGCACCGTATGCACATCACCGCCCGGAGCGCTCCGCGTCCGCCCCCAGAAACCGTTCCACCGGCGCCTGCGGATCAAGCTGGCGCGCCCGCAGCGCCGCCGCTTGAGAGGCTTCCATATTCCCCGCACGCTGGTGCAGGGCTGCGAGGCGCAGCTGATGCACCGCGCGGTCGGGTTCGAGGAGCGCCAGTCCTTCCACATGCCGCAACGCCGCCGGCAGATCGCCTTGTTGCAGGGCGATGGTCGCCGCCAGCTCGCGGTAGCTGCCGGAGTAGGGTTGACGTTGCAGCGCCCGCCGCGCCGCTTCGCGGGCGTAGTCCAACTCACCCAGGCGCTGGTACAGCTTGGCGAGTTCAAACGCCCATTGCCCGCTGCTCTGGTCGGTGCTGTCGAGTTCGGTCAGCGCGCCGACGGCTTCGCCGGCTTTGCCCACCGCCGGCGCCAGCAGCACCAGTTGTTCCTGCGGCCAGGGGTCCACGGGGCGCGCTGCCGCGTACCGCACCACCGCACGGTACGCCGCCTGCGCATCACCCTGCGCCACTGCCTGGCGCGCCGCCAGTCCCAGCAAATCCGGCTGGTCGGGATACTGCGCCAGCAGCGCCTGCAACTGCGGCGCATCAATCGTCTGGCTGTGCGCGTAGGTCTTGAGCAACTCGCGCAACTGCGGATCATCCGGCAGCGGTCCCATGCCCCAGTCGCGCACCTGCTGCTGCGCCCAGCTCTTGAACGCATGCATGAAGGTCGCCGGCTCCACGCCCAGCACATTCACGCAGGCCTGGTCGATGTCCTGCCCATCGCGGAACGCATGCAGCAGCCCCAGCACCGCGCGGTGGCCGTGTGCCTGCGTGATGTACTGGAGCATCCACGCCGCCTGGGCGTACGCCTGCGGGCGATCGGTCGGACTGCTGGGACGCACGAAGGCGATGTTGATGCTCTGCAGGTCGAACAGCCGATCGCGGTGCAGCGCGTCGGCGAGCAGTTGGCAGGCGCTGTAATCCCGCTGGCCCGGCTCCTGGCTCACGGCGCAGGCTTCGGTGAACCAGTGCGGCAGGCGGTTGCGCGTCTGGTCCAGCGTGACCGTGTGCACGAACTCGTGGCGAATCACCCGCGCCCAGTCAAACGGCCCACGCTGCCGGGCGCCCAGACGCGGCGGGGTCAGCGCGATCACATCCCCCGTGCTGGCGGCAATGGTCCAGATGTCGGGCATGCCGGTGATGCGCACGCCGAACCAGCGTTCGTTGGGGAAAATCTCCACCAGCGTTTTGCGCCGGGGGCGATGCTCGAACACGCTGGTGATGTCGCGGTAAATCCGCTCCAATTCCGCGGGCATGTCGCGCGCCAGCACCTCGTCCACACCCGCCATGTAGCGGATGACGAAATGCTCCGTCTCGATCCGCTGATAGGTCAGCAGCTCGCGCACCAGCGCCAGTTGGTTCGCCACCCGCAGGTCGAACGGGTCAAGCGTTGCCGCAGCGGTCAGGACTTCCAGGGCTGCTTCATCGCGCCCCGCCTGCATGAGCAGCAAACCCAACTCGCTGTGAACATCGGCATCGCGCGGGGCACGGGCGAGCGCCTGACGCAGAATGCGTTCGGCGGCTTCGTACTGCCGCGCCAGGGAGAGATAGCGTCCCACCGTCGCCAGCGCCAGCGGATGACCCGGCGCGACAGCATCGAACGCCGCCAGCGCCTGCGCCAGCGCTGCCTGGTCATAGCGCAAGGCCGCGGTCGCCGCCGCCAGCGCCAGCACCTCCGGATGGCGCGGCGTCTGCGTCAGCAGCAACGTGAGCGGCGCCGCGGCGGGGGCGGGCGTCTTCTGCATCAGCGCCGTCTCCACCGCCAGCCGCAACGCCAGCGGATGGTCCGGCTGCAACTTCAGCAATTGCAGCCGACATTGCTCGGCCCGGCCGAACTGATAGCTCCCGGCACTGAGCAAACCCAACTCGTACCACGCGGCGCTGCTGTGGGGATTGAGCGTCAGCGCCTGCTGCAACGCCTGCGCCGCCTCGCTGGGATTGTGCTTGGCGGCCAGCAGCCGCGCCTCGGCGACATAGGCGGGCCAGTGCAGCGGGTCACCCGTGCTCCGCGCCGCCGCAAACATACCCATGGCTGCCTGGTAGTCCCGCGCCGGCTCGCCTTCGAGTCGCCCCAGCAAGGCGAGCAATTCCCCGGCAGCGGTCAGGTCGCCAGCCGACGTCGGCGGCTGAGCATGCAGACGCCCACGCACCGGCGTCGCCAGCGCGATCGCCTCGGCCATCTGCCCGGACCATTCCAACGCCCGCGCCCGCAGCAGCAGGGCGGGATAGCCGTCGTCCTCCGCCAGCAGCAGCAGCACCGTGGCGGGCTCGCCTTGCCGCAGGGCGTTCTCCGCGCGCCAGCGCACCGGCACGGCCGCGTTCTGCCAGAGGTCCGCCTGCAGGTCCCAGTGCAGCAGCGCCTGCAAAGCCGCTTCACGCGGGGACAGGTCGCCCAGGTCATCTTCCTGTCCATGGAATAGCGCCAGCTCGCGCCGCTGCGTTTCGCTGAGCACCGGATCCGCCAGCAGACGTTGCACCGCCGGCGCCAGCTCGATTTCCGGCGCGGGGGCGGTCGTCGAGGGCGCTGCGGGCGCGGATTCGTTCTGACTGCCCCACGCCGGCGTCAGTACCAGCACGGTCGGCAGCAACAGCAGACGCATCCACCGGGGCAGTTCAAGCAAACGCGGCTCCTTGTGTCGGCTGGTGGTATTGTTGGTCCCCAGCCCCGGGGAAACAAGCACAATTCCCTGGGCCCGCAGCTTAACCCCATTGCGTCATCCTCAAGACAACCTCCCGCTGCTCTTGGCGACGCGCCGACGCCACGCTACAGTCGCCCCGCGGATTCCTTTATTTTCCAGTCGCAGTGGAGCTTTGCATGTTTGAACCGCGTGGCATGATCGTGACCGAACTGGGCGACCTGGACGTCTTCGTCCATGAAAACCGCTTCCATCTGCTGCACCTGACGCTGCCCAATCACGACAGCATCACCCACCTCGTCAGCGACGACGGCTTAAGCTGGGACTACCAACCCCCGGTGCTGGAAACCGGCGCGCCGGGCGCTTTCGACGACGACATGATCTGGACCATGCATTGCGTGCGCCATCCGCAGGGGAAAGGCTTTCACCTGTATTACACCGGCTGCGCCCGCGCCGAGCTGGGCAACCACCAGCGCGTGGGCGTGGCGCTCACCGACGACCTGATCCATTACCGCAAGCATCCGGGCAATCCGATTTTCCAGCCCAGCGCCCCGCATTACCTGGACACGCAGGCGGTCAACGGCATGGTCGCCTGCCGCGACCCGTTTGTGATGTATGACGAAGGTCAGTGGCACATGTTCGTGACCATGCGCACCGCCGCCGGGCCGCGTTTTCGCCGGGGTTGCGTGGGGCATGCCGTGAGTGATGACGGCATTGCCTGGCGCGCGGTGGAGCCATTGCTCGCGCCCCAGTGCTATGAAGATCTGGAAGTGATTTCGGTGCTCAAGCATCAGGGCTGGTATTACCTGACGTTTCACGATTTCAACGCGCACACGCATTACCGCATGGCGCGGAGTCTCGCCGGGCCGTGGTTGTCGCCCCCGCGTGACGAGGTGCTGCCGACGCACAACTGGGTGTTCCGCTTCTGCCAGTGGGAAGGGCGCCCGCTGCTGCTGCACAACATGGCGGGCGAGTGCGACTGGCGGCGGCGCTCGGCGGCGGGCGGTTACAAGGTGGCGTCCCCGCCGCGCGAGATTATTGTGCATGACGACGGCACGCTGGCGCTGGGCAGCTATCGCGGCTGGGCGAAGTATCACGATGGCGAAGTCAGCACGCTCCCGGGCGCGGAGCTGGCGGGCGCGGGACAGCAGCTGCAACTGCACGAGCCGGAGCTGAGCGATTTCGTGCTGGAAACCACGGTCACGCTGCAGTCGGGGCGTGCGGCAGGTCTGCTGCTGCGCAGCGATGCGGGCGTGGAAACCTGTCTCTGGCTGCGGCTGGATTACGATCGGCAGCAGGTGAGCCTGCACACGCATTCGCCGTATGACAGTGCCCAGGATCGCATCAAGCTCAAGCAGCGGGTGGTGCAGTCGTTTGCCGCGAAGCTGGAATATGGAAACCCTGTGGCGGTGAAAGTGCTCGCGTGCAAGCAGTACGTCGAGGTGTCGCTTGATGGGGAGATTCACCTGTGCCCGCTGACGTATCTCGCCAAGCGCGGGCGTTGCGGGATGTTTGTGGAAGATGGGCAAGGCGCCTTTACCCCGGCGCGGGTGCAGCCGTTGCGTTGTCCCTGGCCGGTGTGGGAGAAAGCGTGATGACCGCGCAGACTGCGAAACAATCGGTGGCGCTGCAATTGGCGCTGGACGTGCTGAGCGTGAATGAAGCCTTGCGCGCCGCCGAGCCGACGGCCGGGCACGTGCAGATATTGGAAGTCGGCACGCCGCTGGTGATTGAGGCGGGCATGAAGGCGGTGCGCACGCTCAAGCGCACCTATCCGACGCATCAGATCGTCGCGGATTTGAAGATCATGGATGCCGGGCGGATCGAAGCCATGAGCGCCTTTTCCGCCGGGGCGGACATCGTGACCGTGCTGGGCCTCGCTTCCGACGCGACCATCCAAGGCGCTGTCTGGGCGGCGCGGCACACCGGCGGGCTGCTGATGGCGGATATGGTCAATGTGCCCGACCCCGCCCAGCGCGGGCGCGAGCTGTTGGATCTGGGCGTGCACATCCTCTGCCTGCACACCGCGTATGACCGCCAGCAGGAAAACGTCGATCCGCTCGACGAGCTGCGCGGGGTGCGCCCGGCCGTCGCAGGCCGCCTCGCCATTGCCGGCGGGCTCAAGCTCACCCATGTCCATGAAGCGGTGCAGGCCGGCGCCGACGTGCTGGTGGTGGGCGGCGGCATCCTCAGCGAACCGGACCCCGGCGCGGCGGCGGCAGCGATCGCCAGCGCGATCAAGCAGGCGCAGGAGAGCAAACCATGACGACCCCCGGAACCCCCGGAACCCCCGGAACCCCCGGCGAATCCTTGCAGCGCTACACCCAGACGGCCGCGGCGGAAATCACCGCGGCGCTGGCGGGGGGCGATCATGCCGCGCTGGAAAAGCTGGCGCAGGCGGCAGCGAGCGCGCCGCGCGTGTTTGCCGCCGGGGCGGGTCGCAGCGGGCTGGCGCTCAAAGCTTTCGCCATGCGCCTGATGCATCTGGGCATCCCCGTGCACGTGGTCGGCGAATCCACCACCCCCGGCATTGCCCCCGGTGAACTGCTGGTCATCGGCTCCGGCTCCGGACGCACCGCCAGCCTGGTCAGTGCCGCGACCAAAGCGAAGCAAGTCGGCGCGACGGTCGCCCTCGTCACCATTGACGCCCAGTCGCCCATCGCCCAGCAGGCGGACATCGTGGTGACGGTTCCCGCGCCTTCCCCCAAAGCCAGTGCCGGCTCTGGGCGAATCGCCAGCATTCAGCCGATGGGCTCGCTGTTTGAACAAACCCTCTGGCTGACGCTCGACTGCACGGTTCTGCGGCTGATGGAGCTGCTGAACCTGAGCAGCGACCAGATGTTCGCCCGCCACGCGAATCTGGAGTAAGCCAAAGCAGATTTCACCACAGAGACACAGAGAGCACAGAGCAAAGCACCCAGAGTCACATGGCGACGTCATGAGCTGAGTTTCCCAATTGCTGTTTTTCTCGGTGCTCTCTGTGTCTCTGTGGTGAGTTTGAAATTGACCGCCAGGCGCTGTGGAACGCAGTTCTGCCGCCCAATCCGCCAATTCCGCGCATAACCGCTTTCCAACACGACCGGTGCGCAACGCTCAAACGCGGTCGCTGCAATACCGCCTCCCCAAACCTGACAACAAGGAGGATGGTCATGGGCGCGTTTCGTTTTGCATTGTGGATGGTGGTGGCGGCTTACACGGTGACCTGTGCGGCTGTGTGTCTGGCTGAGGCGCTGACGATCGGAAGCTGGGAACTGGCGCGGCAGGTCGGCACGCTGAGCGAGATGGGACTGTACGTGGCGGCGGCGACGCTGCTGAGCCTGGCGGTGCTGCCGCGGGCGGGCTGGCTGGCGTTGGTCACGGGCGCCGTGCTGGTGATCACGGGGCATCTGCCGGCTGCGCTGGGCGCGCTGCTCTGGGCGGTGCTGACGCTGGCGCTGCCCCGGCAGGCCGCGGCGCAAGCAACGCCGACGATTGCTGGCGCCGACTTGGCGCAGGAACTGCAACTGCCCGAACCGGGCGAGACGCATGGGGCGGAGTCGGAGAAGCAGCCCTTCCGGTTCCGTCGGCTGCGGGGCCAGCGGCGGGGCAAGACGGCGGGCGTCGGGGTGTGAGTTGCCGCAGGTCAGATGGCGGCGGGTCAGTGAAGTGAGGTCGCTTACAGCCGCGCCGGCTCCGGTTGGCGCGGCAGGACCGGCAGGCTCACCCGCCGCTCGTCGGCGACCGTGAAGTCCGCTTCGCGCGGCAGGGGCGCGATGTCGAACTGGCTGGCGTCCATCTCCAGCCAATGCTGGACTTGGCGCTGGGCGTTCTGCATGTGCGCCAGCCGCAGGTCGCGGTAGCCGGTGACCTGGTGCGGGCTGCCGAGCACGAGCCGCCAGCGCTGGTATTCCTGCGCGCCTTTTTCCGCGCTCCAGTCGAGCCGGCGCACGAGCTTTTCGTACCAGTCGCGGAAGCGGAAGCCCTTGCGGTGGTAGCCGGGCAACCAGCGCCACCAGCGTTGGGCAGCGACCAGCCGAAGTTGCCAGGGACGCAGGCGACAGTCGAAGCCCAGCCGCCGGCCGAGCAACTCGACCTCCGCGCGGACGTAGTGGCGGTAGCGCAGGCGATCGCCGGTGCGCGGATCGATGTGGAACCGCTGGGCGTCGTAAGCATATTTCTCGGGTCGGGTCAGGAGCTGGGCGACGAAGACCTCGTCGCGCACCAGCATGGCGTGCGCCAAGCCGCGTGCGGCCGCGCGGGTCAGCGCGTAGCCCTGGGCGCGGTCGTCGCGCACCAGCACAGATTTGAGCAGGGCGCAGTAGCGTTTGGCGTAATCCAATCCGCCCCAGAGCAGGCAGTCGTAGACCGCCATGGTGATTTCGCGCAGCAGCGGATCATGCGCGGAGAGGCCCACGGCGCGGCGGTAGACGCCGATGACCAGCGCGCGGAATTGCTGCGCCAAGCGCTGGCGGGCGCGGCGGGTGGACCAGCCGCCGGCGCCGTGCCGGCGCAGCAATTCGGCGCGCCGGCGAAGCGTGCGCACCGGAGCGTCATCACGGAACGGCCGCGCCTGGGGCAGATGCCGGGCATCCACCGCCAGCAGGCGACCAAGTTGGAACGCATGGAGATTGCGCAGGGCGTCGTGTTGCAGGACGGACCAGATCGCCTGCTCGATCGCTTGCAGCGTGAGCGGGACGAAGCCGCGCTGGAAGGCGGCGCCCAGCGCCATCATGTTGGCGAAGCGGGTTTCCTCGAGCACCTGGCGACAGGTGGTGGTGAAATCCGCCAGCAGGTGGGCGTCGTCGCGGACGTGGCGCATGAGCATGCGGCGGAGGTGGTCGGGGTCGAAATCATCCACGCCGATGAGCTGGCGCGTGGTGGGAGCGAGCGCGTCATTGAGCACGGCCGCGGTGCGCTGGGGCGTCACGGCGCGGAAGGGTCCCGCCGCGTCGATGCCGCGCGCCGCTTCGAGCAGGTCGAGTCCCATGAGCAGGTCGGCATCGCCCCAGGGGATGGTCGCTCCGACATGCCGACCGCTGGCGCGCTGGCCGAACACCAGTTCGCTGTACACCCCGCCGGTGCGCACCGCCACGCCTTTGTGCAGGGCGTACTGCACGTCGTAGCCCATGTGCTGCCCCGCGGTGGCGAGCACGCGCGTGAGCACGTTGACGCCCATGCCCCCGGCGCCGGCGACCAGGCAGCGCCACACCGGCTGATCGGCATGGCGCGGGCGCGGGGCTTCGGGCAGCGGCGTGTTGAGCAGGGCGGGCAGCGGGCGATGGGCACGCAGCACTTCGACCTGCTCAAACGCGGGACACGCGCCCACGCGCTGACAGGCTTTGTCTTCAATGCAGGCGCCCAGGTCGGTCTGCACGCGCACGCCGCGGTCGGACTTTTCGAGCATCAGGCCCGGGCAGCCGGTGGCGGTGGTGCACGCCTGGCAGAAGTCGCACACGTCGGAGGCGATGTTCATGTGCGTCTGGCGCCGGTGGAAGCCACGTTCTTCATACTCGCGTTGCCGGGCGGCGGAGCCGGCGCGGTGGCGGATGATGGCGCACTGTTTGTCGGCAATGACGATCTTGATGCCGTCGGCGAGGAAGACCTGTTCGAGCAACGTGCGATAGCGCGGGCGGTCCTCGGGGTTGAGCCGGGCGAGGCGCACATCGCGCGGGAGCTTGCGGGGCAGCATGCCTTCGATCACCCGTTCAATCTGCTGCGCGCGGGTGCTGCGGCCCATCAGGTCCACGCCCGCGCCCAGCGTGGGATGCTGGCCGGACAACGCAGCAGCGCCGTTGTCGAGGATGAGGTAGGTGACATTTCGGCCGGCGGCGATGGACTGCGCCAGCGCCAGTTGTCCACCGGCGAAAAACGCGCCGTCACCCATGAAGATGACCTGCTGGTTGTCGATGAACGGGGCAGCGCCATCGCCCGCGCCCCCCGCCAGACCCAGCCCGGCATAGTCGTGTTGCAGCAGGCGATTGGGTTCAAAACCCAGCAGACTGGCGCAGCCGGCGTCGCCATGGAATACGAGGTCGACCGGCTTGCGTTTGTGCTTGCGCAGCATGTAGCGGTGATCCGCCAGATCGCGCTTGAGTTCCAGCAGCACGCTCGCCGAGTCGCGGTGGGGGCAGCCGGCGCAGAAGGTCGGGGTGCGCGTGGGCAGTTGCAGATGACGCTGCCGGGCGGCGGTGATGCGCGTGAGCAGGGCGTCGAGGGAGCCGTTGGTCAGCTCGGGGGGAAGATTGCCCAGCCGGCGCAGGACGGGGGTGAGGCGTTCAATCAGCAGCGAGGGATGCAGGGGCTCGTTGTCGGGGAGTCCCCAATTGCTTGCGGCAGCGTCGTCGGTGACATCCGGGGGCGGCAGGCGTTTGCCGAACACCGGCGGGGCGGCGGGGTCGGCGGCGAGGAAGTCGCGCACCTGCCGTTCCACGAACGCTCGGCGTTCCTCCACGACGATCAGCGTGCGACAGCCGGCGGCAAACTCGCTGACGAGGGCGCGGTCCAGCGGCCAGCTTAACCCGAGCTTGAGAATGGGCAGGCGACCCAGGAGGTTCATTTCGGTCAGCGCTGCACAAAGGTGATCGCAGGCGACGCCGGTGCTGATGAAGCCGATGGCGGCGGTCTGCCCGCGCTGGGTGGGATGAAGGATGCGGTTGACGCCCAGCCGACGCGCCGCGGACCAGAGCTGGGGGTAGCAGCGCTGCTGTTGCTGACGCCGGTACGCCACGCGATGGGGCAGCAGGACGCGCTGATTGAGCTGCGGGTCCAGATCGCGTGCGGCATGGAGCGTGCGCGGACGCAGGTGATGGGCGCGGGGGAACTCGTTGGGCCGACACGCCACCGCGGCGCCGCCCTCGGCAAGCAACGTGGGGGCGAGCAGGGCGACATAGGATCGGCCGGCGGCGCCCAGGGCATAGCCGGCGGCGACCCCGTTTTTCAGGTCATCCAGATCGGAGGGTTCGAGCACGGGCAGATGCAGTTGCTCCGCCAGCAGCCGGCTGTCGCCCATGCTGGGGACGGACTCGCCCCAGACATCTTCGCCGACGACGATGACCGCGCCGCCCTCGGCGGTGCTGGTATCGGAATGATCACCACCGGGGCCGGCGAGGCTGCCCAGCGCCAGGGCTTCACCGGCTTTCTGGAAGCCGCCGCTGCTTAGGGCGACGAGCGCCCGGCCGCGCGCCAGTTGGATGCCGTGCGCCATGGCGGCGGCGAGGGATTCGGTCGTGGCGAGCTGGGCTTCCTGGCCATGGGTGGTCAGCAGGGGGGTGAGGTGACGGAGGGTGTCGAACACGCCGGCGATGGGGGCAGCGGGACAGCCGGTGAAGAGGTGGACCCCGCCGGGGGTTTCCAAGGCGCCTTTGACGATCGCCTCGGCGCCGCTGAGCAGCACCCGGCCGTCGGCTTGCAGGAAGCGCGCATCGATGCCGCCGGCGGATGCATTGGCGCCGCCGTCGTTCGCTTTGCTGCTGGCACGTCCTGTCGCTGCTTTACCCATTGCCTTCCTGGCATGCGAACCAACACCGGCCCAACCCCTCGCCTGACCCGACATCCCCCGCAGCATCCCCCCGCTGGAGGTGGACTGACAAACCGCCCGCGCCTGGCTGTCGTCGTCGCGGCGCAGGAACAGAGTTCAAAGACGTTGGGATTATACCTCGCCCAGCGGTGAAAGCCGAAGGAAATCCGGGGGGGAATGGGCTGCGCCCCGGCTGGTGCAGCGTGACGAGTCGGAAGTATGAGCGCGAGTCGTTGGTTATGAATGATTTTTATTTATGGGTTTACAGTCTGTGTCGTTGGATGCCGGGCGCGTAGCCCGTCGCTGACGCTTCCGGCTCGTTGGGCCTGGTGTGCTGGCCCGCACGACGGGGGATTGCGACGCCGCTAACGCCTTTCACATCGCACCTTCACGCGACGTTTCCACGCCCAGGGACTACCTTATCGGCCTTGCACCCGCTAATTCCGGGTGCGCTTCTGGTCGATCAAACCGATACCAACCTGTCTGTTTTTTTTACGCCCTGCGCGGGAGCTTGTGCTATGCGACACTATGACGTGGCGATCATCGGATCCGGCCCGGCGGGGCAGAAGGCTGCCGTGCAGGCCGCCAAGCTCGGCAAACGGGTCTGCGTGATCGAGAAAGCCAACGTCGTCGGCGGCGTGGCGGTCAACACCGGCACCATCCCGTCCAAAGCCCTGCGCGAAGCGGTCGTCCAACTCACCGGCGCCACCCGGCGCACGCTGTATGGCAACAACCATCGCATGAAGCGCGACATCACCATCGGCGACCTCATTGCCGTCTCCCAGCAGGTCATCCGCAACGAGTGGAACAACATCCGCGACGCTTTCGACCGCAACGGCATCGACCTCATCTGGGGCGCGGCGCATTTTGAGGGGCCCAACCTGCTCGTGGTGCAGCGCCCGGATGATTCGGAAATGGTCACCGCCGACAAGTTCATCGTTGGCGTGGGCACCAAACCCGCCCGGCCCAAGAACGTGCCGTTCGTCGATCAGGTGGTCTACTGCTCCGACGGCCTGCTCAAGCTCGACCGCATTCCCAAGAGCCTGATCGTCGTCGGCGGCGGCGTCATCGGCACCGAGTACGCCTGCATCCTCGCCACGCTGGGTTGTCGCGTCACGCTCGTCGAAGGCCGCAGCCATGTGCTGGGTTTCCTCGATCAGGAAATCTCCGAAGCCCTGCAATACCACATGCGGCGCAGCGGCATCACGCTCCGGCTGGGTGAGAAGGTTGAATCCATCCAGATCATCGACGACGGCAGCCACGGCCGGGAGAGCGCCGTCACCGCCACGCTCTGCAGCGGCAAGGCGCTGACCGCCCAGGCACTGCTCTATGCCGTCGGTCGGCAGGGCGTGTGCGGGCAGCTGGCGCTGGAAAACGTCGGCATCGAGTACGACGATCGCGAACGCCTGAAGGTCAACGCCAACTTCCAGACCAACATCGAGCATGTGTATGCGGTGGGCGATGTCATCGGCTTCCCCGCGCTGGCGTCCACCAGCATGGAGCAGGGCCGGGCGGCGGTGTGCCATGCGTTTGGCGTCAAGTATCACAGCCTGCCGGACCTGTTCCCCTATGGCATCTACAGCGTGCCGGAGATCAGCATGGTGGGCAAGACCGAACTGCAGCTCACCGACGAAGGCATTCCCTACGAAGCGGGCATCGCCCTGTACAGCGAGGTGACGCGCGGCAAGCTGCTGGGCGACGACATCGGCATGCTCAAGCTGCTGATCCACCAGGAAACCCGCAAAATCCTCGGCGTCCACTGCCTGGGCACCAACGCCACCGAACTGGTGCACATCGGCCAGGCGGTCATGGCGCTCGGCGGCACCGTGGAGTTCTTTGAAACCAACGTCTTCAACTACCCCACGCTGGCGGAGGCGTACAAGATTGCCGCGCTCAACGGCATCAACAAGCTCAACCAGGTGCGTCGCGCCCAGCCGGCGGGGTCGGACACCGAAGCGGATGGGGATGCCAGCAACACTGTTGGTGACGCTGCGAAGCAGGACGGCAAGTCCGGGGACGACAAAGCCGCCGCCGCGTGAGCGCGGTGGATTGGTTGATTTGGTGATTTGAGATCTGTTGATTTGAGATTTGAGATTGCATCCGCGCGCCGGGTGGCTTGGGGGCGCGTTCATTTCTCCCCCAAGCGATTGCCCAGGGTCTTCGCCCCCAACGGGGGCGCAGGAAAGTAGCCACGAGTGCAGCGCAGCGCAACTCGTGGTAAGGGGTTGCTTCGATTACATCTTGCCCCGGCAGGGGCAACGGAAGCTTCCGTCAACCTTCAGGTGGGTAACGACAGCAACCCATCTCCCGCAGATGCCGGGCTTCCGGGGGCCGGGGGGGTTATCCCACCACGGCCAGGGAGACGCCCTTGGTCTTTTTCACGCGGGATTCGAAGTCTTTCCAGAACTTGTTGAGGATGGTGCGGACCGCCCAGTTGGCGCCGTCCGCCAGGCCGCAGATGGTGGTGCCGGGCATCGCGCCCATGGAGCCGGCGATTTCCAGCAGCAGGTCGAGGTCGCGGGTGGTGCCATCGCCGGCTTCGATGCGGTGGAGCATCTTGTTCATCCAGGCGGTGCCTTCGCGGCAGGGGGTGCACTGGCCGCAGGATTCGTGGCTGAAGAAGCGGACGATGTTGCGCAGCACGGCGACCATGTCGGTGTCTTCGTCCATGACGATCACGCCGGCGGTGCCCAGGCCGAGGCAGGCGTACTTCTTGCCGATGTCGAAATCGAGCTCGGCGTCGTACTGATCGGTGCTGAGGATGCCCATGGAAATGCCGCCGGGGATGGCGGCTTTGAACTTCTTCCCGCCGCGCATGCCGCCGGCGTATTTTTCGATCAGCTCGGACATTTTGATGCCGAGGTTTTCTTCATAGACGCCGGGGCGGTTGACGTGGCCGGAGATGCCAAAGAGCTTGGGGCCGAAGGACGCGGGGACTGCGGGGGGCGCGCCTTCGGGACGACCTTTGCCCATGGATTTGAACCACTCGGCGCCGCGGTCGAGGATGGGGCCGACCATGGCGAGGGTTTCGACGTTGTTGATGATGGTGGGCCGGCCAAACGCGCCGGCGACGGCGGGGAAGGGGGGCTTGATGCGGGGCCAGCCGCGTTTGCCTTCCAGTGATTCGAGCAGGCCGGTCTCCTCACCGCAGATGTACGCGCCCGCGCCGCGATGGACGAAGCACTGCGGGTCCCGGCCGTTGATCTGACCCAGGCGCGAGCCAGCGCCGAAGATTTGGTGGGCGTAGGCTTCCTGCACGGCCGCGTTGAGCTTTTTGGCTTGCAGGTGGTATTCGCCGCGGATGTAGACGTAGGCGGTGTCGAGGCGACAGGCGTGCATGCAGATGGCGATGCCTTCGAGCAGCAGATGCGGATCGTAATCCAGCAGCATGCGGTCTTTGAAGGTGCCCGGTTCGGATTCGTCGGCATTGACGGTCAGGAAGCGCTGCTTGCCGTCTTCGGGCGGGAGGAAGGACCACTTCATGCCCGCCGGGAAGCCCGCGCCGCCGCGCCCGCGCAGCTCGCTGGCTTTGACGAGATCGATGACTTCCTTGGGCTGCAGCGCCAGGGCTTTGTCGAGGCCCTGGTACCCGCCGGTGGCGACGAACTGGTCGTAGCTGATGAGCTTCCGCGCGGCGAAGTCGCCGAACGGAGGCGTGGGGATGCGCTTGGTCAGGACGGGTTCGGCTAAGGGCATGAGGGGAACCTCAGGTGGGGCGCGATCAGTGAAAAAGCAATCCCGCGGATTCGCTGCGCTCATCGCGCGGCTTCCGGGGGTGAGTGGTTAATCCAAACCGGCGAGGATGGCTTCGTAGTTGTCGAGGCTGATGTTTTCGTGGAGCTTTTCGTTGACCAGGGCGCAGGGGGCGGTGCCGCAGGAGCCCAGGCATTCGACGCTCATGAGGGTGAACTTGCCGTCGTCGGTGGTTTCGCCGACTTCGATGCCCAGCTTGGTTTTGAGCTTCGCCAGCAGGCTGGTGGAGCCGAGCAGTTCGCAGGAGAGCGACTGGCAGACCCAGATGACGTACTTGCCCTTGGGTCGGAGCCAGAACTCCTCATAGAAGCTGGCGGTGTCCATGGCTTCGGCGGGGGCGACGCCCAGGAACTCGGCGGCTTCGGCGATCGCCTGATGCGGCAGCCAGCCGTGCTCGTGCTGGAGCGTATGCAGCACCGGCAGCAGGGCGGCGCGGCGGGTGGGGTAGCGCGTGATGATGGATTGCTCCAGCTCCTGGCGCAACTCCGCGCTGAGGTACGGCTCGTCGCGGCGGTCGATTTTCATCGTCGCCGAGTTTTTGGTGATCCACGCCATGGCTTTGCCGATCTCCCAATCCGCGCGGGTTGCAGACGGCGCGGGGTCGTTGTCCATTCAAAGTCAGAAAATCATTTTCACCACAGAGGCACAGAGGTCACAGCGTAATCCCAATGTCATGCGGACTTCACTTAGCCCCCGGTGATTCACCGGGGGCTAAATGGGCAGAACCTGGTTGCGGGGTGTTTTGATCTCTGTGTTCTCTGTGCCTCTGTGGTAAATGCCTTTATGACTGCTTATCGATCCAGTTCCGCGGCGATGATGTTCAAGCTGCCCAGGATCGCCACGGTGTCCGCCAGCAGATGGCCTTCGAGCAGCTTGGGGAACACCTGATAGTTGATGAATGACGGCGGCCGACACTTGGCGCGCCAGGCGCGGGGGCCACCATCGCTGACGAGGTAGAAGCCCAACTCACCGTTGGCGGTTTCCGTGGCTCCGTACACTTCGGCGACGGGCGCTTTCCAGCCGCGGTTGGTCATGACCAGCTCGAAGTGCTGGATGAGTCCTTCGATGGAGGAATACACCGAGCTTTTGCTGGGTTTGCCCGCCTTGGTGTCGTCGCCGACGTTCATGGGGCCGCCGGGGATGTTGTCGATGAGCTGCTCGATGATGCTCACGGATTGACGGATTTCTTCCAGGCGCACCAGGTAACGGGCGTAGCAGTCGCCGGTGACGCCGACGGGCACTTTGAACTGCACCGCTTTGGCGCCTTGTCCATCCCAGTTGTCGGCATAGCAGAGGTACGGCTCATCCTTGCGCAGGTCGGCACGCACGCCGGCGGCGCGCGCCTGCGGGCCGGTGAGCGACCACGCCAGCGCGTCTTCCTTGCTGATGGCGCCGACGCCTTCGGTGCGATCGCGGAAGATGCGGTTTTTGTTGAGCAGACCTTCGATGTCGTCAATGGCGGGGCGCAACTGGTCGTAGAGGAAACGTTTGACCATGCGGATGAACGTGCCCTCATCGGGGATGTCGTGCATCACGCCGCCCACGCGGGTGTAGTCGGGATGGAAGCGTTGCCCGGAGAGGTAGTCCATGATGTCGTAGATGCGTTCGCGTTCGTTGAAGCCATAGAGGAACGCGGTGAAGGCGCCCAGGTCGAGCGCCGCCGCCCCGACGCAGAGCAGGTGGTCCTGAATGCGGCCCAGCTCGGCGAGGATGGTGCGCAGGACCTTGCAGCGCGGGGTCAGGTCGATGCCGAAGAGCTTTTCGACGGCATGATGCCAGGTGAGGTCATTGCTGATGGGCGAGACGTAATTCATCCGGCTGACGATGGTGACGTACTGGTTGTAGTCCAGATGTTCGCCGAGCTTTTCGAAGCCGGAGTGGAGGTAGCCGATGTGCGGGACGGCGCGGACGATGCGTTCGCCGTCGAGTTCCATGACGATGCGGAGGGTGGTGTGGGTGGCGGGATGCTGGGGGCCGAAGTTCAGCGTCCAGCGATCGCCGGCGGGCGCACCCTCAGCAGGGGTATGCACGTAGGGCGTGGTTTCCACGTCCACGTCGAAGGGCTGCAGGTCATAAGGCATGGGGCGGCCTTTTTGTTCGATAAATCGCGTGAAGGGCAGATTGTAGTGGCGCGGCGCGGGGTCGCCAACCGGGGTGGGGGGCGGTGATTTTTTTGCCCCGGATGAACACGGATGAAAGCAGGGGAGAGATGAAGGCAGGGATAGGACAAGAGACAAGACCGGGATGAAGCGCGCAGGACGCGGATGGGTTGGCGCGGGTGATGGGCTGGATAGAAAAGGGGGATAGAAAAGGGGATAAGTACATTATTTCCAGGGAAAATAATGTACTTATCCCCTTTTCTATCCGGAGCGGTTTGAATCCCATTCGCGCGGAAGGGATTTGTGGATCGTTTGAGCAGGCATGGCCAGCCGTTATCCATTGTCTGAAATAGGGGTATAGTCTTTTGATGTGAACAGTGGCGAGGGTAAATCTCGTCGCTACAATGCTGCGGCGATTCGCTGCAGGACAGCGAAAAACACGGCACAAACGCGGTCGACACGGCGTCGGCGCGAAGTTAGACGGCTAGGTTGAAAGGATCCCGCAAATGTTCAGTTTCAAGCAAGTGACGATGGGCCTGGCGATGCTGGTGGCGGCGGCGACGCTGGCGAGCGCCGAAGACGCGCCGCACTTCAAGCTCAACGTCGGCGGCGCCGAGGGCGCTGGCGGCACCGTCAAGGGCGTGGTCAAGTTCGACGGCAAGCAGGCCAATCGCAAGCCCATCCGCATGGAAGCCGATCCCACCTGCAACGCGGCGCATGCCGCCGGCAGCGCGTTGGATGAACGCTGGGTGTTCGGCGAAAACGACACGCTGCAGAACGTGTTCGTCTACGTCAGCAAGGGTCTCGAAGGCAAGACCTTCAAGCCCCTGCTCAAAGCCGAGCTGGACCAGTTCGGCTGCGTGTATGTCCCCCATGTCAGCGGCGTGATGACCGGGCAGGAAGTGGTGATCCTCAACAGCGACTCGACGCTGCACAACGTCAAAGCCAGCCCCAAGGTCAACGCTCCTTTCAACGAAGGCATGCCGGTCAAGGGCATGAAGATCACCAAGAGCTTCGCCAAGCCCGAACTGGGCGTGGAGTTCAAGTGCGACGTCCATCCCTGGATGCAGGCCTACCTGCACGTGATGGACCATCCGTTCTTCGCGGTCACGCAGGCGGACGGCACGTTCGAACTCAAGGGCCTGCCCGCCGGCAAATACACCATTTCCACCTGGCATGAGTTCAACAAGTTCAGCCCGGACAAGGAAAGCTACGAAGTGGAAGTGAAGGACGGCGGCGTCACCGAGCTGGTGGTGACCTACGCCCCGCCCAAGAAGTAATCGCAGGCCACGACGCAAATCGGCACGGCAGGAGGTGGTTGCTCCTGCCGTGCCGTCGTCTATCACGCTGACAGGAGCGCCCGGCGGCGGAGCACGGGCGCGCTGGGCTGGACAGAACCGGCCCGGACTTCCATAATGCCCCGCTCGCTGCCGCGCCCAAGTGTGCTGGGCCCGTCGGCGGCTGTGTTGGTTTGGTCGGGTTTTCGGTTGTCCGCATAACCAGTTCGGCTGCCTTCCCCCCTCCTCCCGGGGCGGGGCGGCGGCGCGACGCGGCTTTGGTCGCCGCGTTCGGTGACGACCTGGGCTGCTGGTCCATGGCGCAAGGAGAGTCCCGCTTGATTCGGTTCGGCAAGCTTTTCCGCATGGCGATGTGCCTGTTGCCCGTGCTGACGCTGGGACTGCTCAGTCCGCTGGCGCGCGCGGCCGACGTCCCGGACACCACCTCCGACCCCGGCTGGTGGCTCCCCCAGGACGTCTCCACCACCGGGCATGAAATCGACTTCCTCTTCAACCTCATCCTCTACATCACCGGCGTGGTGGGCATCGCGGTCTTCGTCGTGCTCATCATCTTCCTGGTGAAGTACCGCTACCGCCCCGGCGCCGCCACCAAGTTCATCCACGGCAACAATCGCCTGGAAGTGGTCTGGACCCTGATCCCCACCCTGATCATGGTCTTCATCGCCGCCTACAGCCAGGCCACCTGGTCGCACATGAAGAACCCCCACACCATGCCCGCCGGCGCTGATGTGGTCCACGTCCATGTCTACGGCCGGCAGTTCCAGTGGTTCTTCCACTACCCCGGCAAAGACGGCAAGTTCGGGCAGGTCGACTACGCCTGGCGCAAGAACACCGGCGACCCCTCCCGGGAAATCGGCCTCCGCCGCGGCGATCCCGAAGAGTTCATGAGCGAGTCCCTCCTCGAACAGTTGCGCAACGATCCTCAACGCAAACACCTGCTGGAAACCGACCCGGCGGCGAAGGATGACATCGTCGTCGGCCGCATGATCGTCCCGGTCGGCCGCAAAGTCGTCTGCGACATCGTCAGCATCGACGTCATTCACAGCTTTTATCTGCCCAACTTCCGCCTCAAGCAGGATGCCGTGCCCGGGCTGATCGGCAAGGTGTGGTTCGAATCCACCGCCACCAGCGCCGAGTTCGTCGGCACCAGCCCCGAGGGCCCGGCGGAGTTCGGCTACAGCAAACCGTTCGACATTGTCTGTGCCGAACTGTGCGGCCAGGGCCACTTCAAAATGCGCGGCCAACTGTTCGTCGTCACCGACGCCCAGTACCAGGAATTCCTCAAAGCCGAGGAAGAGTTCCTGGGTCTGGGGGAAGAAGACGCCGGCTATTAGCTCCAGGGTTGGCGCGCGGCCACGAGCCCCGCGCGTCAGCAAGGGGTGCGGCGCAGCCGCCGCGGCAACCGCAGCAACCCCTCCCTGACCGTCGGGGCTCGTGCAGAAAACCTTGTCGGAAGACACGCGACCCGCTGTTTTTTTCTAATCCGATCCAGTCCTGCGGCTGCGTTCCCACGCCCCGCCCGTTAGCGGAAACCAAGCCATGAGCGGCGACCACGGCCACCACGCCCCCACCAATTTCTGGCAGAAGTATGTCTTCAGCACCGACCACAAAGTGATCGGCCTGCAGTTCACCTTCACCTCCCTGCTCTTTGTCATCCTGGGCGCCCTGCTGGCGCTGGGCGTGCGCTACCAGCTCGCCTGGCCCAACCAGAACGTCCCCTATGCCAGCATCCTCCCCGGCAAGATGACTTCCAAAGCCCCCGAAGCCAACCCCGCGCTCTGGAAAACCATGCTCGGCCAGACCGCCAAAGTGCAGACCGAAAGCGGCGAACAGACGGGCAAACTGCTGGGCTTCGATCAGGATCGGCTGGCGGTCACGCTGCCCCGGGGGCTGCGCCTCGAAATGACCGCGGGCGAAGGCGGCAAGGTCGAAACCCTCGACGACCCCACGCCCGCTTACATCTCCGTCTCCAGCGTCATGGGTGATTACGACTACGCCAAACAGAACGCCCTGACCAGCGTGGGCGAAGTCGTCGACCTGGGCGATGGACGCACCGCCGTCATCAAGGGCCTGGAAATCCTGCTGCCTTCGTCCTCCGGCGCGCCCACCCCGCGCATCAAGACCGATCCCGTCGCCCTGCCCATCCGCACGGACGCCACCTTCGTCAACATTGAAGGCCTCGCCCAGCCGGTCGCCGCGTCCCGCGTGATGATCGAGAAGGACGCCCTGACCACCGACGCTTATCTCCAGCTCTTCACCATGCACGCCTCGATCATGATCTTCTTCGTGATCATCCCCATGCTGGTGGGCGGGTTTGGCAACTTCCTGATCCCGCTGATGGTCGGCGCCCGCGACATGGCGTTCCCCAAACTCAACATGCTCAGCTTCTGGCTCAGCTTCCCGGCTGGCATCATCATGATCTTCAGCTTCTGGGTCATGCACGGCCCGGCGGGCGGCGGCTGGACCATGTACCCCACCCTCTCCACCCCCGGCTACCTCAAACCCGAGTGGGGCACCACCCTCTGGGTCGTGTCCGTCGGCCTGGTCGGCTTCTCCAGCGTCGTCGGCGCGCTCAACTACATCACCACCATCATCAACATGCGCGCCCCGGGCATGAGCATGTTCCGCATGCCCCTGACCGTCTGGTCCCTCTTCATCACCAGCATCCTGGCGGTCTTCGCCACCCCCGTGCTCACCGCCGCCATGGTCATGCTCGCCTTCGACCGTCTGCTGGGCACCACCTTCTTCATCCCCGAAGGCGGTGGCCAGGTCCTCCTCTGGCAGCACCTCTTCTGGTTCTACTCCCACCCGGCGGTCTACATCATGATCCTCCCGGCGATGGGCGTCACCAGCGATGTGCTGGCGGTCCACGCCCGCAAGCCCATCTTCGGCTACAAACCCATGGTCTTCGCCATGGCGGCGATCACCGGCCTGGGCTACATCGTCTGGGGACACCACATGTTCCAGTCCGGCATGAACCCCGTGCTGGGCACCACCTTCATGGCGTCCACCATCATGATTGCCGTCCCCTCGGCGATCAAAACCTTCAACTGGCTGGGCACCCTCTGGGGCGGCAACATCCGCTTCACCCCCGCCATGCTCTGGGCTCTGGGCTTCGTCTCCATGTTCGTCATCGGCGGCCTGTCGGGCATCTTCATGGCCAGCGCCCCGGTCGATATCCACATCCACGACACCTACTTCATCGTCGCCCACATCCACTACGTGCTCTTCGGCGGCTCGATCATGGGCATCTTCGCCGGCATCTATCACTGGTATCCCAAAATGTTCGGCCGGCAGATGGACCAGCGCTGGGGCACCATCCACTTCATCCTCACCCTCATCGCCCTCAACGGCACTTTCTTCCTCATGCACGTGCTGGGCATCGGCGGCCACCCGCGCCGCTACGCCTCCATCATGGAATACCCCACGCTCATGCACCTGCAGCCCATGAACGTCATCATGACCATGTGGGCCATGGCGCTGGGCATGGCGCAGATTCCCTTCTTCCTCAACTTCTTCGCCAGCCTCCCCCGCCCGCTGGGCCGCGGCATGGTCGCCGCCTTCGCCATCGCCCTGGGCCTGCCCACCTTCGCCGGCCTGACCTACTGGAACACCTTCGCCGACGCCCAGTCCTGGATCGGCCAGCTCTGCTACGCCGTGGTCGGCCAGACCGACGCCGGCGGGTTCACCACCTTCCAGAATGTGCTCGGCTACCTGCTGCTGCTGGGCGTCAGCTGCGCCCTGCTGTGCTCGATGTTCCGCCGCCTGCCGGGCATCTGCAAAGCCTTCGTCGTCGGGTGCGGCGGCCTGTACCTGCTGAGCATCCTGTATGTCGCCAAGCTGCACTTCTCGGGCAGCTTCCAGGCGGAAACCCTCAGCACCTATCTGGGCTGGATGAGCATCTTCGATCGCCTGATGGTCGCCGTGGGTCTGGGCATGCTCTACGTCGCCGTCGCCTGGGCACTGGTGTACGCCGTGTGGGCGGTGGGCGGCATGCTCAAGATGCCGTGCATCCTGTCCAAACTGCTCTACGTCCTGATCCTGCCCATGTACCTGTCGCCGATGATTCTCAAGCAGGACCTCTTCGTGATGCGCGGCCATCCCGAACTGTGGGATCACCGCTGGCTGCTGTTGGCGCTGCTGGCGCTGCCGGGACTCGCGTATGTGCTGATCCGTCGCCCCGCCGACACCTTTGGCGTCGTCCCCAGCGACAACCCCTGGGAAGCCAACAGCCTCGAGTGGGAAACCACCAGCCCGCCGATCTTCACCAACTTCGAGCACATCCCCACCGTCTACCGCGGCCCGTACGAGTTCGGCTCCCCGGTGGTCGAGAAGGACTATCTCCCCCAGGTCGAAAAACTGCCCGCCGGCGTCATCGAACCGGCCGGACATTGATTCAGGAAATCAGAAGTACCACCGAGGCACAGAGCACACAGAGGAAAAGCACAGAGTCAGAAATTGAAATACAAATTTGGAGATGATTTTCTCTGTGTGTCCTGCTCTGTGATCTCTGTGTCTCGGTGGTGAAAAAAACAACCCGCTGCGCTGACCGACGAACCCGACATGAACGCCCCGCACGACGACCAACCCGCTTTCCGCCCCTGGCTGCACCGCTTTGCGTGTGTGCTGGCGGCGGCGACGTTTGTGCTCGTGACCAGCGGCGGCAATGTCACCAGCCATGAAGCCGCCGAGGCCGTCCCCGATGGCTTTACCGTCTATGGCCACTTCCTCTGGACCTTCCCCTACGACATGTGGGTGGGCAACATCTACCACGAACATGTCCATCGCCTCAAAGGCAGCGTCATCGGTCTGCTGACCATCGCCCTGGCGATCTGGCTCTACTGCACCCAGGCCCACCGCCCCCGCATGCGGCTCTTCGGCCTGTTGCTGCTGCTGCTGGTGCTCGTCCAGGGCGCGATGGGCGGCCTGCGGGTTGAGTTCGTCAATCACTTCCCCCGCGGTGTTATCCCCTTCGCCATGGCGCATGCCGTCACCGGGCAGGTCTTCCTCGCCCTCACCGTCATCGCGGCCGCCATGGTCAGTTCCTGGTGGCTGCGGCGGGAGCGCATGACCCCGGCCGCGCTGCTGACGCCCGCCGTGCGCCGCGCGGGCGCGTTGCTGCTGGGCGCGGTGTTCGTGCAACTGATCCTCGGCGCCGCCCTGCGGCACAATGACGCCGCGCTGGCGATCCCCGACTTTCCCACCAGCTATGGCCGCCTGCTGCCGCCCATGCATCAGGCACAGCTTGACGCCGCGCTGGCGGAATTGCCCTACGACCAGGCGACCGTGCCCTACAGCATCATGCAGGTGCATCTGCAGTTCGCCCATCGCCTCTGGGCGCTGGCGGTGCTCGCGGCGCTGGGCTGGCTGCTCTACAAGCTGACCCCGCTGTTTGCCGCCGACGGTTCCGTCGCCCGGCTGCTGCGCACGCCGGCGCTCCTCGTGGCGCTGCTGATGGCGGTGCAGGTGATCCTGGGCGCCAGCGTGATCTGGACCGGCCGGATTCCCCACGTCGCCACCGCGCACCAGTCGGTGGGGGCGCTCATCCTGGCTTTGTGCACCTTGCTGACCCTGCGGCTGTACGCCTTGCCCGGAGCGCCTTCGCCGGCGCAGACGGCAACGGCCCGGCAGTCCGCGTCGATGGAGGGCGCCCCGGCATGACTCAGCTTTCGACCAAAAATGACCTGGCGCTGCTGCTGGGCGCTTCGCGCTGGAGCGCGTGGCGCACGGTGCGGTTCGCCGACGTGTGCCAGCTCACCAAGCCGCGCATCACGGTGATGGTGCTGGTGACCGCCGGCATCGGCTACCTGATGGCGCTGCGCGGGCAGCAGGGGGGCACGATCGCCGCCGCCCTGGCGTTCAGTCCATGGCAACTGCTGCTGACGCTGCTGGGCACGGGTTTGAGCTGCATGGGCGCCAGCGCCATTAATCAGGTGCTCGAGCGTGACGTGGACGCCCTGATGCCGCGCACGCGCAACCGTCCGCTGCCGACGGGTCGGATGGACCCCGCCGCCGCCGCCGGGCTGGGCGCGTTGCTGTCGCTGCTGGGCGTAAGCGTGCTGCTGCTGGGCGCGACGCCGCTGGCGGCCCTGCTCTCGGCGCTGACCATCGGCAGCTATGCGTTCGTCTACACCCCGATGAAGCGGATGGGCAGCTACGCCACGATCGTCGGCGCGGGCCCCGGCGCACTGCCGCCGGTGATCGGCGCCGCCGCCGCGACGGGCATGGTCGGCCGCGAGGCGCTGCTGCTGTTTCTGATCCTGTTCCTCTGGCAACTGCCGCATTTTCTGGCGATCGCCTGGCTCTACCGCGAGGACTACGCCGCCGGCGGGATTCCCGTGCTGCCGGTGGAGGACCCGCACGGGCAGAGCACCTTTCGGCAGATTCTCCTGGGCTGTCTGGTGCTGCTCCCGCTGGGCCTGCTGCCCGGCGCGGTGCGCATCGCGGGCATGATGTACTTCATCGGCGCGCTGCTGTGCGGCCTGGGCTTCCTCGCCGCCGCCGTGGCGCTGGCGCTGCGGCCGACGCGCCAGGCGGCCCGCTGGACCTTCTTCGTTTCACTGCTGTATCTGCCACTGGTCTACGGCCTGATGCTCGCGGACCAACTGGTGTAAAGCTCGCTTATCAAGGATTGCATCACGATGTCGCACGCTGTTTCCGCTGATCTGCAGCATCTGGAAGATGAAGCCCTGATCGCCCATGGCTCAGTGCTCAAGACCGGCATTCCCAACGGCAAGATCGCCATGTGGCTGTTCCTGGGCAGCGAGGTGATGTTCTTCACCGGACTCATCGGCGCCTACATCGTGCTGCGCTTCGGCCAGAACGAGTGGACCAACCCGGTGCAGGTGCTCAACGTGCCGCTGACCGCCGCCAACACCTTCCTGCTGATCTGCTCAAGCGTCACGCTGGTGTGGGGCCTGCAGCAGTACCAGATGAACAACCGCAGCAAGGGCAACTGGGGGCTCTTCCTCACTACGCTCTTTGGCGCGGTGTTCGTGGGCGTGCAGATGTATGAATACTACGAGCTCTACCATCACGGGGTCCGCCCGTGGTCGAACCTGTTCGGCGGCTGCTTCTATGTCATGACCGGCTTCCACGGGGCGCACGTCTTTGCCGGCGTGGTCGCCATGGCGGTGCTGTGGATCATGGGCCTGCGGGGCAAGTTCGGCTCCAAGTACGCCCAGTATGCCCCGATTGAACTGACCGGCTTGTACTGGCACTTCGTCGATCTCGTCTGGATCATCCTGTTCGCCATCGTTTACCTGATGTGATCGGCCCGCGCCGCGCCGTCATTCCTGGAGTCTTTCCGCATGAACGCTCCCGCCTCTTCCCACGCCGACCATCCCCACGACCACGCCGCCGGACACACCGGGGGACATTCCATCAACCTGATGGCGTGCTTTCTGGCGCTGCTGGCGCTGACCGCCGGCGAAGTGCTGCTGTTTGAAGTGTGGGTCCACACGCATTTCGTGCCCAAGTTCGTCATGGTGCTGATGCTGTTGATCCTCACGCTGCCCAAGGCCGCGATCGTGATGATCTACTTCATGCACCTGAAGTTCGAGAAGCATCTGCTGGTCCTGCTGGCGGTGGTGCCGCTGCTGATGATTTTTGTCGCCGTGCTGCCCACGCTGACGGATATCATGACCCTCAAGCACAACGACCTGACCCGCAATCAGGTCCATGGCCTGGCGGACTGGAACCCCATGAATGCCGGGCACAGCGCCCAGGACCACGGTGGCGAACATGACCACAGCCCAACCCGCGCTGATGAATCCGCCCCGGCCGGGCACTGAGGACGCTTCGCCGGCCATTGCGGTCCGCGCGCTGACTCACCGCTATCCGCCCGCGCGCGCGCGAAAATCCACCCGAAAACCGGCGACGATCCATCCCGACGCCGCCCGCGCCGCCGATGGCCTCGCGCTCGACGCCGTCAGCTTCACCGTGCCCGCCGGCGCCTTCTTCGGCTTCCTCGGACCCAACGGCAGCGGCAAAAGCACCCTCTTTCGCATCCTCGCCACGCTGATGACGCCCACCGCCGGCTCCGCCCGCATCTTCGGCCATGATGTCATTGCCGACAGCGCCGCCGTTCGCGCCCAGCTCGGCGTCGTCTTCCAGCATCCTTCCCTCGACGCCAAGCTCACCGCCCGCGAAAACCTGACCCACCATGGCCACCTGTATGGCCTGCGCGGCGCGGACCTGCGCCAGCGCATCGACGCCGCCTTGCAGCAGGTGCATCTGGACGATCGTGCCGACCATTTCGCCGAGACCTTCAGCGGCGGCATGCAACGCCGGCTGGAGATCGCCAAAGCCCTGCTGCCCCGGCCCCGCCTCCTGCTGCTGGATGAACCGTCCACGGGATTGGATGTCGGGGCGCGACGCGAACTGTGGCGCCTGCTGGGACAACTGCGGCAAAGCACCGGCGTCACGCTGGCGCTGACCACCCACCTGATGGAAGAAGCCGAGCACTGCGATCAGTTGGCGATCCTCGCCAATGGTCGGCTGGCGGCGCTCGACACGCCCGACAACCTCAAACGTCTGGTGGGCGGCGATGTGCTGACCATCGACCCCGCGCCCGGCGAAGACCCGGCTGCGCTGGTGGCGTTGCTCACCGAGCGCCTGGGGCCCTGGGGCGAAGATGCCGCGCCGCGCGTGGTCGAGCGCATGATTCACCTGGAGCACGCCGACGGCGCCGAGCTGGTCGCCAGGGTGGGAGCCTTGCTGGGGACGCGCTGTCGGCGGATCAGCGTCGGTCGCCCGACGTTGGAGGATGTGTTTGTGCATCTGACCGGATTGACGCTCCACGAAAGCGGTGGTCATGGTTGAGCAGCACAGCCAGCGTTGCGGAGGACGCGCCGCGGTCGTCTGGTACGTGCTCCCGGTGGCGCTCGTGCTGGGCTTGTGGAGCGTTTATCAGCTCTGGCCGGGGTTCTACCTGAGCTGGATCATTGAAGCTCGGCAACGTGAATGGATGGCGCTGGAAATCGCCACCGTGGTGCTGGCGTTCAGCGCCAGCGGGTTTCTGGGCGCGGCGGCCCTGATTCGCTGGCGCGCAGAGCGCGGGCAAGGGGCGTGGTGGCGCGCCGGGTGTTGGCCGGTGGCCGCGGTGGCGCTGGCGAGCTTCTTTTTCGCCGGCGAGGAAATCAGTTGGGGCCAGACCTATCTGGGCTGGGGCACGCCGGCGCTCTTCCGTAAGACGCACGGAGGGGGCGAAACCAATCTGCACAACGCCGACCTCTTGCCGATCGACGTGCGGGCGGCGGCGAACCTGTTCCTGGTTGCCGTGTTTTTCGTGGTTCCCGCCCTGCAGCACTGGTTGCCGAAGCTGTTGCCGGCGTCGTGGCGCGCCGTGACGCCCGACGCCCCGGCGATCTGGTGTGTGGCGGTGGCGTTCATCTGGCGGGTGGTCAAGGACGGCTGGCAGTGGCGCTACTCGACCGAGCAGTTGCTGGCGCAGCCGTTTTACATGGAGTTCGTCGAGCAGTTCAACGAACACAAGGAACTGCTGGTGGCGCTGGGCCTGCTGTGCTACGGGGTGCGGCTGTGGCGTCGGGTCCGGGTGGTCGCCGGGGCTTCGCCAAGCTGAACGCGGGCTCATCCAAACCGCGCCAGCGCGATGGCGGCGTCCGTCAGCAGCAGCCCGGCGACGCGATGGGCGCGGTAGGCGGCCGCATCGTGCAACTGCTGCTGGGCGAACAGGCGGGTGGTGGGGGACCACAGGAAGGCGAAGAGCGCCCACGGCTCGCCGGTGACATGATCCGGCTGGGTGCGTTCGAGATGATGCTCGCCGACTTGCCGCACGCGCGTCGCCCATGATCGGCTGCGGCGCAGCAGCGCCAGGTTCGCCAGGGCATGCAGGCCGGTGAGTTCCTGATACACCCACGCATCGGGCGATTGCTCGGGGTCCAGCGGGGTCAGCGCATCCTCCGGGCCAGGCCGCTGCACGATGGCGTTGACGATGGCGTCCACCACTTCCAGGTCCACATCCCGCTGCGCGATCTGTGCCGCCGTCGCCAACCCCAGCGTGCGCCACAGGACCACCGGCGTCTGCTCCGGCGGCGGGGCGTAGCCGGCGTGGGCTTCGACCGCGCGCAGCTGTTCGCTGTGCTGCTGGGTCAGCTCTTCGCAGGCGGACCAGGCCGAGGCGGGCAGTTTTTCATAGCTCTGGGCAAAGGCGCTCAGCAGCAGATGCCGCGTCAGCTCGCGGTAGATCGGGCGCGAGGGTTGGGTTGCAGGGGACAGCAACTGCGTGAGTCCGCGCGCCAGAGCAGGGCCGTCGAGCGCCGAGTCATCCAGCAGCATCCGCGCGGCCGGCAGCGCAAGGTCCAGCACCGCATCAGCCCCCCCGGCCCCGCCCCCGCCCCCGGGGTGGGAGTGGGAGTGGGAACTGGACGCCAGGTGGGCATGCGCGGCAGCGCGCACCAGTTCCAGATCACGAGCAAAAGCGGCAGCAGTCATCGGCGATTCCCATCGTTCCCCAGATGTTACCCGCAACCCCATGTGCTGCTGCTGATTGGCGGTCAAGAAACCGCAGCGGGGTAAAAAAGGGGATAAGTACATTATTTGTAGTAAAAAATAATGTACTTATCCCCTTTTTTGCCCCCGGGCGCATGCGGTTGCGTTGGCCGTTTATGCCGCGCACTTGACGAAAGTGCCGTCAGGGCTTTCAATTGCGCATCGGTCCACTTGGTCAGGGAATCCGCCGCGTGAACACTTCGTCCGAGCAATCCGCTGACGCCGACGGCGCTGGCGCTTTTCGTTATCGTCGCGTGCTGCTGAAGATCAGCGGCGAGGCCTTTTGTCGTTCCGGCGGATTCGGCGTTGATCCGGATGAACTCAACGTCATTGCCCGGGAAATCGGCAACGCCCACCACGGCGGCAAGGTGCAACTGGCGGTGGTCGTCGGCGGGGGCAACATCATCCGCGGCGCCAAGCTCGCGGACGAGGGGCTCATCGACCAGTCCACCGCGGACTACATGGGCATGCTCGGCACGGTCATCAACGCCTTGGCGCTCAAGGAAGCGCTCGAGCACATCGGCCACCCGGCGCGCGTGCTCAGCGCCATGAACCTGACCGCCGTGGCGGAAACCTTCATCCGCGGGCGGGCGATTCGGCATCTGGAGAAGGGTCGGATTGTTATCTTCGCCGCCGGCACCGGCAATCCGTACTTCACCACCGACACCGCCGCGGCGCTCCGCGCCACGGAGATCGCCGCCGACGTGCTGCTCAAAGCCACCAAGGTCGACGGCGTGTACGACAAAGACCCCAAGAAGCACGCCGACGCCAAGCGGTACGAAGCCCTGACCTTCAAGCAGGCGATCGACCAGCGGCTCAAGATCATGGACCTGACCGCCCTGAGCATGTGCATGGAGCGCGAACTGCCGGTGGTCGTGTTCAACATGAAACAACCCGGCCACATCGCCGAGGTGGTGCGCGGGGTCAACCACGGCACGCGCGTCGATGCCGACTGATACCCTGCGCTGGACAGCCGCCGCTGCACGCAGCGCCCCGCGCTTGCGCCCACCACGGTTAGACTGACTGCAACCGCAATCGCCACGACACGAATTCGGAACACTTTCCCGCGCTGGAGACGACACATGGACCTCGACGAAGCCCTGCTCACCGCTGAAGAAGCCATGGAAAAAGGCGTGGAATACCTGCGCCACGAACTGCGCGGCGTGCGCACCGGGCGCGCCAGCACCGGCCTGGTGGAGTTCATCAAGATCGAGTACTACGGCTCGATGACCGACCTGCGCCAGCTCGCTTCCATCACCATTCCCGAGCCGACGCAATTGCTCATCAAGCCCTTCGACGCCGGCAGCGTGCAGGCGATCATCAAGGGCATTCAGGCGGCGGGGCTGGGCCTCAACCCCATGGGCGAAGGCAAGCAGATTCGCCTGAACCTGCCGGCGCTCTCGGGCGACCGTCGCCAGCAACTGGTCGGCTCGGTCAAGCAGATGGGCGAACAGGCGAAGATCACCATCCGCAACGCCCGCCGCGACGGCAACAAGCACATCGACCAGGCCGGCAAGGACAAGAGCCTGGGCGTCAGCGAGGATATGGTCGAGCAGGCGAAAACCGAAGTGCAGGACCTGGTCAAGAAGTACGAAACCCTGGTGGATGAACTGATCAACGCCAAGATCAAGGAAGTGCAGGAAATCTGAAGCCGGCGGCGGCATGGGACCAAGCCTCCCGGACGCCGGCGGGTAAGTCGCAGGCGAATCCGCCGGATGGCCCTGGATGAGCTTTCACTTGGACCTTGGCAAGACGCCCCCAGCGGTTAGGATAGAGGCGAGCGCAACCCCGCGCGACAGGTGGAGTGGACGAATGGCGATGGGCCCGACGCGATTGCTGCTGACCCTGGGGCTGACGGCAACCCTGCTGTCGGCGCCGGCGGTGGCTCAGGACGCCGCGCCCGCCGCCGGTTCACCCGCACCCGCACCTGCCGCCTCGCCGCAGCGTCAGGAGCGGCTGGAGGAAATCCAGGCCCGCAAGGCGCAGAAGGACCGCATTGACAAGGCGGTCGCCCAACTGGTCGCCGAGGCGCGGGACCTGGACCAACTGATTGAGTCCAAGAATCCGCCGGTGTACAAGCGCCCGCACCCGCTGGTGAAATTGCTCCAGCCCGATGACGCGCTGCCCGTGCTGGTGGAAATGCAGTCGGGGAAGACCGGCAACAAGTACCTGGACACCTACATCAACTGGCATCTGATGGAAGTGGTCAAGAACGCCAAAGCCTCGGATCTGGAAGAAGCCGGGCGGCAGCTGGTGAAGTTGATCCAGCAGATGCCCGGGCCGGTGCAGGTCGAAGGCAAGCAGGAATATCGCCACGAGCCGCCCGAGGCTTACGCCGAGTGGAGCAAGCGCTACTACTCGCTGCGCAAGGTGGTGGGCTATCCCCCGTATCAGGAATACGTTTATCCGCCCAAATCGCTGGAGCTGATGAGTGCCGCCGAGCGCGCCGCCGGCGATAAGACCTGGGCGGAGGCGCAGGAGTGGCGCAGCAAGTTCACCACCATCACCGATCCGCTGGCGGTGGCGTTCAACCGCCGCATCCGGGAGATGAATCAGGCGCTGCGCGACTACCGCGGCGAACTGGTGTACCAGCTGCTCCGCACCACCGATCCGGCGATGCTCAAGCTGGTCATCCAGGAAATGGAGCGCCAGTGCAACACCAAGACCGGCTTCCAGTTCGACCTGCTCAACTACATGTACCTGGCGGCGTTCGACGGCGTGCTCAGCGGCTATAAGCACGCCGACCTCAAGGAAGCCAGCCAGTTGCTCGAACGCATCGCCCGCAAGGAAGACGCCTGGGTGGAGTATGGCCGCATGCAGCGGAACTTCGCCGACTACGCCTTCCACATGATTTTCATGATGCGTGATGAGCAGGGCTTCATCGATCCCCAGGCCCTGGAACCCGACCCATCCATCAAAGCCCACCGCGGGCGCCGAGTGGAGTTTTAATGCAGCCGCGCCCGCTGACAACCCATCGCGCCTGGCGCGGCCTGCTGGGGCTGACGCTGAGCCTGCTCGCAGGATGGTGCGCCCCGCAAGCTCACGCGCAAACCGCCGCCGCCGGCGCCTATCGTCCCGAAACCCTCACCGTCGAACAGATCGAATCCGCCATTGAACGCGCGGTCGCGGCGGTGTATGACCCCAAGGACGATAAGCTTCAACCCCGCTACACCCCGCTGCCCGAATATTTCTTCCACTCCAGCCGCTTTCACGTCAACCAGGAAATCCGCAACATGATGGGCAACAACGCCCTGATCTGCTGGGCGTTGCTGGCGTGCGGCGAAAGCTATCAGAACCCCGACATCTACAAGCGGCTCAACTGGGTGCTCTCCTCCGACCAGCCGCAGACCTACGGCCGGGCGATGCGCCTGCAGATGCTCGCCGAGCTGCCCCGCTCCCGCTGGGCGCCCTGGGTGCATCGGGATTCGGTCTGGCTAACCGCCGCGATGACCGATCAGGGCAACTTCGACGACGACTACTTCGGCAAGCCCGTGACCGGCTGGGGCGACAACGCCAACGGGCAATACGGCGTGCTGGGGCTGTGGGGCGCCGCCCGCTCGGGTTATCCCATCAAAGCAGAACTCTGGAAAGCGGTGGAGAATTACTGGACCGCCGCCCAGCAGCCGGTCAAAGGCGACAACACCCCCGCCGGCTGGGCGGTTTACAGCTTTGCCGCCAAAACCTCCAACAATCAGAACGAGAACACCTTCAATCGCCGCATCTCCGGCCCGATGACCGCCGGCGGCGTCGCGGTGCTGGGCCTGGCGGAACGCTACCTGCGCGGCCCACGCATGACCGCCGTGGGTGAACAGCACCTGTCCGAGTCGCTGCGCCGCGGCCTGCGCTATCTCGATCAGAACTTTTCGCTCGCGGACAAAGCCGAGGAATCCGATCCCTATTACTACTACTGGACCATGCAGCGCGTGGTGCAGGCCAGCGGGTATCGCTCTTTCAACGGCGTGGACATCTTCCGCGATGTCACCGCCAAGATGCTCAACGAACAGGACGCCAAAGGCACGTGGACCGGGCCCAAGGGTCGTTTGCTCGCCACCGCGTTCGCCTTGCTGTATCTCTCCCGCGCGTATGACCCGATCGCCATCAGCAAGCTGCGCTGGAGCGTTGGTCCCGACAAGACCGCCGGGCCGTGGAACAATCGCCCGCACGACCTGTGGAACTTCGCGGACTACATCAGCGACCTGTATGAGTACACCAGCAGTTGGCAGATCGCCGAGGTGGACTTGCCCGCCTACTCGCTGATCGAGTCGCCGCTGCTGTGGCTGGCGACCCATGAAGGGTTCAATTTCAGCGCTCAGCAGCTCAAGAACCTGCGCGAGTATCTCGACGCCGGCGGCATGCTGCTGATCAATCCGGACAAGATCACCCCGGAGGTGGGCCAGAGCGTGACCAAGCTGGTCGAGGCGCTGTACCCCGGCGCCAAGATGGAGCGGGTCAAGCCTGACCATGACTTCTACAGCCTGCATCAGAAGCTGCGGGCGCCGGTGCCCATGCAGATGGTGGACAACGGCATTCGGCCGCTGATCCTTTACTTCCAGCGCGACCTGGGCGAAGGTCTGCAGGAGAACGATGTCGTCACCGGCGACAGCTTCCGGTTGCTGTCGAATATCTATCTATATGCCGTGGGCCTGAACTACCGCCGCGCCCGGCTGGTGAACAACCTGGTGCCACTGCTCCAACCCAATGCCTCCCGGCAGATTGCGGGGGCGCGGATCAAGCACACCGGCAATTACGATCCTGAACCGGGCGCCATGACCCAGTTGCACAACCTGCTGGCGAACGAGCATGGGGTGAACTTCAAGGTCGAGGCCGTGGCGGGCGCGGGGCTGACTTCCGCGCAGCGCATCGCGTTCCTGTCCACCACGGGCGACGGCGTGCTGGAGCCCGCCGACGCCGCGGCGATCCGCAAGTGGGTCGAAGCCGGCGGTCTGCTGGTGGTCGACGCCGCCGGCGGTTCGAGCGACGCCGCCAGGAACGCCGAGGTGATGCTCAACGCCGTTTTCCCGGACGCGCCCAAAGCGCCCCTGAGCACCGAAGCCCCCCTCATCACTGGCGATCGGCTGCCCAAGGGCTATGACTGCCGCTATGTGCGCTTCCGCAACTTCGCCCTCAAGAGCATGGGCCCGGTCAATCGGCCTCGTCTGCAGGCGGTGATGGTCGGCGACCGCGTCGGGGCGCTGTTGTCCAACGAAGACCTGACCTGCGGCCTGGCGGGGCTCGACCACTGGCGCATCTTCGGCTACACCCCGCAGACCAGCCGCGAACTGGTCATCAATGCCGTGCTCAATGCCGCGATGATCCGCTGAGCCGGGCGCGGCGGCTTCTCCACGGACGGACCATGAATATCGTCATCTGCGGTGCGGGCGAAGTCGGGCGACATGCCGCCGAGGTGCTCGGCGCGGACCGCCACGCCAACGTCACCGTCATTGATCCCCAGCAACACAAGCTCAGCCTGCTCGAGGAAAACCTCGACGTGCGCACCCTGCTGGGCAGCGGCACCCATGCCGACCTGCTCGCCGAAGCCGGCTGCGAGAACGCCGACCTCTTCCTGGCGGCAACCCACATCGACGAGATCAACCTGCTCTCGGCGACCCTGGCGAAAATGGTCGGCGCCCGCTGCACCATCGCCCGCGTCCATCACAGCGCCTACTTTGAAAACCATGGACTCGACTACGCCACCAAGCTGGGCATCGACCACCTGGTCTGCCCCGAATACTCCACCGCCAGCGAGATCGCCCAGTCGCTGCGCACGCCCGGCGCCCTGGCGATGGAGCGTTTCGCCGGCGGGCGGATCGAGATGCACCAGCTCCCCGTCTCGCGCGGGGCGCCGGCGGTGGGCAAGCCGCTGATGAGTTTGAACCTGCCCCACTCCACACGCATCTGCCTGATCGAACGCGAAGGCAAGACCTTCCTGCCCGATGGTCAGACGGCGGTGGAACCGGGCGATGTGGTGACGCTCATCGGCGACCGCGCGACCTTCGACACCGCTTGTCGCCTGATGGACCGCGACGCGGCGCGGCGGCGGCGGGTCATCATCATGGGCGGCACCGGCATGGGCGTGTGGTTGTGTCGCGCCCTGCGCAGCCGGGGGTTTTCCATTCGATTGCTTGAATCCGATCGCCGGCGCGCCGAGGAACTGGCCGCCAAGCTGGATTGGGTCACCGTGCTGGTGGCGGATGTGCACGACGAGCATCTGCTGGAAGAGGAGCAGGTCGATCAACTGGATGCTTTCGTCGCCCTGACCGACGACGACGAGCAGAACATTCTCGCCGCCGCCCGCGCCAAGAGCATGGGCGCCAGGGAAGCGGTGGCGGTGCTGCAGCGCGGCACGTATCTGCACCTGATCCGTCACGTCGGCATCGACCGCGCGTTTTCCCCGCGCGTGGCGGCGGTCACCCAGGTGCAGCAGCTGCTCGACACCCGCGCCCTGCGGCATCTGGCGTCGCTGGAGCCGGGCGTCGCCGAGGCGTACCAGATTCGCGTGGACGCCGAGCGCGCCCCGGCGGTGGGTTCCCCGCTGCGCGAAGTGCATTTTCCCATGCGGCTGATGATTGCCGTGGTGCAGCGCGGCGATCAGGCGTTCGTGCCCAACGCCACCGACCGCATCGAGCGTGGCGACACGCTGGTGGTCATCACCCCCACCCGCAGTGAAAGCGAACTGCGCAAGCTCTTTGGCGTCCGCTGACGATGAACTACCGCTTTGTCATGCGACAACTCGGCCTGCTGCTGCTGGTGCTCAGCGCCACCGTGCTGCTGACCGCCGCCCTGAGCTGGCTGGTGTGGGGCGATGGGCAGCCCAGTGACTGGCACGCCGAGCTGGCGCTGCTGATCTCCGGCGGCATCGGCGCCGGCGGCGGCGTGCTGCTGCTGCTGATCGGGCGCGGCGGGAGCAGTCGCCTCGGCCGGCGCGAAGCCATGCTGCTGGTCGCCCTGAGCTGGCTCATCGGCGCGGCGCTGGCGGGCTTGCCCTTCAACCTCTGGGCCCGGCTGGAACCGACCGCCGGCCCGCAGCACCCGTTCCACCACTTCGTCGCCTGCTACTTCGAAGCCATGAGCGGGCTCACCACCACCGGCGCCACCGTGCTGAGCAATATCGAAGTCCTGCCGCATAGCCTGCTGTTCTGGCGGGCGCTGACCCATTGGCTGGGCGGCCTGGGCATCGTCGTGCTCTTCGTGGCGGTGCTGCCGTCCCTGGGCGTGGGCGGCAAACGCCTGTTCCAGTTCGAATCGCCCGGCCCGAAACAGCCCGGCGTCACCGCCCGCATTCAGGAAACGGCGCGCATGCTCTGGCTGATTTACGTCGGCCTGACCATCGCCCAGACCGTCGCCCTGCGCCTCTGCGGCATGACCTGGTTCGACGCGGTGTGCCACACCTTCGCCACCCTCGCCACCGGCGGGTTCAGCACCCACAACGCCTCCGTCGGCCACTACGACGGCTTTGGCGTGCCCCTGGTCATCATCATCTTCATGGTCATCGCCGGCGGTAACTTCGGGCTGTACTACCAGCTCCTGCGCGGCGAGTTCAAACGCGTGTTCCAGGACCCCGAGCTGCGCCTCTACCTGGCGATCCTCACCTTCGCCTCCGTGCTGGTGGCGGCCAACGTGTATGAGCTGTGGCACGTCTCCACCCGCGGCCACAAGCTCGAACCCAACGTCGCCACCGCCGTGCTGCACAGCGTCTTTCAGGTCGTCTCCATCCAGACCACCACCGGCTTCTGCTCGGTTGATTTCGACCTCTGGGGCTATCTGCCCAAGATGACCCTCGTGCTGCTCATGTTCGTCGGCGGCTGTGCCGGGTCCACCGGCGGGGGCATCAAGGTCATTCGCCTGCTGATCGGCTTCAAGGTGATTCTCAGCGAAATCCGCCGGGTGTTTCGCCCCCAGGCGATCGTGCCCGTGCGCGTGGGCCACTCGGCTGTCGATGCCGACGCGCGCCAGAACGCCCTGGTCTACATCCTGCTCATCGTGCTGCTGGCGCTGGGCGGCGGCATTGCCCTGATGATCCTCGAAGCGCCCCAGCGCATCGACTTCACCACCGCTCTGACCGCCAGCATCGCCACGCTCAACAACATCGGCCCCGGCCTGGCGCGCGTGGGGGCGATCCAGAACTTCGGCTGGTTCTCCCCGCCCAGCCTCATCGTCATGAGCCTGCTGATGGCGCTGGGCCGCCTGGAGGTGTTCGTGCTCGCGGTGCTGTGCGTGCCGAGTTTCTGGCGCACCAACTAACCTACGGAATGCATCCCCCGGCAGAGCCGGGGGCTAACGGATGCAACGACCATCCCTCCCATTAGCCCCGGGCTCTACCCGGGGATTCCCCCCCGCCCGGAAGTTCCCCCCGGATGTATCCCCCGGTTTTTTCAACGCCGATTATCCGTCGGCCGCGCTTTGCGGTAGCTTGCTGGCTCCGTTCGATTTCACAGGAGTGGTTTCATGTTCGTCTTCAACCAGTTCCAGTTCCCCCGCGCGGTGCATGAACATCTGGTCCATCAGGTCCGGCAGCAGCAGCGCGAACACCAGGCCCGTCTCGCTGCCCTGCGCACTGCCGCCGACGCCCGCAAGTATCAGCAGCAGGTCAAGCGCGCCATCTTCAAGTGCTTCTTCGACAAGCTGCCCGCGCGCACCCCGCTGAAGCTGCGCTGCACCGGCGTCACCGAACGCCCCGATTACCGCATCGAAAAGCTCGTCTTCGAAAGCCGCCCCGGCTATCCCGTCACCGCCAATTGCTATGTGCCTACGTCGCCTCGGCCCGCCGCCGGCTATCCCGCGGTGCTGGGAACCTGTGGCCACTCGCAACGCGGCAAGGGGGAGCCGGCGTATCAGACCTTCAGCCGCCATCTGGCGAAACTCGGCTACGTCACGCTCATCTATGACCCCGTCGCCCAGGGCGAACGCCTGCAATACCCCGGAACCGCCGGGCGCTTCGCGCCCACGTCCTGCGTCTTCGAACACAACATGATGGGCAAGCAGATGGCGCTGGTCGGCGAGTTCCTGGGCGCCTGGCGCGCCTGGGACGGCATCCGCGCCCTCGATGTCCTGCTGGCGCGCAACGATGTCGACCGCACCCGCGTGGGACTCACCGGGAACTCCGGCGGCGGCACCATGTCCACCTATCTCAACGCGCTGGACGATCGCTTCACCATGACCGCGCCCAGCTGCTTCGTCACCACCCATCTGGCGAACCTCGAAAACGAACTGCCCGCCGACAACGAGCAATGCCCGCCCGGCTTCCTTGCGGCGGGACTCGATCGCTGCGATTTCTTCATCGCCCAGGCGCCGCGCCCCGTGCTGCTGCTCGGGCAGGCGCAGGACTTTTTCGACACCCGGGGATTGGAAACCACCTACCAGCAGGTCCGCCGGTTCTACGCCCTGCTGGGCGCCCAGCAGAACGCCAGGCTGTTCATCGGCCCGGCGCCGCATGGCTTTTCCGTGCACAACCGCGAGCAGATGTATCGCTTCTTCAATCAGCAGATCGGCAGCACCAAGTCGTGGCGCGAAAGCCTCCCCGACAACGAGCCGGATGACGTGCTCGCCGCCACGCCGACCGGCCAAGTCGCGGGGCTCAAGGGCCAGAAGTTCATCCATGAGCTGACCGCCGCCCACGCCAGGCAGCTCAAGAGCAAACGCAAAACGCCCGCCAGCGCGCCCGCCTTGGCGCGACAGGTGCGCGAGTTTCTGGGCTTGCCCGCGCGGATCAAGACGCCGTACTTCCGCAGCCTGCGCGCGGTGGAAGGCGTGGGGGCGTATCCGGCGGTGTGGCGCTTCGGCCTGGAAACTGAGCCGGGCTATGGTCAGGTCATGGCGCTGCTGAGCGCCTGGGACTATCGCAAACCGGATCACAGCTATGCGTATCCCGCCCCGCCGCGCCGCGAGAAGCTGACGCTGTACGTCGGGCACATCAGCACGCGCGACGACCTGGCGCATGGCCTGCTGCCGGTGCCGACGCCGCGGCAGGATGTGCTGTTTTCCGTGGATGTGCGCGGGCATGGGGAAATGCAGAACCGCGCCTGCGCGGAGACGGATTTCCTCACCAGCTATGGCAGCGACTACCACGCGGCGTCGCACAACCTGATGCTCGGGCAAACCTATCTGGGGCGCAAAGTGCTCGATGTGCTGGGCGCCCTGGAACTGCTGGGCAGCTATGGCGCGAAGGAAGTGCATCTGGTGGGGCGCGGCATCGGCGCGCTGCACGCTGCGTTTGCCGCGCTGCTGTCGCCGCTGGTCAAGCGGGTCACGCTGGCGGATTACCTGCCTTCGTGGCACCTGCTGACGCAGACGCCGATTGTCGGCTGGCCGCAGTCGGCGCTGCCGCACGGCGTGTTGCGGCGATTCGATTTGCCGGATATCTACCGGGCATTGCGCGGCCGGCGCCTGCGTCTGGTGCAGCCGTGGAATGCGGAGATGCAACGTTGACCCGAGACATTCGTGACGAGCAGATCAAGGTGTCCACCCCCGCCGGTCCGCGCACATTGACCTTGCGCACACCCGCCTGGCTGTGTCCCGGTCCGGCCCTGCTGCTGAACTTCAGCGGCGAGGCGCGCCAGTCGCTCCAGAGCGTGCCCTATTGCATTGTCGCCGATGTGTTCCTGGCGGCGGGCCATCGCGTGGCGTCGCTGGATTTGCCCAATCATGGCGAATTGGAAGACGCCCACGGCCGGCAGCTTGAAGGCATGGCGGCAGCGCTGCGGGCCGGGGTGGACGTGTATGGCGGATTCGCCCAGACGTGCGTGGCGGCAGTGGATCTGCTCATCGAGCGCCAGTTGGCGCAGGCGGGCTTGATCGCCGTCAACGGCACCTCGCGCGGCGGGCTGGCGGCGCTGCACGCCATGGCGGCCGACGCCCGGATTGTTGCCGGCGCCATCCATGCTTCGGTCATCAATCTGCTGACGCTGCGCGAATTTGCCGGGCAGGAGAACAATCCGCTGATCGCCCGCAACAACGCCGCGGCTGTGTTGGACAAGCTGGTCGATCGGCCGCTGCTGATTGCCGTGGGCGAGGAAGACCCGCGCGTCAGCGCCCCGGCATCATTCGACTTTTACGCCCGGCTCAACGCCCGCGCCCGCCTCTGCCCGCCCACGCTATTCGTCGGCGCCGGCGTGTCGCATGGCACGACCTATCCCCAGCACGCCGGCTACAGTGCCGCCGCTGGCTTCCTGCTCCAGCAGTGCGCCCAGGTGATGAAAGCCCAGCCGGGCAATTAGCCCACCCGCGCCTGCTATCATGCCCCGCGTCATGGCGCGACAACGTTTTGAAAAGCCGGCGTTGCAACTGCAGGTGACCACCCTGTGGGAGTATCCCTCGCAGCATTACGGTCCCGGCGTGCAGGGCGATCCCAACTACAAGGGCGCCACCCCCAGTTGGATCATCTGGAATCTGCTGCAACGCTACACCGCGCCCAAGGGGTTGGTGATCGATCCGTGCTGCGGCAGCGGCACGACGCTGGATGTGGCGCGTGAGCTGGGGCGACGGGCGTTGGGCTATGACGTCGCGCCGACCCGGCCGGATATTTTTCGCGTCGATGCCCGCAAGCTGCCGCTGGAGGATGGCAAAGCGGATTTCGTGTTCATTGATCCGCCGTACTCCACGCATATTCATTACTCGGATGACCCGCGCTGTCTGGGCAAGCTCAGCGCGTTCACCGATGACTACTATCCGGCGATGGAGCAGGTGTTCCGCGAGATCCACCGCGTGCTGCGGCCGGGGGCGCACATGGCGCTGTACGTCAGCGATTCGTTTGAGAAGGGCAAGGGGCTGGCGCCGATCGGATTTGAGCTGTTCGCGCGCATGCGGCTGGCGGGATTGACGCCGGTGGACATCATCGCGGTGGTGCGGCACAACCGTACGCTGCAGATGGGCAACTACCGGCAGGCGGCCCAGGAAGGGAACTTCTTCCTGCGCGGGTTCAATTACCTGTTCATCATGCGCAAGGATGAAGCGCCGCCGGCGCTCGCCGCGCTGCCCCAGGCGTCATCCCCACCGTTGCCAGCGCCATCCGCGCCGGCGTCCCCACCCGCGCCCAGTCGGCCGCGCCGGCCGTACCCGCCGCCGCGTCCCCGGCATCGGCCGCGGCGCGGGTGACTATTCCATAAGCAGCGCAGGCCCCGGCAGCTGACACTTGCCCATTTGTTGGGCGATTTTCGGCGGTTTTACGCACTTTTCGCATTTTCGGCGCGCTGATTTCCTATTGACCGGATGCGGGGGCTGCTCTACGCTCGCGGCATGAGATTCGAGGGGTATCAGACCGAACAATTTTATGACGAGCTGATGGAGCCCGATGGCTCGCCGCGCCCCGGCGCGCGCCTGCTGGTGGAGCGCATCGAGGGGTTGCCCCCGGGCGACCTGCTCCGACGTCAGCGCGCCGCCGAGGCGGCTTTGATGAACATGGGCATCACCTTTGCCGTGTACGGTGACGCCGAGGGCGCCGAGAAGATTTTTCCCTTTGATGTGATCCCCCGCATCGTCAGCGCCCAGGACTGGGAGCGCGTGCAGCGCGGTCTTCAGCAACGCATCACCGCGCTCAACCACTTCATCCACGACATTTACCACGACCAGAAAATCCTGCAGGACGGCGTGGTTCCGCGCGATCTGGTCGAATCCGCCAGCAGCTTCCGCCAGCAATGCGTCGGCTTGAACCCGCCCGGCGGGGTGTGGTGTCACATCACCGGCACCGACCTGGTGCGCGATGAGCACGGGCAGTTCTTCGTGCTCGAAGACAACCTGCGCTGTCCCTCGGGCGTCAGCTATGTGCTGGAAAATCGCCAGCTCCTCAAACGCACCTTCCCGCAGGTGTTTGCCGCCTCGCACGTCCGGCCGGTTGACGACTATCCCAGCCGGCTGTTCGACACCCTCGCCTCCATCGCCCCCGGAGCCCCCGGAGCCCCCGGAAGCCCCGGGGGCCGTCACCAGCCCACCGTCGTGGTGCTCACCCCCGGCATCTACAACTCGGCGTACTTCGAGCATTCCTTCCTCGCCCGGCAGATGGGCGTGGAACTCGTCGAAGGCAGCGACCTGGTGATCCACGACGGCTATGTGAAGATGCGCACCACCACGGGGCTGGAGCGTGTGGACGTGATTTACCGCCGGATTGATGATGATTTTCTGGACCCCCAGGCTTTCCGCGAAGATTCAGTGCTGGGCGTGCCGGGCATCATGCAGGCGTACCGCAACGGCAAGGTCGCGCTCGCCAATGCGCCGGGCACGGGCATCGCGGACGACAAGGTGATTTACGCCTTTGTGCCGCAGATGATCCGCTACTACCTGAGTGAGGATGCGATTCTGCCCAACGTGCCGACGTATTTGTGCTGGATCGAAAAGGATCGGCAGCACGTGTTGGGGAATCTCGAAAAGCTGGTGGTCAAAGCCGCCAACGAGAGCGGGGGGTACGGCATGCTGGTCGGGCCGGCCTCCACTGCCGCGCAGCGCGAAGCGTTCGCGGAAAAGATCAACGCCGCGCCGCGCAACTACATTGCCCAGCCGGTGGTGAACCTGTCGCGGGCGCCGGTGATCGTGGACGATCATTTTGAAGGCCGGCATGTGGACCTGCGGCCGTACATTCTTTATGGCAAGGAGATCTGGGTGCTGCCGGGCGGGTTGACCCGCGTGGCGCTGCGCAAGGGTTCATTGGTCGTGAACTCTTCGCAGGGCGGCGGCAGCAAAGACACCTGGGTGCTCAGTCAGTAGCCGCGCACGGACGGCGCTGACGAGCGGGCTGGACCTGAGCAACTTCAACTTCCGCATCAGGGCGGCGCATGGCGCCTTGAACGCGGGGGTGAATTGGAGATCGACATGGCACTGGTGGCGGGCGAGCAAACCGGCATGCTCAGTCGCGTGGCGAATTCCGTGTTCTGGATGAGCCGCTACATCGAACGCGCGGAGAACACCGCGCGCTTCCTCGATGTGGTGCATCATCTGGTGTTGGATTTACCCGGCGAAACCAGCAATCAGTGGGAATCGCTGATCTACGCCAGCGGCGATCATGAGCCCTACCTGCAGCGCTACGGCAGCTTCACCGAAGCCGGCGCCACGCAGTTCCTGACCTTCGACCGCGACAACCCCAACTCCATCCTCTCCTGCCTCTGGCTGGCGCGCGAGAACGCCCGCTCCATCCGCGAGGTGGTGTCCTCGGAAATGTGGGAGCAGATCAACCGTTCCTACCACCTGGTGCGCGAAGCCCAGCAGAGCGATCGCCTGCGCCAGGAAGGACCGGCGTTTTACAGCCATTTCAAGAAGGCGTGCCATCTCTTCGCCGGCATCACCGACGCCACCATGTCACACAACGAAGCCTGGCACTTCGCCCGCCTCGGACGCTTGCTCGAACGCGCTGACAAAACTACCCGCATCCTCGATGTGAAGTACTTCATGCTGCTGCCGCGCGTCGATTACGTCGGCTCGCCCTACGACAGCCTGCAATGGGCGGCCCTGCTGCGCTGCTTAAGCGCCCTGGAGATGTACCGCAAACGCTTCCATCAGATTTTGCCCAAGAGCGTGGCGGCGTTCCTGCTCCTCGATGGCGATTTCCCCCGCTCGGTGCGCTTCTGTCTGGGGGAGGCGGAAGACTCCATCCAACGCATCACCGGCACGCGGCGCGGCTACTCCAATCGCGCCGAACAGCAACTGGGCCGCCTGCGCGCGGAAGTGGATTTCACCGACATCGAGCAGATTTTCGCCCAGGGCCTGCACGAGTATCTTGATGTCATCCAGAGCCGGCTCAACGACGTGGGCTCGGCGATCCACGAAACCTTTTTCGCGGTCGACCAGTAACCCGTCGCCCAGGCGCCCCTCATGAGCATTCGCGTCGCCCTCTTCCACCAGACCCGCTATCGCTACGATCGGCTGACCCAGTTGGGCCCGCAACTCATCCGCCTGCGCCCGGCGCCGCACAACCGCACGCCCGTGCTCAGCTATTCGCTCAAGATCGAGCCTGCCGGGCATTTCCTCAACTGGCAACAGGACCCGCAGGCGAACTTCCTCGCCCGCGCGGTGTTCCCCAAGCCGGTGCGCGAATTGGTGGTGACGGTCGATCTGGTGGCGGACATGACCGTCATCAATCCCTTCGACTTCTTCGTCGAAAGCAGCGCCGAGAACTTTCCCTTCACCTACGAAGCCTGGCTGCATCAGGAGCTGGCGCCATTCCTGCGGAAGCTCGACGCCACGCCGCGTTTTGCAAACTGGCTGGCGCAGGTGGACCGCACCCCGCGCAACACAGTGACGTTTCTGACCCAGCTGAATCAGCAGGTGCAGCAGGCGGTTAAGTACCTCATCCGCCTGGAGCCGGGGGTGCAGATGCCCGAGGAAACGCTGGAAAAAGGCAGCGGTTCCTGCCGGGATTCCGCCTGGCTGCTGGTGCAACTGCTGCGGCATCTGGGCATGGCCGCCCGCTTCGTCTCCGGCTACCTGATTCAGCTTAAGCCTGATGTGAAAGCGCTCGACGGTCCCAGCGGCGCGGAGGTGGACTTCACCGATCTGCACGCCTGGTGCGAAGCCTTCATCCCCGGCGCCGGCTGGGTGGGCCTGGACCCGACCAGCGGCCTGCTCGCGGGCGAAGGTCACATTCCGCTGGCGGCCACGCCCGAGCCGTCGTCGGCCGCGCCCATTGCCGGGGCGCTGTCGCCCTGCGAAGTCGAGTTCGAGCATGTGATGAAGGTCACGCGCGTGCATGAAGACCCGCGCGTGACGCTGCCCTACAGCGAAAGCCAGTGGGCGGACATCGACGCCCTGGCGCGGCAGATCGACGCGCAACTGCACGCCGACGACGTGCGCCTGAGCATGGGCGGCGAGCCGACCTTCGTTTCCATTGACGACATGGACGGCGCGGAGTGGAACACCGCTGCCGTGGGTCCGCATAAACGCCGACTTGCCGAGGACCTCATTCGTCGGCTGCATCAGCAATTCGCCCCCGGCGGGTTGCTGCATTTCGGGCAGGGCAAGTGGTACCCCGGCGAGCAGTTGCCGCGCTGGGCGCTCGGCTGCTATTGGCGGCGCGATGGGCAGCCGGTGTGGCGCAACCCCGCGCTCATTGCCGCCCAGGGCAGCGATCAGGGTCAGGACATTGCCGGCGCGGAGCGCTTCATGCAGGCGCTCGCTCAGCGTTTGGGCGTCGATGGACGTTATGCGGTCCCGGCGTTTGAGGATCCCGTGCACTTCCTGATTCGCGAAGGCCAACTGCCGATCAATGTTGATCCGACCGAAAGCAAGCTCAAGGATGCCGAGGAACGCCAGCGTTTACGCCGGGTGTTTCAGCACGGGCTGGATGAGGCGGTCGGTTACGTGCTGCCGCTGACCCGTGAATGGACCGCCGGCGAACTGGTGTGGATGAGCGGGCTGTGGCTGCTGCGGTCCCGGCATGTGGTGCTGATCCCCGGCGACTCGCCGCTGGGTTTGCGGTTGCCGCTGCCGAGTTTGCCGTGGGTCAGCAGCGCGCAGTATCCGTATGTGCATCCGGTCGATCCGCAGATTCGCCGGGCGCCGTTGCCGGTGCCGGTGCGCCGCCAGCGTCGTTCCCAGATTCAGCAGCAGGTGCGCAGCGATGTCGGAGCGAACCATCCCGCCGACCAGCAGCCGGTGGTGGGGCAGTCCGCCAGTTGGGTGGTGCGCACCGCCATCTGCGTGGAGCCGCGCGAGGGGCGACTGCATGTGTTCATGCCGCCGCTGCGTCGGCTGGAGGATTACCTGGAATTGCTTGCCGCCATCGAAGACACCGCCGAGGAATTGTCGACCCCGGTGGTGATCGAAGGCGAAGCGCCGCCGTATGACCCGCGCATGAATCACCTGAAGGTCACGCCGGACCCAGGCGTGATTGAAGTCAACATTCAGCCCGCGCATAGCTGGGATGAACTGGTCCACACCACCACCGTGCTGTACGAGGAGGCGCGCCTCTCCCGGCTGGGCACCGAGAAATTCATGCTCGACGGACGCCACAGCGGCACCGGCGGCGGCAACCATGTGGTGCTCGGCGGTGCGACCCCAGCCGACAGCCCGTGGCTGCGCCGGCCTGACCTGCTGCGTTCCATGCTCAGCTACTGGATCAACCATCCTTCGCTGAGCTACCTGTTCAGCGGCTTGTTCGTCGGCCCCACCAGTCAGGCGCCGCGCATCGACGAAGCCCGCCACGACAGCCTCTACGAACTGGAGCTGGCGTTCGCGGAAGTCGACCACCAGATGGCGCACTGGGGGCAGACTCCGCCGTGGATGGTTGACCGCATCTTCCGCCATCTGCTGACGGACCTGACCGGCAACACCCACCGCGCTGAGTTCTGCATCGACAAACTCTTCTCCCCCGATTCCAGCTCCGGCCGACTGGGACTCGTCGAGTTCCGCGGCTTTGAGATGCCCCCGCACGCCCGCATGAGCCTCACCCAGCAACTGCTGCTGCGGGCGCTGGTGGCGTGGTTCTGGCGGCAGCCTTACCGCCAGCGGCCCACACGCTGGGGCACCGCGCTGCACGACCGTTTCCTCCTGCCGCATTTCGTCTGGCAGGATTTCACCAGCGTGCTGACTGACCTGCGCGCGGCTGGCTATCCGCTGGAACCCGCGTGGTTCGGCGTGCATTACGAGTTCCGCTTCCCCCGCCACGGCACCATCGTGCGCGACGGCATCGAACTGGAGCTGCGTCAAGCCATCGAACCCTGGCTGGTGCTGGGCGAGGAACCCGGCGCCGGCGGCACCACGCGCTACGTCGATTCCTCCGTCGAGCGGCTGCAGGTGCGCGTCGATCAACGCTTTGGCGAACGCTACCTCATCACCTGCAATCAGCAGGTCGTGCCGCTGCAACCCACGGGCGTGGCGGGGCAGTTCGTCGCGGCGGTGCGCTACCGCGCCTGGCAGCCATCGAGTTGCCTGCATCCGACGGTCGGCGTCAACACCCCGCTGGTGTTTGACGTGTACGACACGCAAGCCGGCCGGGCGCTGGGCGGCTGCACGTATCACGTCGCCCATCCCGCCGGGCGCAACTATGCGACCTTTCCGGTCAACGCCATGGAAGCCGAGGCCCGGCGCGGGGCGCGGTTTTTCGATCATGGCCACACGCCCGCGCCGTATCAGCCGCGGCGCAGCGCCGCCGCCGAGGAATTTCCCCTCACGCTGGATTTGCGCTGGCCGCCGCGGTAGTGCTAAGATTGGAGACAGTCGCAGCCGCGTTGCCAGCAGTACCCCCGCGGCCGCAGGGATGCGTCAGCGATGACTCAATCGGCGTCCAAGTCCACCGCAGTTCCTCCGCCCCCCGCGCTGGATTCCAGCTCGGTCTGGCAGTATCAGCCAGTGGCGGGTTTCTTTGATGAAGCGTTGATGGATGCCGCCCAGCCGCGCGCGGCGTGGGCGAAAGTCGCCGCCGCGCTGGCGGGCATGGGCGCTGCCGAGCTGGAACGGCGCTGGGACCTGGGCCGGCGCCTCATTCACGAGAACGGCGTCACCTACAACGTCTACAGCGACGCCGGGGGGCTCAGTCGCCCGTGGCAACTGGACCCGATTCCCCTGGCGATCACCGCCGCCGACTGGCAGGCGATTGAAGTCGCCGTCGCCCAGCGCGCCCGGCTGCTGAATCTCGTGCTCGCGGACACCTATGGCGCCCAGCGCCTGCTGTATGACCGTCATCTGCCTGCCGAGCTGATTTTCGCCAACGATGCTTTTCTGCGTCCGGCCCACGGCTTGTCGTGCCCGCACGACACCTGGCTGCACATGTATGCCGCAGACCTCGCCCGCGCGCCCGATGGGCGCTGGTGGGTGGTCAGCGATCGCACGCAGGCGCCTTCCGGCGCGGGCTATGCGCTGGAAAACCGCATGGTGATGACCCGGGCGTTGTCTGACGTTTTCCGCGACTGTCAGGTGACGCGGCTGGCGGAATACTTCGCCCAGCAGCGGCGGATGCTGGCGGAGCTTTCGCCGCGCCGGCACGATCAGCCGCGCGTGGTGTTGCTCACGCCCGGGCCGTTCAACGAAACCTATTTCGAGCACGCCTATCTGGCGCGCTACCTCGGTTACACGCTGGTGGAGCCGGGCGATCTGACCGTGCGCGACAGCCGGGTGTTCCTCAAGACGCTCAACGGGCTGCTGCCGGTGGATGTGATCCTGCGCCGGCTGGACGACGCCTACTGCGATCCGATCGAGCTGCGCGCCGATTCGCTGCTGGGCGTGCCGGGGCTGCTGCAGGCGGTGCGCAGCGGGAATGTGGCGGTCGCCAACGCGCTGGGCAGCGGGGTGGTGGAGACGCCGGCGTTGCTCGCGTTTCTCCCGCATTTGTGCCGGCAACTGCTCGACGAAGACCTGCGGCTGCCGTCGGTCGCCACCTGGTGGTGCGGGCAGGAGCCGGCGCGGAAATATGTGCTGGAACACCTGGACCAGCTGGTGGTCAAGGAAGCTTTCGGCGCGGGGCGCGGCGACCCGATTTTCGTGGAACAACTCCCGGCCGCCGATCGCGCCCAACTGGCGCAGCGGCTGGCGGCGACGCCCGAACGCTTCATCGCCCAGGAGCAGGTGCGCTTGTCCACGACGCCGGCGTGGGTGGAGGGCGCGCTGGCGCCGCGCCACCTCATGCTGCGGGTGTATGCCGTGGCGCGCGGCGACGGCGAGTATCACGTCATGCCCGGCGGCCTGTCGCGCATCAGCGCCTCGGCGGATTCGCTGTCCGTCAGCATGCAGCGCGGCGGGGGCAGCAAGGACACCTGGATCCTCAGCGCCCAGCCGGTGCCCCACAGCACGCTGCTGCCGCCCAGTCCCACCGCGGCGCTCAGTCGCCAGGGCTTTGTGTTGCCCTCGCGCGTGGCGGACAACCTGTACTGGCTGGGTCGACTGTGCGAACGCATTGAAGGGGCGGTGCGCCTGGTGCGTTGCGCCCTGCATCGGCTGACCGATGAGTCGGAATTCGATGACGCCCAGGAACTGCCCTGGCTGGTGGATGTGCTGGTCGATGAGGGCCGGATGGTCGGCAGCATTGATCCGCAGCGCTGCGCTCAGGAGCTGCACACGCTGGGCAATCAGTTGTTGTCGGTGCTGTTCGACGGCGAGCGGCCGTACTCCATCCGCGGCGATGTGCAGAAGCTCTATCGTGTGGGCTCGATGGTGCGCGACCGCATTTCCGTGGACGCCTGGCGCATTCTCAGTCGGCTCGAAGCCCAGTTCCTGCTGCCGGCGGTGCGGCCGGGGCTGCGGCTCAACGCGGCGCTGGAAACGCTCGACGACGCCATGCTCACCCTGACGGCTTTCAGCGGACAGACCGGCGAAGGCATGACGCACGAAAAGGGCTGGCGTTTTCTGGACGTCGGCCGCCGGCTGGAGCGTTCGCTGAATCTGCTGGACCTGCTGCAGCGCGCGCTGGGCCGCAGCGACAGCGCCGAGCCGCAGCGCCTGCAATCGCTGCTGGAGATCGCCAACAGCTCGATGACGTATCGCTCGCGGTACCAGTCGCTGGTGGCGGCCGGGCCGGTGCTGGACTTGCTGGTGGTGGATGAAACCAATCCGCGCTCACTGGCGTACCAGGCGGCGGCGCTGGAGCAGCATGTGCAGCATTTTGTGGGCGAGACGGAAGCCGCCCAGCGTCCCGCGGAGCAGCGGCTGGTGCTGGGTACGCTCACGGCGGTGCGGCTGACGGATATCGAACAACTGGCGAGCGCGAACCCGCGCGGGCATCGGCTGGCGCTGCGGCAGTTCACCCAGCGCTGCCGCAAGGAGCTGACCGCCCTGAGCGACGAACTGACCCAGCGGTATCTGAGTCACGCCCGTTCGCCGCGGCAGCTGCGCGAGCTGGGGGGTGAGCGGGCGCCATGATCCTGCGCATCGTCCATCAGACGGTTTACGACTACGCCGAGCCGGCGTTGACCTGTCAGAACCAGGTGCATCTGACGCCGCGCGATCTGCCCCGGCAGACATGCCAGCGCAGCCTGCTGACCATTGAACCGCAGCCGCGCAGCATTGAGCGGTTTACGGATTACTTCGGCAACGCGGTGGCGGCTTTCCAGATTGATGAGCCGCACGCCAAGCTGAGCGTGACGGTGCGCAGCCGGGTGGAACTGCATGAGCTGCCGGCGCTGCGGCCTGGTGAATCCTTGCCGTGGGAGCAGGTGCGTCCGGCACTGACCAGCGGCGACAGCATTGAAGCGCTGGAGGCGTACCAGTTCGTGTTCGCTTCGCCGCAGTTGCCCCTGAGCAGCGCCGCGGGGGATTACGCCCAAGCCGCGCTGACGCCGGGCCGACCGCTGCTGGAAGCGGCGCTGGACCTGGCGCAGCGGATTCGCCGGGAGTTCAAGTATGTGCCGGCGGCGACGACGATCGCCACGCCGGTGGAGGAGGTGCTGGCGCAGCGGCGGGGGGTGTGTCAGGATTTCGCCCAGGTGATGATTGCCGGGCTGCGGGCGCTGGGCGTGCCGGCGCGGTATGTCAGCGGCTACCTGCGCACCGATCCGCCGGCGGGTCAGCCGCGGCTGGTGGGCGTGGATGCTTCGCATGCGTGGGTGGAGGTGTTCGACCCGCGTCAGGGCTGGGTGGGTTTCGACCCGACCAACGGCTGTCTGGCGGGCATGGGGCATGTGGTGGTGGCGTGGGGACGCGACTATGACGACGTGAGTCCCATCAAGGGCGTGGTGCTCGGCGGGGGTGCGCATACGCTGAAGGTGAGCGTGGACGTGACGCCGGTGTGACGGGGCGCAGCCAGGCGACGCGTCAGCGCGGATTGCGTGGGCGCTCAGGTGAAGTTCATGGTGAGGAACGGCAGCACGACATCCACCGCGCCGATGCGGCGGCGTTCGGGTTGATCCATGAGCTGGCAGAGATGTTCGACCGCGACCGCGAGATGGCGATGGGTGTCGGGCACGACCATCGGATAGCCTTCGAGCCGATAGCGGGGCACCACTTCGCGGATGCCGCTGGCGATGAGTTGCTGGCGGTCGATTTTGAGGCCGCGCAGACGGAGCACGGTGACCAGTGAGGCGGCAATGCGGGCGTCGGGCACGACGTAAGCGGTGGGGGGTTGCTGGAGGCGCTGGAGGACATCGACCGCCGGCTCGGCGCCGCGGTGGACCTGCCCGGTGATCTGCACGAGCTCGCGGTCAACGGGATAGTTGAGGTCCAGATGCGCCAGGCGATAGCCGCTGAGCCAGCGGGCGTGGCTCATGCCGTCGGGCGCCATTTCACAGATGAAGGCGACCCGGCGATGGCCCGAGAGGAGCAGGCGGGCGGTGGCGAAGCGGCCCATGGCTTCCTCGTCATAGGCGACGACGTAGCCGGTCTTGCGCGGCAGGTCGTGGGGGGACTGCATCATGTGCCCGAGGATGAGGATCGGTGGGCCGCAGCGTTCGAGGCGGACGAGGATCGGTTCGTCGATGGGGCCGCTGATGATCAAGCCGTCGAGTCCGACCATGAAGCGGCTGATGTGGCGGATGATCGCCTGGTTGTCGAGCATCTCGTCGATGGCGGAGATTTCCAGGCGCAGGCCATGCATCGCCACGACGCTGTTGAGGGCGTTGAGGGCGGCGAGGTTGACGTCGTCGTGGAGGTCGCCGCCGATGAGCATCATGCCGATGCGGCGGCTGTCGCGGGCGCTGCGGCGGGGGGTGGAGCCGACGGCGGTGTCGCGGGGGCGGAGGTAGCCCATCTGCTGCGCCAGTTGCTTGACCTGCTGGCGGGTGGCGAGGCTGATGCGGGGGTGATCCGCTAAAGCCATGGACGCCGCGGAGACTGAAATTTCAGCCGCGGCGGCAACCTCAGCGAGGCGAACGGGCTTACGTTTTGGCTTGTTTGCGGGTTTAGCCATGTGAAATCAGCTTAGCTCAGTTGATGAAAGTTGCACAATCAAAGGTTATCTTCCAGCGCGGCTGAGGTTTTTTTTTACTCCGTTGGTGACTCTCAGGAAGGATGCACCATGTGCACTCGTCTGACGTTGGCGGTGGGATTATTGCTGGGACTGGCCGTGAACCTGTGGGCGCAGGCCCCGGCGCCGGACGCGCTGCCCGCCGACGTGCTGGTGGGCCAACCCGCCGCTTCGGTGCGGGCGGTGGGCAAGTTCGCCCCCGCGCCGCAGCTCGTCGCCACCGCGGGGCAGGCCGGCTCGGTGCTGGTGTTCGGCGACGCCCAGTCCCGCGACTACCGGGTGGACCTGCAGGTGCTGCCCGTCGAGACCGGGGCCCTGGAAATCATGGCGCTGCCGACCGCTCCGGAGGATTTCGCCAAGACCGCCTGCGTGGGCAAGGTCACCTTGTCGCGCGACCGTGAAGGCAACTACATGTCGATGCGCGCCTATCGCTATGACGCCAGTCTGGACAAGCCCTGGGTGCTGGCGAACGCGCTCAATTACATCTGGCGCCCGACCCGGGGCCAGCCCGCCCAGTGGGCCGACGACGACAACCAGACGCCCGAACGCTGGACCAACCAGTGGCTGGACCTGCGCGTGGATGTGGTGGGCCAGCGGGTGACCATCTGGGTGCAGGGGCTGGTGGCGCACAGCTTTGCCCTGGACAAGCCGGCGCAGGGTGCGGTGAGCGTGGCGTTGTACCGCGGCGACCAGGTGCGTCAGGTGAAAGTCACGGCGGTTGATTCACTGTCGCGCTTTGAGCCGGTGACGTTGGACCGCCTGGCGCAGGGCGTGAGCAAGAAGCTGGTCAAACCCAAGGCGGCGCAGGTCAACGGCGTGCCGTTCCAGACGCCGAGCAATCCTTACGCCGTGCTGGACCTCAGTGCCGCCGGCTGGGTCGATCAGCGACGGGACCCGCAGAGCTATTACGAGCACGATGACGGCGGGCCGTATTTCCTGGAAGACCCGCGCATGCCGTTCCTGCGGGTGCCGCGCTGGGATTACTGCGCCATGCACCTGCTGGCGGCGGCGGATGACGATGCGAACAAGACCAACGTGCTGACGGTGCGTGCGGGCCGCTATGGCTACAGCGATCAAGTGCTGCTGCGCGACTTCGCGGTGGCGGTGCCGCGCGTGGGGGAAGCGGAAAAGATCGACGCAGCCCAGCGCGTGGCGACCCCGGCGGGCACGTATTACCACGTGCAACTGCCGATGACCGAGGCCTTCGCCCAGGACCTGCTCGACCCCTTCATCGAAATGCAGTTGACCAAGGAGGTGCACCTGGCGCGGCATGTGCCGGACCCCAATCGCTTCCGCTATCGTCCGCTCGGTCTGCCCAGCGGGGTCAAAATCATCGGCCTCACGCTGGAAAAATCCCCGCTGCAGATGCGCGTGGGCAGCGGCGAACCGGGCCATGTGTTCGTCAGCCCGCAGGGCGCCAGCTTCTCGGTCACGCTCACCAACATCACCAGCGAAGACCTGCCCGCCCAGCTCACCGCGGTCGCCACGCATCTCTACGGCACGACCGTGACGACCCAGGCCAGCGTGCCGGTGCCCGCCGGGCAGACGGTGACCACCGCGATGCCCCTGCCGCTGACCACCTTCGGCTACTACGACCTGACCCTCACCCTGCAGAGTCAGGAGCGCACCTTGCTGACCCGGCGCACCAGCTTCGCGCTGCTCCCGCCGGACACCCGTCGGCACCGGGACCGCAACCCCTACGGCGCGTGGGACTGGAAGGGCGGGCATGTCACCAGCGCGGACCCCGACGTCAACGGCTCGCTCTATTTCAAAATGGGCTTCCGCTATGGCATGAGCCACTACACCCCCGAGCAACGCGCCAAGTACCAGCTCAAGCGCGGCTTTGAAACCCGGCTGGACCCGGAACTCAAGACCCTCAAACGCGACATCGAACTGCACGGCAGCGATGTCACCTCCGGACTGATCTTCCATGAAACCAGCCTCTCCGGGCCGCATGTCACGCGCGTGCCGGACCTCTTCCATGACCGCACGCCCTACAAGCTGAGCGCGAAGGAAGAGAAACGCTATCAGGACATGCTCACCGAAGCGCTCGAATCGGGCCGCGCGGCCCGCAAGGAATATCCGCAACTGCGCATCAAGTTCGGCAACGGCCCCTTGACCACCAAGGAGGAGTTCTACCGGCGCGGCTTCCCCGCCGAGTTGTTCGACGCCGCGGGCAATGAGCCCGGCTCCTTCCATCGTCTGCCCGAAACCCAGCCGCCGGATTACGTCGCCAACAACGCCAGCATCTGGATGGACCGCCAACTGCTCGACGCCTATGGCTACAAGGACAAGACCGTCGAACAGTGCTACGAAGTCGGATATCCCGGCGACAACCCCGGCAACCTGCCCTCCACCACCCAGGCGGATTACTTCGTGCGGCACTTCCTGCACTCGCTGGCGTGGAAGATGCCCTTCATCCACATGGGCATGATCAACGACGCCGGCAACAGCTATTACTTCTCCAACTGGGGCTCCACCGGCTTCTGTCGGGCGGTGCCGGAGATCAACCCCAAGCCGGCGTACGTGGCGCTGGCGACCATGACGTTGGCGCTCGACGGCGCCAGCTATGTGCGCAGCGTGCCGACGGCTTCGCGCAGCGTGTATCTGCTGGAATTCAGCCGCGCCGACGGCGGCTTCGTGTACGCCTGCTGGACGCTGCGCGGGGAGCGCCCCATCACCCTGAGCGTGACGGGCGCGGGCTGGCGCAGCATGGATGATCAAGGCAACAGCGTTGACGCCACACTCGCCAATGGCCAGCTGACCGTCAACGCCAACATGACGCCACGCTATGTGTTTGGTCCAGCCGCCGTCAGCGCTGCGGAACTGGGCGCGCCGGTGTATGCCGACGCCCCCGCCGCGGGCAGCGTGGTGGTCGATCCGCTGGCGACCCTCGATGGCTGGATGCTGCTGACGGAGCGCAGCGCCGAGCTGGAGTCGTACAACTTCATGGCGCCGCGCCGCATCGGCGACTTCGCCATCGAGCCGACCCCAGCATTCGAAGGTCAGCAGGGCATGTGGCGCATCACGCCGCGCCCGCTTGCGACCGGCAAGGACACCATGTCCATGTACGCCCGTTTGCAGCACGCCACCGGCATCGAACTGCCCGGCACGCCCGGCAATCTGGGCGTGTGGATCAACGGCAACAGCGGCTGGGGGCGCGTGATCTACGAACTGCACGACGCCGGCGGCCAGCGCTGGATCAGCCTGGGCATGCAGGCCGAGGGCGAGAACCGCTGGCTGCTCGACTGGCTGCCCGCCGACATGATGGGCCAGGTGGAGAAGGTGCAGATCGACGACTGGAACGCCAATGACGTGTACCAGGTCAGCCGGATCAACTTCGACGGCTGGCGTTATGTGCGTTTCCCGCTGCCGGGCAACTATCCGTTCGAGAACCACCCCAGGCCGGACAATTGCAACTGGCGTTACGACGGCGACGGCGTGGTCAAGTACCCGCTGCGGCTGACGGGGCTGGTGATCGAACTGCCTGAGAAGGTGCTGCACCTGCAGGACTGGTCGCCCCCGGCGCGCCCGGAGGTGTACGTGCGGGCGTTGACGGTCGAGCCGTGATGGATTTGGTGATTTGTTGAGGTGTTGATTGGGTGATGGGGGTTGGCGCACCGCGCGTGAGCGACGCCACCTGTCTGTAGGTCCGGGCTGGCCCGGCCACGATTCGCCGCCCATACCCCACCTGTCCGGGCTGGCCCGGACCTGCCAGACGCCAACGAGCCCGAAGCGTGAGCGAGGGACTACGCGAACGAACACCCAGCACTTCACGATGAATCCCTGACGCCAGGGCAACCGAGCGCCCTGCCCGTCGCTGACGCTTCCGGCTCGTTCAGACCAGCGCGCTTCGCATCGCCGTTGAACCCTGTTTTGCCGGTGTTTTCCACACGGCATCGTTTCGTCCAATAACCCCCAAACAGGATCAACTGCACCGGTTTTGCCGACAAATCCTTCTGTGCGCTTAAGTCGGTTTGTAAGGCTGCCGATCTTGCCTTGGCTGGGCCTATGTGCACCCAGCTGGCAGGGGAGCAGAATGTCGTCTTCCGAACAAGCACCAACGCAACAGACCTGGGAAGCCTTGTGGGTTCAATCCGACCCGCAACTGGCGCACCGCCGGCTGACGCTCGAGCGTCAATCCGCACGGTGGAACTTCTTCCGGGATCAGTTGCAACAGCACTTTGGCGACCGCAAGTTGCGCTGCGTCGAGCTGGGCAGCGGGGAAGGCGACTTCTCCATTCTCATGGCGGAACTGGGTCACGACGTCACCCTCGTGGACTTCAGCCCCGGCGCCCTGCGGCGCGCCCAGTCCCGGCTCGAAAGCATGAACCTCCGCGCCCGCTACGTGCAGGCGGATCTGTTCGAATTCGCTCAGGCGAACGCCGGCCTGTTCGAGGTCTCCGTCTCGCTGGGACTCGCCGAGCATTTCTCCGGCAAGAAGCGGCAGCAGATCATCTCCGCCCATCGTCAGGTGCTCGCCAACGACGGCGTGACCTTCATCAGCGTGCCCCATGCCTGGTGCCTGCCCTACCGCCTGCGCAAGCTCTACCTGCAACTGCGCGGCTGGTGGCGCTACGGCTACACCGATCCGTTCTCCGGCCACGAGCTCAAACGCATTGCCGGGCAGGTCGGATTTGTCGGCGCCAACACCTACAACACCGGCTTCCTCGCCAGCATCGACGCCTGCCTGCTCATGCCCATGACCGGCAAACGGCGCGGCTGGAAGGATGGCCCCCGCTGGGCGAACCAGCTCGGCGGCTGGGATGTGAATCTCGTCGCACGTGCTGCGTAAGCACGTTTGCGTGAAGTTTGCGTGAGTTCCGCAGGGAGGCTGAATCGACGAGCGTTCTGGGCCGATAAAACGGATAACCGCGGGTTGCGCCGGCTCTGCCCGACGCCGCGCCGCACCGTTGAGGCCAGCCACGGCAGGGACACGCCATGACGCCGCGCTTCTCGATCATCATCACCAGTCTCAACCAATATCGCTATCTCGAACGCGCCCTCTGTTCCGTGCTCGACCAGCCCGCCGACGACGTGGAAGTCATCGTCGTGGACCGCGGCTCGACCGATGGTTCCCATGCGCTGCTGCGCCTGTACGAAACCGAGCTGGCGCGCTGGACCTGTGAGCCGGGTTGCCCCATGGGCAGCGCGGTGAACCTGGGCCTGATGCTCGCCAACGGCGAATACGTCAGCTTCCTCAACGCCGACGCCCTGCTCTTGCCCGAAGCCCTGGGCGCAGTGACCCGGGAACTGCAGCAGGACGCCTCCTGCGGCTGGTTGGCGGGGGCATGTCAGCGGCTTGATGGCGACGACTACCGCATGGGGCTGATCGAACCCGAACAGCCGGAGAATCTGGCGGCCCTGCTCACCCGCGAATCAGGCCAGCTTCCCCCGGCGGGCGTCTTCCTCAAGCGGCAGTGGATCGAGCAGGTCGGCTATCTCAATCCCGACCTGGAACACGCCCACGCTTATGACCTCTGGTGTCGCCTGCTGGTGGCGGGACACGCGCCCAGGCTCATCGCCACCCCGCTGGCGGCGCAGCATGAAATGACCAATCAACTCTCGCTGCTGCGGGTGCTCAACGCCGGACGCGAAATGGTGCAGGTCGCCGACGAATTCGCCAGCCAGGTCCCCGCCGGGCAGCGGTATCACGTCTGGACCAGCTGCGACGAACGCCGGCGCATCTTCGCTCTGGCGCGCGCCGAAGCCGAAGGCCCCGATGGTCCGCGTTACCTCTGGCCGCATCTGCTGCGGCATCCGTGGTGGCTGACCGATCGCGCCGTGCGCCAGGTGCTGCGGCGCACCGCGGCGTGATCCCGCTCAATAGCCCGATTTCGCCAGCGTCGCCGTCCAGTAGTCCGAGGTCTTGAGCGGCAGGTCTTTCCAGTAGTACTGATACCGTTGACTGTGCCAGCCGGCGTAGACCTGTTCCCAGGTCAGGCGCCCCTGGTGCGGCAGCAGCGAGCGCACGTCAATTTCCTCACTCACCGGCTGGTAGCGATAGTCCACGCTCAGCCGCATCAAACCCTTCGAGCGATTGGGCAGGCTGGCGTGCGGCAACATGCTGTGCAGCAGCAGGGCGTCGCCCACCCGGAAGTCGGTGGTGTGCCAGGCGCTTTCATCCATCTGAAATTCGATGCCTTTGCCCCCGGCGCCGGGCATGCTCTTGACCGGCATCAAACCATCCCGATGCCGGCCCGGCAGCACCGCCAGACCGCCCAGCGACTGCGGGCAATCGCCCAGCGGCGCCCAGCAGGTCCAGGTGTTCTGCGTGCCGCGCACCGGGAAAAAGTCCTGATGCGGGGGCGTGGTCGGGGTGTCGGGAAACATCGTGCGGGCGATGTTGCGCGGATGCGGCAACGCCGTTTCGCCAAACACCTTGCCCAGCACCTCCAGCACCGGCTGATGGTGCGGCAGCGTGTGGAACAGCTCCAGCAACTGCACCCGGTCATAGTAAGGCGCGAACTCCTCCTGCCCCTCCCAGGTCCCCGGCCGCGCCGCCATGGCTTCCAAGGGATCGCCGCTGGGCTTGATCCAGCCGAACTCATGCAAGATGGCGATCATCTGCCGACGCAGTTCCAGCATGCCGTCGCGCGGCATCAGGCCGCGGATGAACAGGTAGCCGTCTTCCTGCGCCCGCTGGCGCAGGGCGGCGGCATCATGCACAATGTCCTGGGATTCACGCAACGGCGGATGGATGGACACAGCAGTCATGGCGGGATTTCCTCGTGTCGGGGCAAGGGGTGAATGAAAGGGCGTATTGCAGCAAAATCCCGCCGACGGGGGAATAGACCAGTTCCGCCATAACATGGACAAACGCGCGTTGCGGGTCAGGTAATCAAAGCAAGCTCCACCACAGAGACACAGAGGACACAGAGTGAAAGCATGGATGAGGCATGCTCCCGGATTGGTGTGCAATTCTCTGTGGGCACAACTCCGTGCTCTCTGTGTCTCGGTGGTGAGTGGCTTTGAGGGCGCTGCTATGGCATCTGCGCCTGCCGGCGCAACTGCGACGGGGGAATGCCAAAGCGTTTGGTGAACAGCCGGGAAAAATACAGCGGATCGTCAAAGCCCGCCTGATGCGCCGCCTGGCTGGCGTTGAGCTGACCCCCCGCCAGCAGCCGGCGCGCCAGGAGCAGGCGTTGCTGGTTGACGTACTGGCGGATGCTCAGACCCGTGTGCTGTTTGAACAGCCGGGCGAAGTAGGACGGCCGGAGCGCCGCCGCTTCCGCCAGTTGCTCGACGGTGGGCGGATGCGTGGGATCGCGCAGCAGGCGTTGCTCGGCGGCGCGCACCAATGCCGCCGCGACGGGCGAGCGCTGGTCGTCCGCCTGCTGCAGTTGCAGCGCGCGATGCCAGGCGTCGAACAACATCAGCAGCAGGCCCCGTTTTTCCAACTCCCGGCCGGTCTTGCTCGCCAGGCAACTCAGGACCAGCCGTTCGCACAGTTCGCGCACGGCGCTGTCGGGGCGCGTGGGGGTGCGCAGCGGTGGACGCGGCTGAAGCGGACAGCGCGGGATGCCGCGCCGGTAGCGGATGGGCGTGTCGCTGCTGTGCTGGCCGATGGGCAGGCGGGTCAGGTCTTCCTGGAGAAAGACGAACGCCATGCCGATGAGGCGCAGCGGCTGGGCGTTGGGGCCGGCGGTCAGCGGACGGACCTGGTGGCATTGGCGGGGGCCATAGAAAATCAGGTCGCCCGGTTCCATGGGAATGGGTTGATCGTCGATGACCGCCTGGCCGCGCCCGGACTGGACGAAGAGCAGTTGGTACTGTTCGATCCAGCGAGGGCCGAAGCCATCGCGGTAGTTGCTGCTGTCCCAGAAGTTCGCCAGTTGCAGCACCGGGGTCAGGCGTTGCCAGTTAGGCCAGGTCATGGCGGTGCATGGTATCGTGGAACGCGATCAAAGATGGCGCGGGCACATTGACCGCCTGCGCCCATTTAGCCCCGGGTCAATGACCCGGGGCGAAGTGAATCAGTCAGGACCAAATCAGGCGAGCACAGGCATGAACATCTGCGTGTATTGCGGTTCCAGCACCCGCGCCGAGGCGCGCTATCTGGCGGTGGGCGAAACGCTCGGCCGGCTGCTGGCGCAGGGCGGGCACACGCTGGTGTACGGCGCGGGCAGCATTGGCGTGATGGGTTCGCTGGCGCGGGCGGTGCACGCCCACGGCGGGCGCGTCATCGGCGTCATTCCCACCGCCATGGTCAGCGAAGAGGTCGCTTACCGCCCCTGTGACGAGTTCATCGAAGTCGCCAACATGCGCCAGCGCAAAGCGGTCATGGACGAACGCGCCGACGCCTTCATCGCCCTGCCCGGCGGGTTCGGCACGCTGGAGGAACTGATCGAAGTCATCACCCATCGCCATCTGGGCTTCCACGCCAAGCCGGTGGTGCTGGTGAACACGGACGGGTTTTACGATCCGCTGCTGGAACTGTTCGCCCATTTCGTCAAGCACCGCTTCGCGAAGGAAAAGCACTTGCAGGCGTATCAGGTGGCCGCCACGCCGGAGGAAGCACTGGCGTTGCTGGCGGGGTGAAGGGTGTAGTGACGGAAACGGGCCGGCAGCGTGAGCGACGGGCAGGGCGCTCGGTCGCCCAGGCGTCCGGGACTGACCATGTAGTGCCTGGAGTACGTTGACGTAGCCCGGTCGCTGACGCTTCCGGCTCGTTCATACGTTTACTTGAACGACACCACCACCAGCCCGGCAAGGATGAGCGCCAAGCCCGCGCCCACGCGCCAGGTGGGTTGTTCGCCCAGCAGCCACCACGCCAGCAGCACCGCGACGATGAAGCTGCCCTTGTCGATCAGGGCGATGGTGGAGACTTCCCCGAGTTTGAGGGCTTTGTAGTAGAACAGCCAGGAGCAGGTGGTGGTCAGGGCGGACAAGCCCAGCCAGAGATAGTTGGAGCGTGACAGCGGCGTCCAGTCCGCCCGGCGAACGGTTGCCGCGCCCAGCAGCAGGACGAAGATGCAGACGAAGCCGGTGCGGATGAAGAGGCCCAGTTCGCCGGTGATGTTCTGCAGGCCCTGCTTGGCGATGACCGCCGTGGCGCCGGCAAAGAGCATGGACAGCAGGGCGTAGACGATCCAGCGTTCCATGGCCGGTGGGTCCAGGGATTATCCAAGGCGACCCCGATGAGCACTGCCGGAGGCATACCGCCGGGGGAAACTTCCGGGGGAGCTTCCGGGGAAACATCCGGGGGAGCTACCGGAGATTACACCGAGCCGTCGAGCGCCAGCAATCCGGGGGCGGCGCCGGGGGCCACCTCGGGGGTTTGGAGCGGGTCAGCCGTGGGCGAGGAAGTGGCGGTGGCGGGTTTGCCGGCACGGGCGGGGGTGAGCACCACGATCTGCCAGAGGTCCCACACGCGCATTTTGAAGTGATACTGCACGTGGAGGTTGTTGGGCCGGAGCACGTCTTCCAGCGGCAGGTCGCTGCGCCAGCCGATTTTCAGGAAAATCGGGTTGAGGATGTGTTCGAGCCAGCCCACGAGGGGTTGGGTGGACTGGAAGTGGTTGAGCAGAATGATGGTGCCGCCGGGTTTGACCAGTCGGCCGGCCCATTCCAGCAGGCGGGCGGGGTTGCTCACCACGCTGATGGTGTGGCAGATCAGCACATGATCAAAACTCTGCTCGGCGAACGGGGGAAACATGGCGTCGCCCTGCACCAGATGGCAGTGCTTCAGGTCGTGAGTCTGGCACCGCCGGGTCGCCTTGGCGAGCATGCCTTCGGACAGGTCCATGCCCACGACGGTCACATCGCGGGGAAAGTGGGGCAGGACCAGCCCGGTGCCCACCCCCAGGTCCAGCACCCGGTCGCCGGGCTTGAGCTGCAGTTGCTCGAAAGCCCGGAAGCGGCGGCGGGTGACAATGCTGCCGAACGTGTGGTCGTAAAACTTCGCCCACAGGTTGTACAGCGGCCCGGTCGTTTCTTCGCGCATGTTCCGATTCATGGCTGCGACTAACTCCCTCTGCGACCGGGGCGGACCACCAGTCCAATGTGAATAGCCTACCGGCAACCAACCCCCACGAGCAAACCTTGCAGCGGTTAGAAATTGTGCGCTTGGCGCGGAGACGGGACGCGACCTGGCGGGTGTGCGGAACCCGACGACTGGCGTCGTCGGCTCGGATACTGAACGGCGTGTCAACCCTTCCGCTTGCGCATCAACCTTTCCGAGCCGCCCACGCCAGTGGGCGGGTTCCATCCCGGCCACCCCCCCCCCGTTGCACTCTCACCCGCCGCGCCCCAGCCCAGGTTATTCCACCCCCATCCGCTCCGCGCCAACGCCCTTATGCCTTATGCTGTGCGTGTGAACCAGACCATCCCCACCACCACCACGACAGCTCCCAGCCTGGCGGTTGACCTCGCCGGCCTGCCCCTGGCCAACCCCCTCATGACCGCCTCGGGAACCTGCGGCTACGCCTACGAGTACCGCGACTTCACCGATCTGCACCGCCTGGGCGCGTTCGTCACCAAGAGCATCACCCGCGAGGTCCGCAAGGGCAACGAGGCGTATCGCATCGTCGAAACCCGCGGCGGGATGATGAACGCCATCGGGCTGGCGAACGTCGGCCTCGACGCTTTCCTGGCTGACAAGCTGCCGCAGTTGGTGGAGATGCGTCAGCATGGGCCACGCATCATCGTCAACGTGGCGGGGCACAGCACCGAAGACTACGTCACCGCGGCCGGGCGGATCGCGCAGGAGTCGAGCGTCGACGCCATCGAACTCAACGTCTCCTGCCCCAATGTCAAAGACGGTTTGACCTTCGGCACCAACGCCCCGCTGCTCAAACAGCTCATCACCGAGGTCCGGATGGCGATGCGTCCGGCCTGCAAGCTCATCGTCAAGCTCTCCCCCAACGTGGGCGACATCACCCAGTTCGCCCGCGCTGCCGTCGAGGGCGGGGCGGACATTCTGAGCATGATCAACACCTACACCGCGCTGGCGATCGACATCAATAAGCGGCGCCCGCGCATCGCCAACGGCACCGGCGGGCTGTCGGGGCCGGCGATTCGCCCGCTGGCGGTGTATCACGTGAGCCGGGTGTATCGGGAGGTCGCCAAAGCCGCCGGCGTGCCGATCATCGGCATGGGCGGCATCCAGTACTGGCAGGACGCGGTGGAGTTCCTGCTCGCCGGCGCGACGGGGCTGGCGGTGGGCACCGCGTTGTTCGTCGATCCCAACACCCCGATCAAGGTGATGGAAGGCGTGCAGCAGTACCTCGCCCAGCAGGGCTGCACCTCGATCAACGAAATCATCGGCACGCTCAAGATGCCAGGCGATGCGTGATGGTGCGCCGGCGGGACCGTGAACATTTCGACCAGTTGCTCGAAGCGATTCTCGATTCGCTGCCGGCTCACCTGCTGGAGCGCCTCGAGGAAGTGCCGGTCATCGTCGATGACGAACCGACGCTTGAACAGCTCGAAGACCTGCATCTGGACCCCAACGCCACCGAACTCTGCGGCCTGCACTGGGGCGTCCCCCTGACCAACCGCAGCGTGGAAGACCCCAGCCGACTGCCCGACACCATTCACATCTTCCGTGGCCCGATCATGCGGCTGTGCGCGGATGAAGAGAGCGACCTGCAACAGCAGATCCGCATCACCCTGCTGCACGAGCTGGGACACCACTTCGGGCTTGATGAGGATGATCTGGAAGCGTTGGGGTATGGGTGAGCGCTCAGCTTGCAGGCGCGAAAGGTGGAAGGGGAGCACCCCCGCACTGGCGTGCGGGGCTCGGAGGGGTGCAGAGGTTCGCGGTGTAGCAACTTCCGGGGGAACTTCCGGGGGAACTTCCGGGGGAACTTCCGGGCGGATTACGCGTCTTCCCGGCCGATGACTTTGTAGGTCTCGCGTTCGCCGCGCCCGCGCAGGGGGTAGTCCTTGCGCAGCGGGTGGGCGGGGAACTGTTCCCAGGTCAGGATGCGGCGCAGGTCCGGGTGGCCGTCGAAACGGATGCCCAGCATGTCGAACACTTCGCGTTCGGTCCACTCCGCGCCCGGCCAGAGGTCGGTGGCGGTGGGCAGGTGCAGCGCGGGGTCGTCGGCGATGCCGCTGGTGTCCAGCGTGGGCTCGAGCAGCACCTTGACGAACAGCCGCAGCGAGTGGGTATGGCTGACCAGGTTGTACACCACGGCAAAGCGGCCGGGGGGCAAGCTGCCGGCCGCGGGATAGTTGAGGTAGTCGATGCCGACGACATCGCTCAGGAAGGCGTAGGCGCAGCCGGGGTCGTGACGGAGGAACGCCAGCACGTCGTGCAGCCGGTCACGCGACACGAGCACGGTGGTCTGCCCGCGAAACTCGGTGGCCTGCAAGCCCGCGTCGGGGAACGCCTGCTTGAGCAGCGGCAGCGTGGGGTGGTCGAGGTTGGGCTTGGTCGTGGGCATGGCGGTCAGTTCCAGTGGCGTAAACGAGTGCCGGGCGCAGCGGGAATATTAGTGGGTTTGCCGGCCGCTGTCCCGATCAGTCCTGTTGCACCTGCTGGATCAGCGCGCCCAGCAGGCTCTGCCAGCGGTCCACAGTGTCAGGCCATTCGTACGCCAGTGCATCCGCCAGCGCGACGGTGTCCGCCGCCTGGAGCAGTTGCCGCAGCTCTTTGAGCTGATCGAGCAGGCGGTTGATCTGCGTCAACGCGGTGGAGTCCGCCAGCGGCAGTTGTTCCAGGTCCAGATTCAGCAGTTGGCACACCTGCAGCACGGCAGTCTGGGTTTGCTGCCAGATTTCAATCGCCCGGCCGATGTGGGTCATGGCTTCAGCCACGTCGTCCTGTTGCAGATGCAACGCGGCAGCACCCTGGGCGCTGCGGGCTTCATCGAGCAATTGGGCGGCGCCGCGCAACGCCTCGGCCGCCAGTTCGCCGGGCTTGGCGCTCAGCAACGCCACGCTGGCGTCGGTGAGCTGCGCCGCCTGGGCTTGTTCCAGTTCCGTGCCCACCAGCGCCCGGCCGTTGAACTGCACTTCCACCACAATCCGGCCCTGCGCTTCGCAGTGCGCCTGCGCCGCCGCGAGCACGTCGCCAAGACTCGCGCCTTCGAGCGTCACCGGTTGGCCGTCAAGGGTGATCTGCATCATCAGATGATACGGACCAGACAGGAATGACACCAGTGCGGACGGATGGGCGCAGCGCGCCCGGCCCCCGCCAACAAGCCGCAAGCGCCAGCGCCGGGCCGGGCGCTCGGTTGCCCGGGCTCAGCGATTCACCGTGCAGTGCTGGGTGTCCGTTCGCGCAGTCCCGCGCTCACGCTTCGGGCTCGTATCGCTGCCGCCAAACTCACACGCGATCTGCCACCAGCACGCGCGGCAAACCCTCGTGATCCGCCAGCACGGCGGGTTGCCCCAGTTGCTCCTGCGCGTCCGCCAATTCCACCAGCTCCGCTTTCTGGGATGAGGCGAACTCCAGCACCAGTTGGCCCGCCGGGCGCAGCAGGGTGGGACCGTCGGCGATCAGGCGGCGCAGCAGGTCCAGCCCGTCGCGTCCGCCGCGCAGCGCGTCGGTCGGCTCATGGTCCTTCACATTCGGCGGCACATCCGCCCACTCGCCGTCACTGATGTACGGCGGATTGCTCGCCAGGAAATGCAGCCGCAGGCCCGCCAGCGGTTCGAGCAGATCGCCGGCGCGAAAGTCGATGCGTTCGCTGACGCCTTGCTCTTTGGCGTTCCGCTGCGCCACTTCCAGCGCGGCCGTGCTGCGGTCGGTGGCGATCACCCGCGCGGTGGGCAGGTTCTTCGCCAAGGCAATCGCAATCGCGCCGCTGCCGGTGCCCACGTCGGCGATGATCGGATCGGCAAAACCCGGCGTCCGACGGGCGTGCTGAATGACATGATCCACCAGCGTTTCCGTGCTCGGCCGGGGAATCAGCACCGCGGGATTCACCGCCAGCAGCATGGAGTAAAACGGGCAGCGCCCCACCAGATACTCCACCGGCTCATGCCGGCTGGCGCGCTCGACCAGTTCGCGGTACGCAGCGCGCTCCAGTTCGCTGGCGGGACGGTCGAGGTCCATGTACAGCTTGATGCGCGGAAGCTCGAGCACATGGGCGAGCAACATCTCCGCACACAGCCGCGGCCGCTCCAACCCGCGCTGCTCGAAATGACTGGTCGTCCAGTCCAGCAGGCGGCGCGTGGTCCAGGCTGGCGAACGCTGCGACATGACGCCGACTCCGACGGACGAGCGAAAGGGCGGAAATTCCGCGGCGGGAATGGAGAAACAGTGCAAAACAGTTTTACCACAGAGGCACAGAGAACACCGAGAAAGACACACGGAGAAAAGCGACCGAAGTGAGGAGTTGAACTCCTTCTTTTTGACTCTGTGTTCTCTGTGCCTCGGTGGTGATCTCTGCTGCCTGAAGGTTTCAAGCCGTGGTCGCGGCGGCGGTGGCTTCGGCGATGCGCTGGGTCAGGGCTTCGATCTGCCGACCGAAGTCGGCGTCGGCTTCCATGCGCTGCTCGACCATGCGGATCGAGTGCATCACCGTGGTGTGGTCGCGCCCGCCGAAGTGCCCGCCGATTTCTTCAAGGCTGAAGCGCGTGCGCTTGCGCGCCAGATACATGCAGACCTGGCGCGGCTCGGTGATGGACTTGTGCCGGCGCTTGGATTGCAGATCGCTCAGGCGCACGTTGTAGAACCCGGTCACGGCGTCAATGATCTGCTGCAGGCTGATCTGCGAACGCCCGGTCTGGATGTCGGCTTCACCCAAGGCGCTGCGGGCGAGGTCCAGATCAATCGCTTTGTTCTGCAGCGCTGCATGACCCTGAATGGTGGTGATGGCGCCTTCCAGCTCACGGGCGTTGGATTCGATGCGGGTGGCGATGTAGCAGAGCACGTCGTCGGGGAACGCCACGCCGCGCAGCTTGGCTTTGGCGCGCACGATCGCCAGTCGGGTTTCGTAGTCGGGGCGGTTGACGTTGGTGACCAGCCCCCAACCGAAGCGGCTGACCAGGCGTTCCTCCAGCTTGGGGATATCCGCCGGCGGGCGATCGCTCGAGAGCACGATCTGCTTGCGGGCCTGATACAGCGCGTTGAAGGTGTGGAAGAATTCTTCCTGCGTGCGGTCGCGGTTGGAGAGGAACTGGATGTCGTCGATGACCAGCAGATCGACATGACGGTAGCGGTTGCGGAACTGATGCATCTGCCCGCGCTGCACGCAGTCGAGGAACTGGTTCATGAAGGTTTCGCAGCTCAGATAGCAGACGCGCATCGCCGGGTTGCGGCGGAGGACCGCCTGGCAGATCGCCTGCAGCAGGTGGGTCTTGCCCAGGCCGACTCCGCCGTGGATGAACAGCGGGTTGTAGGCGGCTCCGGGTTGATTGCCCACCGCCACCGCCGCGGCATACGCCAGCTCATTGCCCGGGCCGGTGACGAAGTTGTCGAAGCTGTAGTCGGGGCTGAGGATCATCTCGTCGTCGAAGAGATCGACCTCGGCCTGGGCATAGCGGGCGGCGGCGTCCGCACTGCTGAGGCTGACGGTCGATTCGACGGCGGCGTCGGCGCCTTCGCCCATCTCCCCCGGCGCCAGGCTGGTGGCGGCCTCCTCGCTGGTGATGAACCGGACCGCGACGAGCGCGCCGGTGGCGGCCTGGGCGGCTTCGGTGAATTGATCCCGGCAGCGACGCTGGAGGTAATTCTGCTCGACGCTGTTGCGCGTCTGAATCGTCAGCAGGCCCGAGTCCATGTCCAGCGGTTCGAGTTCCTCAAACCACTGTCGGCACAGGGGCGCATGTCGCTGGCGCAAATACCCCAACATGTCGCGCCACAGCGCGGTGTCCAATTTGCCCATGGCGTGTATTCAGCTTTTTTTCGCGGTCACTTGTTGGTTCGCAGCGCGACAGACCCACCCATCAGCGCTGTGGCGGCTCCCACCTGTTTCGGAGCATCGAGCAGCCGCCGATCCACGTGATTCGCTCCATGCAAAAGCTAAGGTACGCGCGTGCATGTGTCAATGGACGCCCCCGCAACGTGCCGACGGATTGTCAGCGCCGCGACGGGTCATGCCGGCGATTGCAGCCCCAAGGCCGTGCACCCGGCTACGGGCCTGCGGCAGCGCACGCCGATCGCCAGGCAGCGCCATGCGTGGATCAGCCGTCCACGCGCGCCGGGTTCGAGCCTGTCGCGCCGGGGTCCTGTGGCGCCTGCGCACCATGTTGTCACGACGGAGCGCGCTGTGACGCCGGCGGGTGCGACACACGCTCGCGCCACGCGTGACGACGTTGCTTGAGGTGGTGCGAATGTCGCGCGCCGGCAGGCGTGGCAATGAGCTGCAATAGACCGACCTGGTCTGCCCGGTCCGGCGCGGCGTGGTCCCGGTATGGTCGGCGCGCATGCCACCAGGTTGAGCTCGATTCGGCTTCGGTGGTGAAGCTGCGCTTCGCTTGAATCGCAAAAAAACCCCGCTGCAGCCGAGGCTACAACGGGGCGGAGGGGAGAAAGCTCTATCGTTGGTGGAAATCGGTTATCTGACTTCCATTACTCCAACTTTTAGTGGAATCACCTTCACAAATCAAGAGGCCGTAACCGGAGTGAACGATATTTGCCAACCGACGACACCAGCAGACCTTACCGTAGCGGTTGCATCATTTCGCCAGCTTGTGTCGCGCCAGCAGTCCCGCTCCAATGGCCCCGGCATGATCCCCTAATTTACTGACGACAATTTTACACGCTTGGAGGCGTGGAGGGAATACCGATTGCACAAAGGGGTCTGCCCAAACTTCCGGGGGCGGGTTAAGTTGTGCCGCGGAATCGCCTGGT
>CAZSBB010000013.1:0-127839 GCA_964605235.1 uncultured Phycisphaeraceae bacterium
GGCAACTGCGACAACGACAACAACAGCGGCCACGGCAGCAACGGAAACAACAACAGCAATCAGGGCGGCGGCAGCTGCGACAACGACAACAACAGCAACCAGGGCAACAACAACAACAACAACAACAACAACGGTAACAATGGCAATGGAAACGGGAACGGCAATGGCAACGGGAACGGCAATGGCAACGGGAACGGGAATGGCAACGGGAACGGGAATGGCAACGGGAACGGGAATGGCAACGGCAACGGACGCGGCCGCTGAACCAGTTCACAACGCATGCATCAATTCAACCGCCTGACTCTCAGGGCTGCACGCGCAAGGGTGTGCAGCCCTGCTTTTTTGCGCAGGTCACTCCCCGTCCGAAAGGTATGGCGCACCACTCGCCACAACCCCTATTGCAACGGCGGCTGGTCATCAAATGACTTGGGCGGCGTCTCCTCCGAACCGCTCCCGGAATCACCTGCGGAACCCTTCCCCTCCTCCGCAGTCGGCGGCGGCGTCTCCGCATCGTCGGCTGAACGCGCCACCCCCTCCGGCCCATCGCTCTTGGGCTCGTTGTAATACGGGTTGCGCCCATCCAGCGTCGCCCCATCCCCCGGCCCCCCCGGCCCCCCCGGAATCCCCGGAACCGCATTCTGCAAATCCTCCGGCCGCAGCGTCAGCGTCGGATTCTTCGGCTGCAGCTGCGCGAGTTGCTGCCGCCGGTTGGCGATCAAGCGCTTCTGGAATTCCTGATACGTGTTGCGGAAAGCGTCAAGCATGCGCGGCACTTGCGGCGCCGCCACGAATACCCGCCGCGTCACCGCCGAGCGCGGGAAGAAGTTGGCGATGAAGTCAAAACAGAACTCACACGCCGAGTGGCTGACCATTACGCTGTTGGCGTAGTCACCGCCCAGCCGATCGTCGGGCAGCTTCAGTTCGTCATACACATCTTCAATGCTCGGCCGCGGCGCGCCGGGCTCAGGCTTGGGCGGCTTGGGCAGTTCGGGAATCTTGCCGAAGCGGTCCTCGAAGCGTGTGATGTTCTGCTCCATCGCATTGATCATCTGCGGAAAGATGGCGTGCGGCATGACCACGCGGGCGACGATCTGGTGCGGCCGCTGCATCCGCAGCACGAAATCGATGATGAACTCGGTGCCGCCCATGAGCACAATCGCACCGGTGCTGAACACCCCGCTGGCGATTTCCTCGGGCACGCGCGCCGAAAGCTGGCTGTGGCGCACCTGGCCCCGGATCAAACCATCGTCTTCATTCTTCTCCGAGCCGGGTTGATTAGACTGCGGCTGATCATCGGGCGCGGTGGGTTGTTCGTCGTCGTGGGGGCTCATGGGTATGGGTAATCCTTGGGAAAAACTCGGCTTTCCGGACGGGCACCTGTGTCGCCGAACGTCTGGGCGAGCCGACGGGACAGGGGATGTCCCACGTACAGAGGCTACCGCACCGGGCAGCATCCCACAAACGCCTCATCGCCCCGTCAAACCATGCTATACCTGCAGGTCGGGCGACGGTCGGCTGGGGAGGGCTGCTTGAGCACTGCGGCAGGCGCGGGCAATCACTTGCTCCAGGTCCACCTGGGGCGGGCCAAAGCATTCGAGCATCCGCGTCGCATCCGCCCACACCGAAGCCTCGCGTCCGCCCTGCGCGCGCGTAAAGCTCACCGCTTCGGCGGGCAGTTGCAGTTCCCGCGCGATGCGCCGCGCCAGCTCGCGCACGGTCCAGATGCGCGGATGCACCACATGCACGGCCGGGGGCATCTGCTCCAGGCGTTCCCCCGCGTCGGCGGTGCAGCGCACGAAGTCTTCCAGAGCGATCACCTGCACGCATTCATCCGGGTTGGCGCCCAGGCTGTTGCCGGCGAGCAATTGCTGGGCGCAATGCCGCACCACGCCGGCGGTCGCGCTGTTGGAGCGACAGTAGCGCAGATGCACCGCCCGGCCCCCCGCCTGCCGACACAGGAAATCCATCAGCAGTTCCTGCGCAATACGGCTCAAACCATAATCCGTATCCGGCCGAGGCGAATCGCTCTCCACGCTCGGGCGATCCCCGCGCGCCCCGTACAGCGAAATGGTTGAGCCATTGACGATGCCCGCCTGGCCGGCATACCGGGCGACCACCTTCCCCACCGCGTCATAGTTGAGCGCGAAGATTTCCGGCATCTGCCCGATCGCACTGATATGCCGCCGATCCCACACCTGCAGGAACAGCACATCCACCTCCGGCAGGCGGGCGGGGTCCTGGCGCGTCAGGTCATATGGATGCACCGTCACGCCGGCGCTGGTTAGTTGCTGCGCTTTGCCGGGGTCGCCAAAGCGGGCGGCGCCGTGCACCTCCCAGCCGCGTGCGCGCAGTTCCAGACACAACGGCAAGCCCACCATGCCCGACGCGCCCAGAACCAATGCTTTACGCGGCGCCGCCATGCCTCAACTCCCTGGGGTACGCCCCGGCCTCAAGCGGATCATAACCGCAGACCGTCAGGCCCTTGGTCCACTGCGGCAGCGCCACCGGATTTCAGGATTTTCGTCCACCGAACAGGATGACCACCACGGCGAACAACGCCAGCACCGCAACGGTTCCGACAACGATCCAGACAGCGCCGAACGCCATGTTGATCCCCGTTTCCCGGCCGTGTAAGCCGATTTGAGCCCCCGCAGTTGTCATCACGCGTCGTCACGCCATGGATCGGCTGTGCCACAACCCGGGCCATGGAATCATTGCTCACCAGCTTAAAACCATATTCGTCGCCGCGCCAGTCAAATGACGCTGCGCCAGCCCAAATAGCCTGCTCGCCTGCCCCTGCAGGTTAACCGTTTTCAGGTTCAGCTGAAACGAACCTGCCCCGTCCCGGCTTCGATGCGCCCGATCACCTGCGCGGTTTCACCCGCCTTGCCGAACTGCTCCAGCAGCGAATCCACAAACCACGGGCGGGCGACCACGATGTAGCCGATGCCCATGTTGAAGACCTTGAGCATTTCCTCGTCGTCCACATTGCCCTGCTGCTGCAGAAAACTGAACACCGCCGGCGGCGTCCAACTGTTGCGGTCCAGCACCGCGTCAACATCGGGCTCCAGCACGCGCGGCACATTGCCCGGCAAACCGCCGCCGGTGATGTGCGCCATCGCGGTGATCGGCTGCTTGACCTTGTAATGCCGCAGGGCGCCGACAATCGCCTTGGCGTAAATCCGCGTGGGCGTCAGCAGCACTTCGCCCAGCACGCGCTGGCTGTCGAGCTCCGGATAGATGCGGTCGAGCTTGAGCTTGCGCTGCTTGACGATGGCGCGCACCAGCGAGTAGCCGTTGGAATGCACGCCCGTGCTGGACAGGCCGATGATGACATCGCCCTTCTCGGCGCGCGAGCCGTCGACCACGCGCTTGAGCTCACTCACGCCCACGGCAAAGCCCGCCAGGTCGAAATCATCCTTGGCGTACAAGTCCGGCAGCTCCGCCGTCTCGCCGCCCAGCAGGGCGCAGTCCGCCAGCAGGCAACCGTCGGCGACGCCCTTGACGATCTGCTCGATGCGTTCGGGAATGACCTTGTGAATCCCGATGTAATCCAGGAACAGCAGCGGTTCGCCGCCCTGGACGATCAGGTCGTTGACATTCATCGCCACGCAGTCCTGGCCGACGGTGTCCCAGATGCCCATCTCGACGGCGAGCTTGACCTTGGAGCCCACGCCGTCGGTGCAACTGATGAGGACAGGGTCGCGGTAATTGCGGGCAAAGAGCTTCTCGTTGTAGTCCAGGCGCAGCAGCCCGGCGAACGAGCCATACTTGCCCAGCACGCGCGGGCCATAGGTCTTGCGCATGTGGCCTTGGATGCGATCAACCACGGCATCGCCGGCGTCGATATCCACGCCGGAGTCCGCGTATGTCATGCGATTGGTGGACGCGTTGGTCATAGACGAGCAGTGTACCGCAAGGGGGATGCGCCAGCACGCCCAGTCGCTGTGCTGACGGGGACCGGCTCAGGCGATACCATCGTGCGGTGAGCGAGAAACACCATGTCCATGACCTGCGCCGACGGGTGTCGGCCAACAACCTCAACCCGCCCCCGGTGGGTCGGCTGGATGTGCTGTTGCCCCGGCTGCTGGCGATCGGCACGGCGGTGGGCGGCATCGCCGCGTCGTATGGCTTCGCCCACCCGCTGATAGATGTGCAACTGGCGGCTGCGCTGCAGGTGGCGCTGGTGACCCTGTATGTGCTGGATGTCTGGGTGGGGGCGCGCTTCGGCCGGCTGGCGGTCATTGATCGCAAACCCGGTTGGCCGGAGGTCTGTCTGCACGGCAGTGCCGCCCTGGGCGTGATGCTGTGGCTGCTGGATGTCGAAGCCGGCTGGACCGCCTTTGAACTGATCGTCGTCGCCCTGCTGCTGCGGGTGCTGTGGCAACTGAATGTGGTGATCGCCCGGCGGATCAGTCGGCCCGGCCTCTTGCTGCCGGTGGGCTTTGCGGTGCTGATCTTCGCGGGCACGGCTTTGCTCAAGCTGCCGCTGGCGCTGGCGCCGGGCCGGCAGATCAGTTGGCTCGATGCTTTCTTCACCATCACCAGCGCGGTGTGCGTGACCGGCCTGGTGGTGCACAACACCGCCACGCATTTTTCGCCCTTCGGTCATTTCATCATCGGGCTGTTCATCCAGCTCGGCGGGCTGGGCATCGTGACCTTCGGCTCGGTGGTGGCGATGCTGCTGGGTTCAAAACTCTCCTTGCGCGAAAACCTGGACCTGAGCGAAGCGCTCAACGATCAGCCGCTGGGGCAGATTCGCCGGCTGATTGTTTTCGTGGTGCTGACCACGCTGGGGTTTGAACTGCTCGGGGCGGCCGTGATGCTGCCGCTGTGGCATGGCGACCTGAGCTTCGAGCAGCGCGCGGGGCTGAGCCTGTTCCATGCCGTCAGCGCCTACTGCAACGCCGGCTTCGACCTGACCGGCTCGAGCATGGTGCCCTACCGCTACCACTTCCTGGCGCATGGCGTCATCGCCCCGCTGCTGGTGATCGGCGGGCTGGGCTATCCAGTAATGGACAACCTCGTCCGTGTGGCGAGCTGGCGCTGGCGGCAATGGCGCGCGCAGCGCACCGGCGAACGCCTGCGCGACCAGCCGACGCTGGCAGCGCGACAACTGACGCTGCACACGCGCCTGGCGCTGACCACCACCGCCGGGCTGTATCTCGCCGGCATGCTGCTGCTGCTGGCGGGACAGCTTTCGCCGTGGGTGCTGGATCAGATGCAATTGAACGTGACCGCCAACCGCGCCGCCCCGGCGGCCCCGACCGCCACGTCGCTGGTGGGCATGTGGTGCGACGCCAGCTTCATGTCGCTGACCGCCCGCACCGCCGGCTTCAACACCATGCCCATGGATGAAATCCGTCCCGCCGGCGTGCTGACTCTCGTCGGACTCATGCTCGTAGGCGGCTCCCCCGGCGGCACGGCCGGCGGCATGCGCACCACCACCCTCGCCATCCTGCTGCTGAGCGTGATCGCCACCGTCCGCAAACTCACCAACCCCGAAGCCTTCGGCCGACGCATCGATGACATCCTCGTCCGCAAGGCGGCGGTCCTCGCAGCGCTCTACCTGGGCACCGTCGGCGTCGCCACGCTGCTGCTGTGTTTCAGCGAACCATTCCCCCTGCAGAAGCTGCTGTTTGAAGCCACCAGCGCGGTGACCGTCACCGGCCTGTCGCTGGGCATCACCGGCGACCTGACCAGCTTCGGCAAAGGGGTGCTCATCGTCGCCATGTTCCTGGGCCGCGTGGGCCCCCTGGCGGTGCTCACCAGCCTGACCTTCGGACGTTGGCGCCCCCGCCCCGGCACCCTGCCGCGCGAGGACGTGATGTTGACGTGAAGACAATTTCAACACCGAGACACAGAGACACAGAGAACGCAGAGGAAACACCGAGCAATATTCATGCTGATTGTTTTGCGCTGCTTCACTCTGTGACTCCTGCTCTGTGCCCTCTGTGCCTCGGTGGTGAACTGTTTACTGCGGAAAGGAAACGCCATGCAGCGCATCGCGGTGATTGGTCTGGGACGCTTCGGCGCCCGGCTGGCGGGGAATCTCGCCCAAGCCGGCTGCGAAGTCATCGCCATTGACAAGGACATACTGCTGGTCGAGACCATCCGCGATGACGTGACGCTGGCGATCGCCCTGGACGCCACCGATGAGCAGGCCCTGCGCGCCCATGGGCTGGATCGCGTGGACGCGGTGGTGGTCGGCATCGGCGACAACTTTGAAGCCACCGCCTTGAGCACCGTATTGCTCAAGCAGTTGGGCGTGCCCTACATCATCAGCCGGGCGATGACCCGCACGGCCGCGCAGATTCTCACCCGCATCGGCGCTGATGCGGTGGTGAGCCCGGAGGATGAGTCGGCCGACCGCTGGACGCACAAACTGCTGCACCCGGATTTCCTCAGCCAGTTCAGCTTTGGCGAAGGCTACAGCGTGGTCGAGATGCGCACGCCGACCGGGTGGATCGGCAAAACGCTGATGGAACTGAACGTCCGCGCCCAGACCGGCCTGCTGGTGATTGCCGTCAAACAACCCCGCGCCACCGGCGAAGCAGTCACCACGCTGGTGCAACCGAACCAACCCCTGCACGCCGAGCAAATCCTCGTGCTGGCGGGCAAGGATGCCGACCTGGAGAAACTGTCGAGCAACGGCGGGAAGTCGGGGTGAGGCGCGGGTGACGCGCGGCATGAGGTGCGCGGTGGGGTTGCGGGTGGGGTGGTTTTTTGCCACGGATGAACACGGATAAATACGGATGAAGAGATGGGGACGGGATGGGATGAGATGGGATGGGATGAGATGGGATGAGATGGGATGGTGAATGGGGATGGTGGGAGTGATGTCATGTCAACTGTTTGGGGCGGCGGCAGGACATAAGCAACGGGGATAACTGGGTTCGGACATGTCACCGTCGGGTCATGTGGCAAGGATGACAGCGCGGGGATGTGCAGCAGGTTATTGCGTTGTACCTGCTTGATGTCACGGGCAGCTCTGGCCGAGTTGGCCACTGAGAGTGCTTGAAATGTGTTGGTTGCGGATTGCGAGAACACCACCCGCGCACTCACAAGCTCGCGGCGATCGGCTCGATCCACATCCGACGCATGCGGGCACGGACCAGTTCATCCGCCAGCGGCGCCAGCGTCTGGTCCAACTGCACCGCCAGCTCGTTCCATGCCTGCCGGAGTGCGGTGACTGTTGCCGGGGTTCCGGGGGTGACGATCTGGTGATGCAGGATGCGGGTATGCACCGCCTTCATTCGGCCCGACCACGCGAGGTATTTCGCTTCATCCTCATACTGCGTCGCCTGCTGGGCAAAGGCGGTCAGGACGCTGCTGGCCTGCTCGTAAGCAGGGATCAGTTCGTCGAGCTTGGCGCGGATCGAGCCATCGGCATTGGCGGTGCGCAGCAGCGTCAGTTTCTTCTGATACAGCTCGGCAAAGTCGATGACCCCGTGATCCAGTGGGTACGCGCCCTCCGCGCGGCGATGGTCGATGTCGCGGTACCACAGCACCATGTCCATGTAGCCATACACCACCGGCGTGATCGGCCGGGCGAGATGCTCCACCCGGTGCTCCCACAGCGCGCCTAGCGTTTCCAGCGCAGCCGGGACGTCCGCGGCCGGCGCGCCGAAGTATTCACTCAGCCAGTTCGCCTGCCATTGCGCTTCGAGAATCTCCTGCGGCGCGGTGAGCGAACGCGCGGTGGCGGCAATGTAAAGCTGCTGGGCGAACGGCAGCGTATGGAAGCAGGCCCACGAGGTGTTGATGATGCCCAGATGCTGGCCTTTGCCCACCACATCGCCCCAGGCGGCGGTGTTCGACAAGCTGTGCGAATGCTGGGGCAGCAGCACACCCCAGTTCAGACACGGGGCGGCGAGCACTTCGTAGCCGGCGGCTTTGTAGAGGTTGACGCGCTGCAGCTTGTCGCGGTGCTGCGCGCCGTAGTGAACGCCATAGCTCCAGCTGTGCAGAATCGTCTGCCGAGGAAAATCCAGCGTGGTCACCTTGTCGGGACACTTCCACAGCGCGTCGTCCCACACGATCGGCCGCTTGCCCGCGCGCACGACATGGTCGAGCACTTTGCGTTCATGCTCCGCCCACATGCCCAGCTCGCCCAGCCGCTCCTTGACGGCTTTGGTGCGCTCGTTCCAACCCATGTGCCAGGCTTCGTCACCGCCGATGTGGAACCACTCGTCCTGCTGGTGATACGCCATGACTTCGTCCATCAGGTCCAGCACGAAACGCAGGGCGTCGGGATTGGACGTGTCGATCTGCGTGATAATGTGCGGCAGCTCGCGCAGGTGCGCCAGCTCCGCGTGCGCCAAGGCAAACTCCAGATGGGAGCAGGACTGCATCAACGGCACCAGCCGCAGCCCCGCGTCGCGCGCGGCCGCCAACCAGTCGCGCAGCTGCTGCGGCGTGAAGGCGTCGGCAGCGCGCAGGAAGGGATACCTGGCGTAAGGGAACTTGTCCTCATACTCGATCAGCAGCGTGTTGATGCCCAGCTTGGGCAACTGGCGCACCCATTGGTACAGATAGGACTTGCTGGGGGCCAGGTACTTGAGGTCCAGATGAATGCCAACCACGGGCTCAGTGGAAGTGGACATGCGAAGGTTCCAGGCGCAGGCTGCGGGGGAACGAAGTCACGTTCAAGCGGTCAATGTATGCCGATGCGCTGGAGGACGCCAACCCTGAGCGACTGCGGGCGTGCATGACCGAAGCAGAACGCGCCGACTCAACGCCAGATCGGACCACCCCACCGCCCCGGCCCCAGGTCCAACTCCTTCACCCGCGTGCGGCCAAACAACTGCAACACCGGCATGGGCAACGCCTCCGGTCGCTGACGCAGCCAGAGCAGGCGCTGGCCATCCGGGCTGCAGGTGGGGCCGAGGCAGTCTTTCATGCCTTTGGCGTAGAGCTCGACATTCTGGCCGTCCAGATCGCAGGTGTGCCAGGCGTCGTTGAGTTGATACAGGATGCGCCCGGAGCGGGGAATCACCTGGGGAAACATGCCCGGCGTCAGCAGGCGCAAATTGCCCTGCAAATCCAGCCGGGCGATCTGGAACTGCCTGGCCCTGGCGGCGGCGATGCTGTCGACGTACTGCACCACCAGTCCACTGTCGTCATCGAGCCAGGTGCCAGACGCGAGCAGACGCGGCGCGCCCAGCACGCGCACTTGATCCGTCGCCAGATCCAGCACGCAAACCTGCACCCCTTGGCTAGGCATCAGCAGGTGCACCGCCAGCTTGGCGCCATCCCCCGAGAGCACCGGCTTCATCGGCACGCCATCGGGGAACTGACCATGGTCCAGCCGTTGCTGTTCGCCGCTGCTCAGGTCGATCCGGTAGAGGCCCAGACTCGACTGCCCCAGTTCCAGGCCCATCAGGTAGACCTGACGGCGATCATGGCTGAAGGCGCCTTCACCCATCGCCACGCCCTGGAAAGGTATGCGGCGGAGCTCGCGGCTGTGCAGGTTGACCAGCCGCTGATCCATGGCGCTGGGCATGTGCTGCAGGTTGTGGAGCGTGGTGTAGGGCGAATTGGCGATCATCATCAGATCGGTCCGATCGTCGATGGCGGTCGGGTCATGGGTCAGGTCCGCCCAGTCGGCGCCGCTGACATCGAAGTCCTGCGTGGTGGCGCGGTAGTCGGCGTTGAAGAGGGTGGTTTCGATGCCCATGCCGGGGCTGTAGAAATCCAGCAGGACACCGGTGGCGCGATCGACGCGCACCAGTCGGCCGGTCTTGAGCGTTTGCCGCAGGTTCGCCAGCGCCAGCCGCAGGTTCCACACGCCGACCGCCTGTTCCACCGCCCCGCGCTGGGACAGCAGCGCGTCGATCTTGGCCTGGATGGACTGCTTCAATTCGGGAGGCAAGTCCAGGCGCAGGACGACATGTTCATCCGTCTGTTCACGGAATCGCGCCACAATGCCCGGCTCGATCACCTGCAGATCCGCCAGCGCCAGCAGCAGGTAGGCGCTGGGCATGCCGAACGGCGCTTCGAAGGGACGATAGCGTCCGCGCAACAAACTCGTTTCGTGGGCATACCACACGCCGTCGCGGACGGTCAGCGACAAAATGCCCGCGCGCCCGCCATTCTGCTGGAGCATGTAGATGACCTGGTTAAGGCGGTTGCCGGAGAGCACGTTGGTCACTTCCACCGCCGGGCCCGTGCCGAAAATGCGTTTGGTCCAGGCGAAGTTGGCTTGCCCCTGCTCGATGCGGCGCCTGGTGAGCTGCGCCTGCTGCACCAGCGTCGCCAGCAGCGCGGGGTCGTCCCATTCTCTGGGCTGAGGTGAACCGCAGCCGGTGAGCGTCACACCCAACAGCAGCAGCAGCAGCAGCAAAATGGTTGGCCGCCTGGCCGCTCCCGGCCGCAGACGCTTGGCGAATCCCCCGCGTCGACCCAGCCCCGAAACCCGTCCTCTGTTGTTGATCCCCACGGCTGCTCCCCTGCCGCTTAAGCGGGCATCGCTCCCGAACCCGCGCCAGTATGGGCATGGCTGCAAAAGTGTCAATCGGCAACGGACAGCCGATACACTGCTGGTCGTTCGCCCACGGAATCCCGCCATGAAGCTGCTCGATCGCCTGCTCTATCTTTTTAATTTCCCCTACGGCCGGCATCGGGCGCAGGGCGCGCCTGGCACGCCGTCGCTGTACCGCGAGCATCTTGAAGCGATGTTCCAAAGCGTGCGCTGGAACCACCTTTACGTGGAACCAACGCCCGAGCAGCCGGTGGCGGAAGGTTCGTACTTGAAGGAATACGTCGCGGTCACACGCTGGTTTCGTGATCAGTCGCTGCAACTGCAAGTGAACCTGAGCGCCCACACCACGGCCGGCGCGGAGGCGATTGACCAACTCGTCCAGCTTGTGCCCAGCGGCTGGAAGCTGGACCAGCGGCGAAGCAAAACGGATTACATCATGTGGCGCGGGCGCGATGCGGATTTATCTGCTCTGGCGGCTTTCATCGACGCGGTGTTTCGTCAGGTGTACGGCTGCCCGGCAGGTTACCGCGTGGATGTGATCGCTCAGGCGCTGCCGCCACGTTGACGTAGTGCGGCTACACACCTGGCAAAAGCACTCGGGCAGGCCACGCCGCAGGTCATCGCCCGACGACGCAAGCCAGCACGCGCCGCTCCATGCCGCCCTGTGCACGTTGCTCGAGGGGCAACGTGTGCAAGACACGAGCTGCGGGTAAGCCGCTGGCGTGCCCAACTGCCCCTTCTAGCGTGATATGATCCACGCTGCACCGACCACGGCAGCAAGGCCGGGCGGACAGGATGGGGTGGTTCCGTATGACTGCATCGCTGCGAGATGTCGCCCAACGGGCCCAGGTGGCGGCGAGCACGGTGTCGCGGGTGATCAATGGTTCGCCGCGCATCAGCGCGGAGACGGCCCAGCGGGTATGGGATGCGATCGCGGCGCTCAACTACCGGGTGGACCCGATCGCCCGCCAGAACATTCGCCGCCGCTGGCATCACGACAAGCCGCGTGGCGGGATGTATCGCCTGGCGGTGCTGCATCCGACGCTCAACAACGAACTGGCGGCCCCGTTTTACTACGACATTCTCTACGGCATGCAGGCGCGCATTCTCGAATCCCGCTTGGCATTGGCGGGGTTGTACGACCGCCTGGCGCTCAAGAATGAACTGCACTTCTTCCAGGCCATTGATCCGCTGGAAGTCGACGGCCTGCTGCTGATCGATGTCAATGATCCCAGGCTGCTCGACCGCCTGCTGAGCCGGGTGAGCACAGCCGTGCTGGTCAATCATCCGGGCACTCCCACACAGGACAGTGTGTGTTTCGACTACCGCCAGGCGATCATCACCATGGTGCAGCACCTGGCGGGGCTGGGACATCGGCACATCGCCTACCTGGGCCGGCGCATCAAGACCGATCAAGGTTACGCCAGCGCGGAGCGCACCCGCGGCTACCTGCAGGCGATGAAGGAACTGGGCTACAAGGTTCCCCCCAACTATGTGGTGGACTCCACCACGGCCCGGCTGGGCGGCTTTGTCGACCAGTGGAACCAGTTCCAGGCGCTCAAACCCCGCCCCACTGCGCTGGTGTGCGCCAGCGATCGCATCGCCATCGAAATGTTGCGTCACTTCACCAAAGCCGGCCTGCGCGTGCCCCAGGACGTGGCGCTGGGCAGTTATGAAAACCTGGATGTGGCGTCGTACATGATTCCGCGCCTGACCACCATGCACACGCCCCGCCGGGAGCTGGGCGCGACCGCAGTGGACCTGCTGACGCGCCGGCTGGCGGACCCGACGGCGCCAATCCGGCATGAAGTGCTCAGAACGCATCTGGTCGTGCGCGAATCCTGCGGCAGCCCGGCGGCTTCGACCTGATTCCCCCTCCGTTCGCGTTGTCCCCGGTGACATCAGGGGTCCTGATTTTCAGAAAAGGCTTGACGGGCCGACTGCGCCGCTTTAGGATTGTGCATACGTTGCACATCTAATTCACCCTCTCTTGCCGCGGAGTCCCAAGGTGATGCATCTGACTGAAGCTGGCTGTCGGCGTTTACGGAATCAGGGCAGGAAGCAAGCCGCGCCGCGGTTGGGGAGCCGCGCGGCGAGCCAACGTGCCGCGGAGCGTCGGGGGCAAGTCCTTCCGGGAAGAGTTCCGGGGGCGGTTCCGGGGGCAGTTCCGGGGGCGGGATTCACGCTCATTGAGTTGCTGGTGGTGATCAGCATCATCAGCCTGCTCATTTCCATTTTGTTGCCAGCCCTGCAGGGCGCGCGGAAGGCCGCCCAGCGCACCAGCTGCGCCAGCCAGGTGCGGCAGATCACTTTCATCATCCGCCAGTACGCCGACGAGTACGAGGACTGGCTGCCGGTGAGCGCGCAGGGCAACACTGGCAATCTGCCTTCGCCGTTTGCCGGCGCGGGCTACAACTTCACCGGCGCGCACCTGTGGGGCAAGCAGTTGGGGATGACCATCGATGCCGCCAATCAGGGCAAGACGCTTGGGTCCATCATGACCTGCCCGGGCGATGAGGTGGTCCCCCGCTTTGATCTCAACGGCGGAACCACGCAGGTGGCGGCAGGCTTCCCCCACGGCAAGATTCACTCCAGCTACGGCACGAACTACTACTACACCCGCAACACGCTGACCTACAGCGGCAGCTACGGCGTGTGGTCCAAGTTCTCCCGGGCGAGCAATCCCAGCGCGACCCTGCTGCTGAGTGAGATGCACGAGGACAGCAGCACCACCCCGCCGCGCTTTCGCAATTCGGCGGTGCAGCGCCTGACCGACCTGACCACCGTGGGCGCCGTGGAGTTCATTCATAATCCTGCCGCCAACGTCGGCTTCTTCGACGGCCACGTGGAAGCCATGGTGTACGACGATCTGGTCCTCAATGTGGCGTCCAATCTGAACCTGCCGTGGGACCTCGACGGCAACGGCAGGTGAAAGCGAAATCGCTTGACATGGGTGACCCGGCGGGGGCAAGCGCCTGCCCGGACGCGGTTCCGGCTTATCTGCTTACGCGTTGGTGGGGACGCCAAACCTCACCTCTGGAGTGCTGTGGCATGCAGTGGTTTCGTCTGGGCATGATGGCATCACTGGTTGCGTTGCTGGCTGGATTGGTGGAAGCAAAACCGTCCGAGGAGCAGCTCAACAACATCTGGTCGCTGCAGGACCTGAAAACCTCCAACGCGGAGGCAAAGGTCGAACGTCAGCGGGTGCCGCTGGTGGTGCGCAGCACGCAGCCGGCCGGTGGTTTCCCGGTGACCTTCGGCGTCCCCTTGCCCAAGGAAGAAGTGTTCCGCGTGGACCAGATGCGCGTGGTTGATGCCCAGGGCCAGCCGGTGCCCTGCTCCATCACGCCCTCCGCCACATGGACCCCGCAAGGCAGCTTGAAATGGGTGCTCATCGACGCGGCCGCGCCTGCCGACGCGCAGGATGCTGCGGACGGCGCGCCCGCCCAACCCTGGACGCTGGAATACGGCAGCAAAGTCACCGCGACACCACCCGACGCCGGCATCACCGTCAGCGATGCGGCGCAGCAACTCACCGTCAACACGGGACGGCTGGTGGCGGCGTTCTCCAAAACCCGGGGGTCGATTATTGAGCAGCTCACGCTGGATGACCAGAAACTGCTGACGCCCAACAGCGCTGATGCCGGGTTGTATTTTCTGGATCAGCATGGCACGCGCTATCGCAGCAACGCGCCGGATGATGACTATGCCGTGAGCGTGGAGTTCGCCTCATCACAGCGCGTGGTGGTCAAAGCCACCGGCTGGTATGTGAATGACGCCGGCGAGCGCGCCTGCCGCTACATCACGCGCGTGTACCTGTACCGCGATCAGCCGGTGCTGCGGGTGTTCACCACCTGGGTGGTGACCGTGGACACCGACACGATGCAGTGGCGCGACCTGGGCTTGCGGCTGCCGCTGGCGCTGGGCGCGCAGGCGACCGGACTGGTGGGCATCGATCCCAATGACCTGTCCGCGGCGGCTCCCGTGCAGCTTGCCGGCGGGCCGGTGCGGGTGTGCCAGCAGGCGCGCGGGCAGGCGGTGGTGTTGCAAGGCGAACATACCAACTGGCAAGGCGCGAGCCTGGCGGGCTGGCTGGATTGGTCGAGTCCTGCTGCGGGCGGGATCACCGTGGCTGCGCCGGATCTGGCGGAGCAGTTTCCCATTGGCGTCAGCGCGGATGCCGCCGGGTTGACGTTGCATGCCTTCAGTCCGGAGGCCGGCCATCTGCTGGGCTTTCGCCGGGAGGATGTGCAGGCCCGCTACGGCGATGAAGCGTGGAACCGTTTTGAAGCCAAGCGGCACAAGGACCCGGTGCTCAAAACCCGCAAGTCCAACGGCCTGGGACTGGCGCGCACGCATGAATGGATTCTCACCCTGCGCCCCGCCGCCGCTGTTGCTGCTCCCGCGACCACGATCGTCAACACCGCTGCCTTGATGCTGCAGCCGCCCCTCGCCAGTGCGACGGCCCAGTGGAACTGCGCGTCAGGCGCGTTTGGCCCCTACAACGCTTTGGACCTGGAACACTTCGGCGACATGGAACGGCGGGTGCAGGCGCTGCGCGATGAGTGGCGCTTCGCCCTGCGGCACATGGAACCACACTACGGCTTCTACGACTACGGGCGCGGCATCCCCTACCACCTGCAGCGCGTCGAACCGTCCGAGGGCAAGGTGGAATACCAGTACTCCGGCTACCGCCGCAACTACGACCTGGGCTACGGCAGCGCGATCGTTCCGTGGCTGATGTACCTGCGCAGCGGCGAACGCGACTGGCTCGACGCCGGCACCGCCATCGCCCGCCATGAAATGGATGTGCGCCACATTCACCCCACCGGCGTGCCCGGCACGCCACGCATCGGCTTCAAGTACTGGCACTACGGCACCTGGTCCTTCGACGGCTCCTGTCTGGGCTTTCAGGACCACTGGTATAAAAACCTGGCGTTGTGCTTCTACGTCACCGGCTACCAGCGGGCGCTGGATGTCTTTGGCGAAATCATGGAGTCCTGCTACGACGCCTTCATGGTCGGCAAAACCATGGAGCTGTACGTCCCCACCGACCGCACCGGACACACCAGCATGGCGGGCAGCGTGGCGGTGTACTACAAAGCCACCTGGGATCCACGCTTTCGCGCTTTCTATGAAGGTCTCGTTCCGTCCGTGCTGGCGACGCAGCGCGAAGACGGCGTGTACGAAATCCGCGCTCCGTGGATGGAGCAATTCTTCCAGGAAAGCCTGTACGACCTGCCCGACCCGCCCGCCGAGGTGATCGCCTGTGCCGAGCATCTGGCGGATGGTCTGCTGCGCACACCGGAACGCAATGATCAACGGCAATTCCATCCGTTCATTTACTGGTGGGCATACCAGCGCCTGCCCGAGCCGCGCGATCCGCTGGTGGCGGCCTATGCCCACGAGCATCTGGCGCAATACATGAACGAGCGCTACAACCTGCTGGGCAACTTCGGCCCCCGGCACCTGCTCTACATGCCGCTCTGGCAAAAGCTCGCGCTCGTGCCCGGCGGAGCCGACGCCGAACTGCCGCAAACCGTGCAGATCAATCGCCCCGCCGATCGCCCGCTGTTCTTCCAGCACACGCAGGGCAAGCTCACCAAAGTCGACCTGAGCTATCTGGGTGAAGGCATGCACGCCTTCACGGCCGACGGTCAGCCGGCGCCGGAAGCCTGGTTGCATTTCGATGACAGCCTGTTCGTGTACCAGTTGCGCGTGCCCGCCGACGCGCCCACGCAGCGCGTCCGCATCGTCAGCAAACCGCCGGTGCGCTTGCGTGATAAGTACGACTGGCTGCGTCTGCCGTGGTGGCCGGAGCGCGATCGCACCACCATGACGTGGACCGGCGAAAACCCGCTGGTGGACACGCCGCTGGACCCACCTATGCCGCAGTGGGAGCTACCCACTGCTGAGGATCGCCTCTTCCCCTCCGGCAAATTCGACCACGGCGTGCGCCTGTCCAAAGACCAGCGCGTGGTCATCGACCTGGGCGACGCCAGCGCCGACGGCCACCTGCGCCAGCACTTCGACAGTCGTCAGGGCACGCTGGAATTCTTCGCCCGCTATGAAGCCCCCAACTACGGCACGCTGCTGACGCTGCCCATCGAAAACCCAATCACCAAACCCGCCCGGTACGAACACACGCTCTGGCTGGTGACCAGTCGGCAGTGGGACCTGCGGATGTACAACCGCCTGTGCGAGCCGGGCAAAGTGCTGATCATTTATCGCCAGAACCCGCAGATCAATCCCGGCCAGTGGCATCACGTCGCGCTGATCTGGGACTGGAACGATCGCGACAACGCCAGCGGCAAGATCATGCGCCGACTCTTCCTCGACGGCTTCCCCGGCCCGGTCGTCAGTGGAGGCGGCGAGGACAGCCGCACCTACTGGCTCAACAGCATGGAACTGCCTTCCCCCGCGCGCTTCCTGTCGTTGGGACAGGAGAAGCCGACCACCGCCGTCACCATCGACGAACTGCGCATCTCCAACATCATGCGCTACCCGTTCGGCAAACTCGGCGAACAGGTCTTCACGCCCCCCACCGAGCCGTTCGCGCTCGACGAGCACACGCTGGTGCTGCATCACTTTGACCACGAAGCCGACGGCAGCGCCGGCGACGGCAGCACCGTGCCCATTCGCTATGTGCGCCAGCCGGGGGTGCTCGAAACGACCAGGCCGCGGCAGAAGGAAAAAACCCTCGAGGAACTGCTCACCGCGCCGTAAACCGACAGGATGCCAACTGCGCCGGCGTGCCCGTGCCGGTCAGTTGCCCGGGTTCTCCGCGAACATCGACTCGGACAGATGCAGCACGCGCGTCAACAGCGGGGCGCCGTCCGTCGGCTCATGAATGACAATCGCCCAGCGTTTGCCCGCACGATCCGGCCCGGCGGCAAACACCACCGCGCGGTCCGTGCTCAACGGCAGCGCCACCCCGCGCGGCTCGTAACGATAACGCTGCCCGCTGGCGACGCAATGCCACGGCGCCGCCACCGGCTTGCCCGTCACTTCCGTCAGCATCGGCAGTTCATCAGGCAGATTGCCCCGCGCAGCATAGTAGGTCAGCAGGTCACCCGAGAGCTCATGCAACTCCGTGGCACAGGCATCCGTCCGCTTGCTCCCCCCGCCAGCGCTCGACGTACCCTCGCTGGCGCAACCAGGCAGCATCAGCAGCGCCAACAGCAAGCCACGCCGAACCATCATGGGAAGGCGTTCACGGCTGCGTCGTCGTTGCGGGCAAAGTCGGCTCATCGTCTTCCTTCCGGGCGGGCGCCGGGGCCGGCGTCGCCGCACCGCGCTGCATGCCTTCCAGATGCTCATCATACGTCCCCGGCGTCACCGCGCCCGGCACCAGCTTCGTGCCCTTCACCTCATCCTGCGACATGCCTTGCAGGTCATCAGGATTGGCGGCAACGTGCGGGGTCAGGAAGATCAGCAGTTCGGTCTTGGTCTTGCTGCTGGTGGTGCGTTTGAACAGTTCACCCAGCAGGGGAATGTCGCCCAGCAGCGGCACTTTGTTGACCGTGGAAGTCACGCGGTCTTCCATCAGCCCGCCGATGACGATCGTCTGCCCGGACTTCACGCCCACGCGCGACTCGGCGGAACGCTTGGCGATCACCGGCGCGCCGACCGTGTCCGTGATCGGCACCGTGGTGGAAGTCAGCGTGGAGATTTCCGGCGCCACGTCGAGAATCACCAGCCCGTCAGGATTGATGTGCGGAATCACGTCCAGCAGGATGCCCACGTCGCCGTATTGGATGGTGTTGATGGTCTGGCCCGAATCCGTCACGCGGCTGTTGGTGATGAACGGCACTTCCTGGCCGACGGTAATGCTCGCCAGTTGGTTGTCTGAGGCGAGGATGTACGGCCGGGACAGCACATCGAGCTTGCCTTCGGTTTCCAGAGCGCGAATGGTGGCGGTGAAGTTGCTCTCGAGCACCTGCACAATCAGGCCCGTGGCGTTGACGCCGGCGACGGGAATGTTGAAGCCCGTGCCGCCTTCCTGGCCCTGGCCGCTGGAGCGCAGATTGAGGATGGAAAACTCCGCGCCGATGTCCGCGCCGTTGTCGTGCGTGACCTCCGCGATGAGCACTTTGATCAACACCTGCGCCACCGGGCGGTCCAGTTCATCAAGCACCTGCTTCACGCGGGTGTAATTGGTGGGTGCGGTTTTGATGAGAATGGAGTTGGTGTCGCCGTCGGCAATGATGGACACCTCGCCCGCCAGGTCCGCGGCGGTCTGCAGGGCGCGGGAGGACACGCGCGTGGACGAGCCGGTGTTGGTCGTGCCGCCGAAACGTCCACTGGTGAGCCGGTTGGAACTGCTGCTGCTGGAGCCGAAGGGCCCGCTGTTGGAGTTGCGGTTGTTGCTGGTGTTGGTGTTGCTGCGCTGAGTGGTGTTGTTGTTGCGATTCTGATTGTTGTTGCTGTTGTTGGTGGTGACGGAACTGTTGAACAGGTTGTTGAGCACGCTCTCGAGGTTGGTCGCCTGCGCATTGCGCAAGCGGTAGACGTAAACCAATTGGTCGGCGGCGGGATTGGAATCCAGTTCCTTGACGATCTGGGCGATCAGCCCCATGGTGTCGCTGGGGCCGGAGACGACGACAGAATTGGTGCGGTCATCGGAACTGGCTTTGACCTGCTTGGTGCGGCCGGAGGTTTGGCCGCGCGAGGAATTGCTGCGATTGTTGTTGTTCTCCTGCCGCCGCCAGGGCGGGACGAAACCGCCCTGCTGCGGGTTCTGTGTGCCGGAGGTTTCCAGATCGCCGAACACGTCATTGATGAGCTTGGCGGCATTGGCGGCATTGGCGTATTTGAGCTGGTAAATCTTCACATCCACCGCGCCCGCCAGCGAGGTGTCCAACGCGTTGACGATCTGCACCACCCGGCGCACATTGGCGGAGGTGTCGGTGATGATCAGCGCGTTGCTGGATTCATTGGAAGTGAAGTCCGCCTCCGGATTGATGACCGGCGCCAGATCCTGCTTAAGTTGCGTGGCGTCGGCGTACCGCAGTGGAATGACCTGTGTGACCAGATGATCGGAAGGTTCGATCTGCGCGGGATCGTTGCCCACCTGCACGGGGATGCTCATTTTCTTGGCGTCGCCCAGGCTGGCGATCTTGAGAATCCGCCCCTGCTGCACGGCTGCATACCCGGCATTGCGCAGCACGGTGTTGAGCAACGCCACCGCGGTCGCCTTGTCCACCGGCTGCCGACTGACCAGCGATATTCGCCCCTCGGGCTTCACCAGCTTGACCACCACAAACCCGCCGGCGGCGGACAGCTCATCGAGTACCGCGTTGATGCTGACATCCTGAAAATGCAGCAGCAAGCCACCGTTGGTCGCGGTGAGTCCCGAAGGCGCATGCTCGGCATTGCCGTTGCCGGCGGCAGGCGCGGGCGCGGTCGTTTCCGGCGCAACGGTGATGGGCGCGGCCGCCGGTGCGGGAGGTGCACTTTCCTCCTGCGCCAGCGCGATCGGGCTGACCTGGCTCAAGCAGCATCCCAGCGCGATGCAGCCCAACAGTCGTGATGCGGTCAACATGGACGATTGCATTCCAGGCTCCTGCGGCAAGGTCTGGCCTTGGCCGATGATTGACTGACGGCTTACTGTCCCAACTCCTGCTGGCGGCGCCGACGCAGCCGCTCTTCGATGCTCAGGGCCGCGGGATCGGCAGCGGGTTTTTCACCCGGCTTGGCGTCCGCACTGGTGGTCCCGGCGCCAGCCTCACCCGCTTCATGCGTGGGGCCACTCACCGCCATGGGGGCGCCGGTCAGGTCGTCGCCCACATCCACCCACGTGAGGCCCTTGGCATCCATATATGCCACGCTGTTGAGCTGCACTTCGGTGACATGCCCATTGGCCAACGGCTCGCCCGGGGCGATCTTCACCAGCGTGCCCTCACCCACATGCTCGAAGTACGCCCGCGCGGTGGTCAGGTCCTCGAACACTACGCCCACCAGCACGTACTGCTTCTCCGGCGGCGGCGGGGGTGGCGGCGGCGCGGCATCCGTGGTTGCGGGAGCAGGCGGCGGCGTCACTGGTTTGACGGCCGTGGGACGGCGATCGCGCAGGAACATGTTGCGATCGACGATCACGCCGAAGTCGCGGGTGAATGCGTCGTCCGCCTTCTCGGCGCCAGCGGCTGACAGCACACACACCGCGTGAACCAGCGTTCCCCACAGCATCCACTTCCAATTGCGGCTGGGCATCATGGCGTCACCTCCCCCGCCGACTTGGGCGCGTCGCGCGGCTGAAAGATCGTCGCCAGCCCAACCGTCAGCGCCAGGTCATCCGTGCCTTCCTTGCGGCTGCTCAATTGCAGGTCCGTGATGCGCAGCGGCAACTCCGTGGTCTGCGCGCTGTGCAGAAAGCGCGCCATCTGCTTCATGCTGCCCGTGGCGGTGGCGCGGATGATGATCTTCACAAATGCCGCGTCTTTCTCGCTGCGTTCGGGCTTCAGCGCGGTCAGCGACAGTCCTGCGGCACTCGCCCAGTCCCGCACATGATTGAGCACCTGGCTCTCGGCGGTGGAGGCGTCGGCCTGCAGGGTTTCACCCGTCAGCGAGCGCCACTTGCGCTGGGCGCGGGTGCGGTTGTTGAAGGTCTGCTCCGCGCGCTGCAGTTGCTGCTGCTGCTGAGCGAGCACGCCCTGAGCGGCATCCAGACGATCCAGCCAGGGGGTCAGGATCGTGCGGTCGAGCGCCAGCAGCGCCAGCACAGTGACCGTCGCCACGGCAATGATGCGTTCGCGCGTCGAGAGCGTCATGGCTGGCCTCCCGGTGCATAGGTGAACGTGATGTTGAAGGTCACCTGGCGCGTCTGCCCCGGCGCGTCGCGGAGGTCCGCCAACTGCACCTGGGTGAAGTGCGCGTGATTGCGCAGCCGATCCAGCACCGCCAGCACCGTGCGCTGGTCTGTCGCTTTGCCCTGCACCTGGCCGCGCAGGTTGTCGCGCCAGGCGAAGCTGGTGACCCACAGCGGGTCATTGCGTTCAATCGCCAGCGTGACGTCGCGCATGCAGTCGAGCATGGGCGGGCGCTGCTCGTAATAGCTGCGTCCGGCGGCCACCGCGTCGATCGCCGCCTGTGCTGCCTTGAGGTCGGGCGTCAACTGGCGCAGCCGCTCATCCAACTCCACGACCTCGGCTTCGCGCTGGAGCACATTCAGGTACAGACTCGCCAAAGCTCCGATGCCCAGCAGCGCCAGCACTGCCGCCCACACCGCCCGGCGACCAACCCGGCGCACCGGCGCTGGCGCCAGCCGTGAGCGCCACAGGTTCACCGGCAGTCGGCCGCGCAACGCCATCGCCCCCACCGCCGCTGCCGAAAGCGTCTGGTTGGGTGACACGGCATCCACTTCGCCATTGCTCGCCCCGCTGCTGGCGCGCAGGCCCACGTCCGCCAGTTCCGGAGTCCGCGGTCCACCCAGCCCGGCACGCTGCGCCAGCTCCGCCGCCTGGGATTCCGTCCAGCCGCTGCTGCGCAGACAAACCAGTTCACCCGCCCCGCTGCTGCCCGACAGGCTGAGCGTGCGGCGAATCTCGCCCGCCAGCGGTGCGAGTTCACCGGTGACGGGCATCACCAGACTCAAATGCCGCAGAGCGCTGAGCCGCCCATCGCGTCGCCCCACCACTTCCGCGCCCGGCATGCTGAGCAATACCGCCGTGGCGGGCGTGTTCAGCCGCTGCGCCAACGCCAGGCTCGTGGCGGTCAGCGCGATCGGCGTCAGCCCGGCAGCAACGCACACCGCCCGCAGCCGCTGGACCTGCGGTTCGAGCATGCCCACCAGCAGCACCTTGCGCGGGTTGCTGCCCTCAAGCGCGCCCACTGCGTCAAACGTCATCGCGGTATGGTCTGCCGCCGCCAGACGTTCGGTGTGCAGTCGCAGCAACGCCGCCGCCTGGGTGCCGTCGGCGGGAGGCAAATCCTTTTCATGCGACACCAGCCATTTGGCGGGCGCGCCCAGCACCACCCGGCTGGCGCTGAAATGCCGCGCGCGCAGGAACTGGCGCAGCCCTGCGCCAAGCTGGGCGGGATCGTTGCTCCAGCCGCCCTCAGGCAAGGGCCAGACCGCCACGCGCTGCACCACCTCCTGCCGGCCGGCGCGCCGGACCTGAGCACACTGCACCAACTGATCGCTGAGCGTCAGACTGAGCACCGGCCCATGCCGCCACCATGTCGACCAACTCCCCGCCATCTAGCTGCGTCCTCCCATCAGCGCACCGCCCGCAGGTGAATAGCCGGCACGAATGTTGTCGAGCACTTCCTGCGCCAACGGCCAACCCATGCGGGTCAGGTCTTCCTGAAACACCACGCGCACCGGCGTGCTGCCACTGTCGATCACCACCCGCACCCGCCGCCACGCCCGGCCGCGCGGCGCCACCGCCAGGATGTCAGCGCTGTAGTGCATCCCGCGCCCGGTGATCTGGGCGCTCAAGCCGATCGCCGCGTCATGCAGCACATCCCACACCCAGGCGATGGAATTTTCGCCATCCTCCGGGCGCGCCTCCAGCAACTGATCAGCTTCGCTTTCGTCAATTGCCTCCAGCGTGCGCAGCACCTCGCGCGGCGCCCGATTGACGTTGATGAGCCCACGCACCCGCGGATTGCTGCTGGTGGTGAAGTCGTCCTCCACCAATTTCAACTCCTCGCTGGTCATGCCGCCCCGGCTCGCCAGGTCGAACAGATCGCGCGGCCGGGGATTGCCCAGGCGCGCCAGCACATCGTTGGCGCGGGCGGTGCCCAAACGCTGGCGCAATCGTTCTTCAAACTGTTGCCGCTGCTGCGCACTGGCGATGTTGATGCGCTGCGTGCCGTCCGCGCTGACGTTGTTCTGCCACGACCACACGGTGAAATACGGCAGCAAACCCCAGTGTTGCCAGCCTTCGGTCGTGAGCGTGCGCCCGCCGCTGGCAGCTGCGCCACGGTAAAGGTCATCAGTCATCCCGCGCACCAGCCGCAGTTCATGGGGGGTTTCAAAGTCGCCGTTCTTGGCGCGGTACGGCGGGGACTGCGTCAGATAGAAATTGCTCTCGGCGCCGCCTTCGGTGCTGTCGTCATCGCCATCGCGCCAGTCGATGATGGACGTCGCCAGTTCGTCAGTCATGCCCTCCATGCGGCGCAGGCTTTCGAGCGTGACGGTGTTGAGGTCCAGCCGGGCGCTCTCATCCTGGAAGCCGTAAGCAGGCTGATCCGGATCGTCGAAATTCGGACGCAGGATCCAGAACCAGCCATCGCCAAGTTCCACGGCAGCAAAGTCGGTGTCAGTCAGTTGGTCGAGCGTGTCGAGCCGATCGGTCAGCAGCGCCAGGGCGTATTGCTGTGCGCCTTGAGCAATCGCCTGCGCCTGCGCCGCGGCGAGGCTGTTGCGCGCCGCGGCGGCCTCGACCCGCGCGTTGCGACCCAGCGCCAGCACCAGGGTGACCAGCGCGAAGACGACGATCAGCGTGATGATCAGCACCGAGCCGCGTTGCCGCACTGCGGGACTTGAGGGGTGTGCGTTCACAGGCCGCCTCCCGTCAAGCCCGACCCGCTGACCCGCCCGGCCGTCAGCGGCACGACACGCACCATGCGACAGGTGCGCTGGGCATCGTTGGGGTCACGCAGTTCGAGCGTCACTTCCACCGCCAGGGGCAGCAGATCGTCCTGGGCGCTCGAATCCCATTCGGTTTGCCAGTCGGCGCCGTCGTAGTAGCGCAGGGTCAGCGTCTGCACGCGGGTGGCGAGGGTTTCGCTTTCCGCCTGGGCGCTCAGGTCGGCATCCTCGTCAGCGCTGCGGTCCTCATTGAGCGGGGCGCGGTCAATCGTCAACGTAATGGTGGACGGCGCTGTAGCGCCTGAGAGCGCCAGTTGCACCTGATGGATGCCCGGATCGCGCGAGGCGTCTTCCTCTGTGCTCAGCTTGAGCAAGCCGGCGGCGGAAAATGACAAGGTGTCGACCGCGCCGTCTTCGGTCACCGAGCCGACGAATGGCCCCGCCAGCACGCCGGTGGGCGGGAGCGCGCCCTGCAATTCCTGCTCGATCAGGTTCAGCACCAGCGTGGTCTGGCGCGGCAGGTCGGTCTGGCGCAACATGCTCTGGCGGGCGCGGAAGGCGATGCTCATGGCGGTGTACAGCGCCTGCAGCAGCACCGCCGAGAGCGCCAGGGCGATGAGCACTTCCAGCAGGGTGAAGCCGGTCTGGCGATGGTGGCGCCGGAGGCGGTTCATGACGCAGCCTCCGTGCTGGTGTCTTCGTCTGCGCGGGGGAAGACGATGGTGTCCAGTTCGATGGAGCGGGTTTCCAACGCTTCCCGCCAGGAAACGCTCACCTGCACGTCATAGCTGCCGTCGCTGCGGGCGCTGCTGGTCATTTCCCAGTGGTACTCGGACCACGGCTCGGCGCAGGTTCCGCCGCCTGACAGTTCACTGACGTCGCGCAGCGCCAGCGCCAGGCCGATCTTCTCCTGTGCGAGCTGGGTGGCTTCGAGCACATGCCGCGCCCGCGCGGCGGCTTGCAGGGATACCGTCACCGCGCGCAGCGTCACCGGCAGCACCACGCTCAGAAAGACCATGGTCGCCAGCACCTCGGGCAAGGTGAACGCCCACGCACGGGATGGAAAGCCACGTCGCCTCATGAGCCGGCCTCCGTGGTCAGGTGGAAGTTGTCGGTGATCGACTCAGCGATCAGTTCAATCTGCCGCCCATCGCGGGAAGTGATGCGCACAGTGGCGGGTGTGATGCGACCGGTGGGGTCGAACTCCAGCGAATCAGCGGTCGCGGTGGCAGTGGTCTTCTTAATCAGCTCCACACGGTAGCCGGCGGGCAAGTCCACCGGCGCGGCAAACTCGCCCGCCACGGCACTGGTGGTGACCTCACCAGTTTGCGCGCTGCTGCGGGTGTTGCCAGCCGCCATTTCATCCACCGCCACCACCTGATAGCTCGTGCCCGCGCTGGTGATTTCCAAACGATGCGGCCGAGCGCTGAGGATGGCCGCGGCGCGGGCGGCGACCGTCGCAGCACGAAATTCATCCGCCACGCTGCGCAGGTTGGCGCCCTGTCCCCAGCCGCGCAGATGTGGGGCCGTCAGCGCCAGCACCAACGCCAGCACCATCAGCACGAACACCAGTTCGAGCAGGGTGAAAGCGGCGCCGAGTTGTCGCGGATTGCGCACCATGAGCTGGCGATCTCAGTTTTTCCAGTTGCCGATGTCGTCATTGCCTTCGCGGCCGTCAGCGCCGAGGGAGTACAAATCAAATCCCTGGGGATTGTGCTGGCCCGGCTGGCTGTACTGGTAGGCGTTGCCCCACGGGTCCTGCGGCATGCCGCGCGAGAGGTACGGCCCACGCCAGTCCTTCACATCACCCGGCGCCGCAAGCAGCGCGCCCAGACCTTCGTCGGAACTGGGGAAGCGCCCGGTGTCGATTTCAAAAGCATTCAGCGCCGTCTCCAGGCTGGAGATGTCCGCCTTGGCGGCAGTTTCCCGCGCCTGCTGCGAACGGTTGGTGAAGCGCGGCACCACCAATGCCGCCAGCACGCCCAGGATCACCAGCACCAGCAGCAGTTCGATGAGCGTGAAGCCGCGCTGCGGGCGCGGGGAGGGTTGCAGCGGTCGTTGCATATCAGCACTCCGTTTCCAGAAAGTCAGTTGATCAAATCCTGCAAGGTAAACACCGGGAGCAACATGCTCACCACCACGGTGCCGATGAGGCTCGCCATGAGAATCAGCAGCAGCGGTTCGACCAGCGCGACGGTCATGCGCAGGTGCCGGTCCAGATCGCTTTCATACGCGGTCGCCAGGCGGATCAGTTCATGATCCAGCCGGCCGGTCTCTTCCGCCACACTGACCATCTCCAGCACACTGGGCGGAAAGAGCTGACGGTTGACGCTCAACGCGCGGCTGAGCGCTTCACCCTGGCGCACGGCTTCAATGGCGTGATTGACGGCATCGCAGAGGGTCTGGTTGCCCAGCGCTTCGCGCGCCACCTGCAAGGCGCTGACCAGCGGCACCCCGGCATGCAGCAGCGTGCCGAGCATGCGGGCGAAGCGCACCAGCGCGAAGCGCGCGGTCAAGGTGCCCAAAGCCGGCAAACGCAGCAGCAAGCGTTCCCACTGTCGGCGTCCCAGATCGCTGGCGTACCACCGCCGAACGCCCAGCACGGTGAGGATCGCCAGCAGCGCCAGCAACGGGCCGTTGTGCGTCAGCCAGTGACTGATCTTGACCACCACCTGGGTGAGCACGGGCAGGTTGGAGCCGAACTGGGAAAATATCGGGGCGAAACGGGGAATGAAGAAGCTCAGCAGGAAAATCAGCACGCCAGTCGCCACCGTCGCCAGCACGATGGGATAGATCATGGCGGCTTTGACTTTGCCCAGCAGGTCCTGCTCGCGCTGGCGGAAGTCGCTGATCTGTTGCAGCACCAGCGGCAGGAAACCGCCGGCCTCCCCCGCGCGGACCATGGCGACGTACACCTGGGAAAACGCCTGGGGAAATCGGCTCAGCGCGCCATGCAGGGGTTCGCCGCCGACCACATCGTCATGCACCTGACCCCACGCCGCCTGAGCTGCCGGGTGCGACGCTTCACGTTTGAGCAGCGCCAGCGCCCGGGACAGTGACAAGCCGGCCGCCAGCAGATTCGCCAGCTCGGCGGTGAAGGCTTCCACGGCTTTGCGGGGCAAACGTCCGCCGGCATGAGAGGCGTTCGCCTTCGTCAATCCGATGCCCGCACGTTTGCCGCCGCTCGCCGGTTCGATGGACAGCGGTTCCAGGCCGCGCCCCACCACCTGTTCCATGGCGGCGGCGCGGGAGTCGGCGTTGAGCGTGCCGTGCTGGGTGCGGCCGGTGCCGTCGAGGGCGACGAAGGCGAAGGTCTGCGTCATGGCTGACCTCCGGCAGTGGCGTCGTCATCCTCCGGCGAGGCGTCATTGGTCCAGCCGGCAAACGCGCTGTGCTCGTCCTTGGTGTTCTGCATCACCTCGTCCACGGTGGTGCGTCCTTCGCCCACCACGCGCCAGCCGTCTTCACGCAGAGAGCGCATGCCATGCCGCTCAGCGCAGCGCCGCAGCTCATGGGCGGGCGCCTGGCGCAGAATCAGCGTGCGCAGGTCATCGGTGACCGCCATCATTTCGAACACGCCCTGCCGACCACGGAAGCCTTTGCCCTGACACGCCCGGCAACCAACGCCGGTGTAAAGCTCAGCCGGCAGCAGCGTGCCGTATTGCTCGCGCAGGGGCGCCACCTCGGCGGCGTCCAGCGCGCGTTTGCATTGCGGGCAAATCAAACGCACCAGCCGCTGGGCGATGACCACTTCCAGCGAGGACGCCACGAGGTAAGGTTCAAGCCCCATGTCCACCAGCCGGGTGGCGGCGGTCGGCGCGTCGTTGGTGTGCAGCGTGCTGAAGACAAGGTGGCCGGTGAGTGACGCCTGCACGGCAATTTCCGCGGTTTCGCGGTCACGGATTTCGCCGATGAGCACCACATCCGGGTCATGACGCAGGATGGCGCGCAAGCCGGCGGCAAAGGTCAAGCCGGTTTTGTTGGAAACCTGAATGTGATTGACGCCGCGCAGCTGGTATTCCACGGGATCTTCGATGGTGATGATCTTGCGTTGAATGTCGTTGATCTGACTAAGGGCGGCATAGAGCGTGGTGGTCTTGCCCGAGCCGGTGGGCCCGGTGACCAGCACAATGCCATGGGGCAGTTCGAGCACCTGATCGAACAAGGCGCGATCGCGGGCCGCCATGCCCAGGTGCTGCACGCCCAGCAAGGCGGCGCCGCGCTGCAGCAGACGCAGCACGACCGCTTCGCCGTGGACCATGGGAATGATCGACACGCGCACGTCAATCTCGCGTCCCGAGAGTTTGAGCTTGATCCGGCCGTCCTGCGGCAAGCGTTTCTCGGCGATGTCCAGGTGGGCGAGGATTTTCAGACGGGAAACGATGGCGGCATGGAACCGGCGCACGCTGGCGGGGACGTTCGCCTCCTGCAGCACGCCGTCGATGCGGTAGCGCAGGCGCAGGGCGTCCTCGAACGGCTCAATGTGGACGTCGGTGGCGCGGCTTTCAATGGCTTCAATGAGCACCTGATTGACGAAGCGGATGATGGAGGCGTCATGCGCCGCGTCGGCGGCATCGAGGTCGCCGCCTTCTTCGCTGTCGAGCACCTGAATGCCGGCGTCGGCGTCGAGCGTCTGCAGCGTGTCAGCGCCCACGCCCAGCAGGCGTTTGATCGCGCGGTCGATCTCGCCCGCCGGCGCCAGCGCCAGGCGACATTCGCGCCCGGTCACCACACGCAGTTCGTCGAGTCCCGTCGAGTCGCTGATGCGCGCCGACGCCACCAGGGTGACGCCCTGCTCCTCGCGCACCGGCAGCAGATGATGGCGCACCAGCAGCCGGGCGGGAAACGCGGCGAGGAATTCCTTGCTGGGGGTCTGTTGCTCCAGATCGCACAACGGCAAATGGAAATGCTCGGCAAACGCGCCGAGCATGGCTTCCTCGCTGACGCCATCGGCGCCGAGGATGGCTTCCTCGAGCGTCTGGCCCTGCGCGAGCAAGCGGCGGGCCTGCCGGGCGGATTCATCGTCCAGCAGGCCCTGCCGCCGCAACATGTCGATCAGGTGTTCCACAAACCAATCCGTCAGCAACAGGATTATTCCAGCGAACCCATCATCACCAGCACCGCTTCCTGCCGCGCGGTGAGCAGTTGCTTGAGTTCATCACGGGCGGCGGTGAGTTCCGCCTGCGCCTTGGCGCGCGCGGCGCGCACGGCGGCGAGCTTGGCGGCCAGGTCAGTGGCCGAAGTGCTCTCAGCATCGAGCGCGGTGCGCAGTTCGGTGGTGGCTTTTTCCAGATCGCTCTGGGGCCGATCGCTGGCGGGTGCGCCGCCGGCGCCGCCCTCAGGACCGCCAGGACGATTGCCGCGGTTGCCGCGCATGCCCCAACCGGGGCGCATGGCGCGCTGGGCATCCATCACTTTATCGAGCTTGGGTTGAATAACCGACCATTCGTCGTCGGAGGCTTTGAGTTGGGTTTTGATCTGCTCATACATGCGCTGACGGAACTGCTGGGGATCGAAGTTGCCGCGTTGTCCGCCACGGTCGCCGGCAGCGTTGCGGTCACCATCGCGGGGTGGATCCCCGGCGGGCTGGCAGAGCGCCAATGAACCGCCGATCACACTAACCAGCATGGCGGGCACAATCAGGTGTTCAAATGGACGCATGGGAAGCCTTTCAGAAGGTGGGGAATGGGGTGGCTCAGATCACCACTCAGGGCGCAGCGACGGGCGGCGTGGCTGAGGGTGCGTCAGCTTTGGTCGGCGCTGGGGGATACGGGGGCTGGTTGTCGTTTTCCGGGTCGCGCGGGGGGCGGTTGCCATCGCCGCGCCGCTGACGGTCGGCCGCATGCCGGGCGATGATCTGGTCATACTTCTCCCGCTGCGCATCGGTGAGCAACTGGCGGGTTTTCTCGACGGCGGCCTGAAAGCTCTGTTTCCACTCGGCTTCCAGGGCGGCAACCTGGGTGTCGTAGTCGGCGCGTATCTGGTCATACGCAGCGTGGCTGGATGCTGGAATCAGCTTGAAAATGGCTTCATCGCGCTGCTGGCGCAACTGGCTGCGCCGGGTCCAGTGGTCACGGCCGCCGCGGCGGGCGGATTCAGACCAGATCAAATTGAACTGGTCACGCTGCTCGGGCGTGAGTTGCAGTTCCGCCGCCAGCCAGCCACCGGGGCCCCCGCCGCTGCCGGGTCGGGGACCGCCTGGTCCACCACCTGGACCGCCGGCATGTGGACCCGCGGGACGAGTCGGCGTGCCGCGGTCCCACGCCAGCCCCAGCGCTACGCCGGCCGCCAGCGCCACGCCAAATCCGACGACTATCCAGAGGCGGGTCATGGTTGCTTCTCCGACGTCTGGCTCAGCGACAGGTCCGCCGCCAGCCACTGCGCCATCGCCAGCGAACGGGGCGCGGGGGAGTCGCCGCGCAATTCGCCACGAGTCAAGAGCAGGGTTTCGACTTCACCAACGCTGACGCCAGCGGGGTTCAAGCCGGTGCTGGCGTAGGTCGTGTGAGCCGTCGGCTGATGGGACAACCAGAGCAAGCTGGAGAACAGCACCATAGCGGCGGCGGCACTGAGCCAACGGGTCAGTTGGAGGGTCTGCTGTTCGATCTGGGCTTTGAGCGCCTGCCGGGACCAGTGGGTCAGCGCATCGGGAGCGGGCTGCGCCATGGCGGCGACCGACAGTGTTTTGCTCAGCCGCGCCAATTGCGCCAGTTCCGCCTGGCATTGCGGGCAGGCTTGCACATGGTTGCGAAGGGCGGACGCCGAGGCGGCCGGCAGTTCACCGTCGTACAAGGCGCTCAGTTGCTGGGGATCAGGACAGGTTTTCATGGCTGGTTCTCCAACCACTGGCGCAACTGGCGTCGGGCGCGATGCAGCCGGGACTCCACCGTGCCGCGCGGCAGTTGCAACGCGGCAGCAATCTGGTCGTAGCTGAGGCCTTCCAGTTCGCGCAGCACGATCACCTCACGAAACGCCGGCTCCAGTTGAGCCAGCAGGACAGTCAAATCCATCCGGGCGTCCGCCGCCAACCGCGGGTCGCCGGCCGGGTCGGGCACCTGCTGAGCAAGGTCCGCCGCGGCGTCCGGGTCGCAGGCAGCTTCACGTGGACGCCAGAGCCGCAGCCACGGTTTTCGCCGTCGCCGCAGCAGGGCCGCCTGCCGCACGAGGATCGCCACCAGCCAGGTGCGCAGGGCTGCGTCGCCGCGGTAATGCGCCCGCCACGCCGCCGCCCAGGTTTCCTGCACCACATCCTCGGCTTCATGTTCGTCCCGTACCAAAGCCCGCGCGATGCCGAAGAGGTAAGCCCCGTGCAGGTGCACCACTTCCGCCAGGGCAGCGCGATCGCCCTGGCGTACGCGGTCGACTAATTGCACGTCGGCGGACCGTTCCATCAGTATTCCGTCCAACGCCACGAACCGCGTTGGTCATAGAGTTGCGCCGGGCTGGCGATATCTTCCCATGTTCAGCAAAAATTTCTTCGGAACGATGTCTGGAGCTGAATTGCACATCACCCGCCCAGCGGGCATGCTGTGGGACCAGGCCAGCAACTGGATTTGACCACCCGGAGTCAGCCATGGCGCGCCCGCTGAATATTGCCGTCCTGCAGTTCCAGTCCGAAGCGGCGACCCACGCGCCCAACCGGCGGCAGATCGTGCTCGACAGCCTGCGCCACCAACTGCAATCACTGGCGGGGCGCCAACTGGACCTGCTGGTGACCAGTGAAGGCATCGCCGCGCTGGCGCAGTCGCCGGCGGAAGCCGAAGCCCTCGACCAGCCGGGGGAAGTGCTGTCGCTCTATCAGCAGTTCGCCCGGGCCCAGCGCTGTGTCGTGGCGGGTTCGGTCAAGACCCGACGGCAGGGCAAGGTCTACAACTCGGTGGTGTTCATCGAGCGCGACGGCTCCATCCTCGACAGCTACGACAAAACCTACCTCACGCTCGGCGAGTTGGAGGAAGGCCTGCACCCGGGCCGGGGCGCGGTGGTCGTGGACAGTTCAGCGGGTCGGCTGGGCGGGGTGATCTGCTATGACCTGAATTTCGTGGACCTGTGCGAGGCCTACGCAGCCCTCAAGCCGGATGTCCTCGCCTTCGCCAGCATGTACCACGGCGGGCTGATGCAAAGCCACTGGGCGTACCGCTGCCGGGCGTTCCTCGCGGCGGCGTTGCCGTTTACCGGGGGCGGCATCGTCGATCCCCTGGGTCGGCTGATACATCCCACCCACGAATACCGCCCGCACATCTTCGCCACCCTCCAGCTCGACCGCGTGCTGGTGCATCTGGATTACCACCGCGAGAAATTCGACGACATCCTGCGACACCTGGGCGCTGCAGTGACCGTCGACATCCCCGCCCACATCGGCTCCGCCCTGATCACCAGCCTTAGTCCGCAGCGCACCGCCGCCGACATCGTGCGGCAGTGGCAGCTTGAACCGCTGGACGACTATCTGCACCGCGCCGCCCGCGCCAATCATGCTTTGCGTCAGGAGCCCTTGCCATGAATGAATCAGTTCAGCCGGGCATCGCCCCGCAAACCGCCCAGTTTTCCGCCAGCGGCGCGCCGTTCAATGCCGACGACTTCGCCCAGCTTGGGGTGCTCGACGCCTGGCGCAAGTACGACGGCAAGCTGACCTGGGGCCAGGGGCAGTGCCTGGCGATTCTGGATGACGGCTGCGACATCACCCAGCCCGCGTGGCAGGTGAAGATGCCGTGGGGTCCCAAGGTCATCGACACCTGGAACAGCATTGATGGCAACACCGATTGCCGCCACGTCAAACCCGGCTACCACGGCACGACCGTCGGCTATCCCTCCTCCATGAACCTCAACGGCGTGCGCGGCGTCGCCTACCAGAACCACGTCGCCCATGTCCGCTGCGCCACGGTGGTTCACCTGCCCAACGACCAATCCACCAGCATCGCGGCGGCCCTGCGCTGGGTGCGCGAGCACCGCCAGCAGCACCACATCACCGTGGTCAACCTGGCGGTGCTGGACGATCAGCATCACCAGCAGCCGCTGCCCACCGTCATCGATGCGGAGCTGCGCATGCTGCGCGAACTGGGGGTCTGGGTCAGCGCCCCGACGGGCAATCATCACTGGACGGATGGCATTTCCTGGCCGGCGTGCCAGCGCGACTGCATCGCCATCGGCGCGGTGAAGCCGGGGGCGCAGGCGGTGCATCTGGATCGCTTCGCCAATGTCGACCTGCTGGCGTGCGCGGTGGCGACCAGTTCCTCCAATGCGTACGCGGCGGCGAGCGCCCAGGTGCTGTATGAAGCGCTCGAGGTGAGCGGCTATCGCTGGCAACAGCACGGCGACCACCGCGCCGACGCCATGCTCGCCATCTTTCAGCAGACCGGCGTGCCGATCCACGACCCCGCCACCGGGCTCGACTTCCGCGGCTTGAACCTGCTGGCGGCGCTGGATCTGGTCATGCAGTGAAACGTCGGCGCGGGTGGGATAGAATGCCGGGATAGACCGGCCGCGCCGGGATTTTCGGAGTCCGCCCATGCCAATGTATGAATATGAATGCAGTGCCTGTGAGCATGTCACCGAAACGCTCCGGCCGATGGCGCAGGCCGACGACGCCATCGCCTGCGAGAAATGCGGCAGCAAAAAGACGCACCGGCTGCACAGCGTGTTTGCCGCCGGCAGCAGTCACGGTCATGCCATGCCCGCCTCCCCCTGCGGACAATGCGGCGATCCCAACGGCGCGTGCCCCTTCCGCAACAACTGAGTTCCCCCCGGTCGTCGCGTTACGCAGCACTTTCCGCCAGCGTTTGCTCACCCTCCAGCGGCGTGGCGGTGTCGGGGAGCGCCAGCCGACCCAGTAGCGTCTGCAACGCCGGCTGGAGTTGCGGATCTCGGAAGCGATAGCCGGCCGCCAGCAATTTCGTCGGCTGCACGTTCGCGCCGGTCAGCAACATCTCCTGCGCCATCTGTCCCAATGCCAACCGCAAAGCAAACGCCGGGGCAGGCAGAATGGCTGGACGCCTCAGCGCCCCGCCCAGGGCGCGGGTGAACTGGGCATTGGTGGTTGACTGCGGAGCAACGAAATTCACCGGCCCTGACAGTTCCGGACAGACCGCGGCAAAGTACAGGGCGCTGATGGCGTCGTTGAGCGTGATCCACGGCAGATGCTGTCGGCCGTTGCCCAGCGGGCCACCTAAGCCCAGGCAGAACGGCGGGAGCATGCGCGCCAGCGCCCCACCGGCGGGATGCAGGACGACACCCAAGCGCGCGTTGACCACGCGCACGCCCACCTCGGTTGCCGGCTGGGCAGCCGCCTCCCATTGCTGACAGACCTCCGCGAGGAAGCCGGCGCCCGGTTCAGCTGATTCATCCAGGGGTTCGCCGCCCCGAGCGCCGTAGTAGCCGACTGCCGAAGCGCACACCAGGGCGCGCGGCGGCTGCCGCAACGTCATGAGCTGCTCGACCAGCCGCTGCGTGCCGATGACGCGGCTGTCCCGGATGGCGGCGCGCTGGCGCGTGGTCCAGCGGCTGGCCACGTTTTCCCCCGCCAGATGAATCAGCGCGTCGAGTGCTTCCAGCCGCGTGGGATCGTCAACGCCGCGCTGCGGTTCCCATCCCACGCTGTCCGGCTCGGATGTACGGGTGCGCGAAATGCGCAGCACCTCATGCCCGCCGGTGGTCAGCAGCGCAGCCAACTGGCGGCCGACCATGCCGGTCGCGCCGGTGAGCGCCACGCGCAGGCGGCGGCCCGGGGCGAGTTTTTCATGCAGTTGCAGATCATCCACCAGCACCCGCCGGCGCCAGGCGAAGAGTTGGCGCAGGGGATTGATGACCATCGGCCGGGCGAAAACTCGGCCCAGTGGCCCCAGCGGCGGCGCAAATTCAATCTGGTCGAGCAGCCGGCATTGCTGGCCGTCGCGCGGCGTAAACCGATGGGTGTGGCGCCAACTGCCAAACGGCCCGCGCACCTGCTGATCGCAGAACTGCACATCCTGCTGAAAGTCGCGGTGGCGCAGCTCCCAGGTCATGGGGATTCCCGCCGCCTTGACCACCAGCGTGATCTGGTCGCCGTCGCCGATGGTGCCGGTGCGGCGGAGCACGCGGACGGACTGCCAGGGCGGGCTGAGCCGCTCAAATGCGCCCGGACGCCGGTGCCAGGCAAACGCAACCGAGTTGGAGACGGGCAGATCGGTGGCAAAAGTCAGGCAGAGTGGTTTCACATCAAGCTCCCGGGCGCCTAAAATCGTTCATTCCGTTCATAATCTTACAACTCAGTCTTCGTCCAATCAACCTGACTGATGCCGATTATTGAAAATGTCTCGATAAAATATGATGATTTTGGTACGATTGTGTATTGACGGACGCCATCGCCATCTGGTAATAACATCTAAATCGTTCAACCTTGGTTCGGATACGGATCCCTGTAATGAAGTCATTCCTCTCCACCCGACAGCTTGGCCAGGCGATTGGGGTCAGCGAATCGACGCTGAAACGCTGGGCGGACGATGACCGGCTGAATGTGACGCGGACGGCCGGGGGGCATCGGCGAATCGCCTTGACCGAAGCGATCCGCTTCATTCGTCATGCCCAACTGCGCGTGGTTCGGCCCGAGGTCCTGGGGCTCACCGACTTTCCCTCGGGCAGCAAGCTGCTGGACGTGCAGACCGTAGCGCCGCAGCCGCCGGCGGAACTGCTGTTTCAGGCCTTGTTCACCGGTCGGGAGCAGATGGCGCGGCAGTTGTTGCTTTCGGCTTTTCTGCATGGGCAATCCCTGGCGGAGATCTGCGATCAACTCATGCAACCGGCGCTGGTGCGCTTCGGCGCCCAATGGCACCACCAGGCGGACGGCATTTATCGCGAGCATCGCGCCACAGACATGGTATTGCAGGCGCTCAATCAAATCCGCAGTCTGCTGCCGGCCCCTAAGCCTGACGCCCCGCTGGCGCTGGGTGGCGCGCCCGGTTCAGACCCTTATCTGCTGCCGACCCTGATGGCGTCCACGGTGCTGACCGCTGAAGGCTGGCACGCGCTGAACCTCGGCCCCGCCACGCCGCTGGATGTGCTGGAAGCCGCAGCCGTGGCGCAGCGTTGTCGGTTGTGCTGGTTGTCGCTGAGCAACCTGGACCAGTCACGCCGCGAGCTGGGCCAGATCGCCGCGATGGGCCAACGGCTGGCGGCGCGGGGCATTGCGCTGATTGTCGGCGGACGGGCATGCGTAGGTGGCTTGCCCAACGTCGAACACCTGCCCACCATCGGGCGCAACATGCGCGAACTGGTGGCGTTTGCCCGCGGACTTAACCTGCAGCACAAACCCGCCCAACCCGCCGCTCTGGCGGCCAGTTGAGCCCGCTGGCGACCCTGCTCACTTGTCTATGCAACCGGGTTATACTGCTCGCGTTCTGGCGTCATCGCGGCCGCTGGCCGTCGACGCGCAAGCGGGAGTTCACAGCATGATCGGCGCGGTGCATGGCCCGGAAATGCGGCAGTTTCGTGATCCCGACACCGGCGTGGAAATCACCCAGTACACCACCACCGGCCGCACCAACCGCACGCTGTACTTCACCAACAGACCCTTCATCGGCGACACCGGCCTGGTCCTGTTCCTCTCCGATCGCACCGGCCGCAATGAGATGTTCGCCCTCGATCCGCGCGCTGGACGCATCATTCAACTAAGCGCTCTGGCGGGGCAGCCCAACCTGTCGGCAGTGGCGCATCCCACGCTGCCGGAGGTTTACTTCCACGACGGCACGACCATCCACAAGACCAATGTAGCGACGCTCAAGTGCGAACCGCTTTACCGCGCCCCAGCCGGGATGCGCTGGGGCATTCTCAACCTCAATCATCCCGACTACCTGGCGCTCGAATGCATCGAGCAGCGCTCCCGGCTCGAACGCTTCGACGCCCCGGCCGGCCAGTTCGTGCCCGCCAACGCCAGCATGGAAACGTGGCACCGGCGCCCCAACTCCGTGCTCTACCGCATGAACCTGCGCACCGGCGCCGCCGAAGCGGTCTGGGGTGAACACAAACAACTTACCCATGTGCAGCTTTCACCCACCAATCCCGACCTGATGATCTACAGCAGTTGGCGCGGCTACGGCGACCACCGCTGCTATCTCCTGAACTGCCGTCAGTCCGGCCATCAACCGCCGGTGGGACTCTTCCCTGAAAGCGCCACCGCCCGCGGCGGACATGAATGCTTCACCCGGCGCGGCAATGTCGCGCTGCAGTGGATGGAAGGCGACCTGCGCGAGGGGCAAAGCAACCCGCTGTATCACGCCGTTGCCGACCTGAGCCGCCTGCCCGACGCCCCCGGCAGCGCCGGCGCGGCGCCAGTGCGCAAATACCTGCTGCCCGAACGCAACGACTGTCTCTGGCATCATTTCGCCCTGAGCCAGGATGAAACCTGGGGCGTGCACGACCGCTGGATTGCCGCTCCAGACAAAACCGCCAGCAACTCCTGGCTGAGCCTGTTCCGACATCAGGACGATCAGCCGCAGACCATCGTGCGCCGGCTGTGCCGCCATGATGCCGTCACCGGCGACTGGTTGAACATCGGCGCCGACGGCGCATTCGAAGACAACGACCGCTTCTTCTGGTACACGTCGTTCCTCGGCGGTCAGGCGAACATCTGCCGGGTGGATGTCGCCCCGGTGCTGGATCAGGTGCGCAATGCCAGCGACAACGAAAGCGTCTGATCGCACACGGTCGCGGCACGTCGTCCTTCGACCTAATCCGCCAGCATGCGCTGGAAAAAGTCAAACACCAGCGCTTCCCGCTCGGGGGTGTGGAAGCCGTGCCCCGCACCCGGGAGCAGGTGCAGTTCGCTGTGATTGCCGCACGCCAGCATGCGTTCATGGAAGGGCTGCGCGTGCCGCGGGCTGACCACGTCGTCGGCCTCGCCCTGCATGGTCAGCATCGGGGGACAGCCGGGGCGCACCAGCAGCACCGGGCTGGCGGCGCGGGCGACCGCCAGACGCTGGTCCAGGGGGCCGCCGATGAGCGCCAGGGTGACTTCCTCGATGGTTGACTGCCGTTCCACCCGCCACGCGGGGTTATGCAGTTGCGTCAGGTCCGTCGGGCCGCACCAGTTGCACACCGCCTGAACACGCGCCGGATCGTCGGGGCCGGCGGCACAGACCGCCAACATCGCCGCCAGATGCCCGCCGGCGGAGGAACCCCACACGCCGATGCGCTCGCTGCGCCAACCGAACCTGCCCGCCTGCTGCCGCACCCAGCGCACCGCCGCCTGGCAATCCTCCAGCAACGTCGGCCAGGTCACGCCTTGCGCGGTCAACCGATAGTCAATGCTGACCAGCGGCCAGCCGCGCTCCGGTATCGACATGCCCTTGACGGCTTGACGGTCACCACTGCGCCAGCCCCCGCCATGGATGAACAGGATCACCGGCGTGGGCGCGGCCGGCGCCTGCGCGGGCAAATGCACATCCAGCTGCAACGGGCCCTGCGGCGTGTCCGTGTAAACGAGGCCAAGCTGTGAACGCATCTGTCATCTCCCAGGGCTGCGCGAACCACAGTCGATCACTCACCAGCGATTTACATCCACCAAGCTGTCGATCTGCCGGCGCACCGTGCGGGCGTTGATGCGCTCGACGCCGGGCTTGGCGGCAAACTCGTCCGCCATGTCGCTGCGATACAGCGTCAATTCAATGGTTCCCGGCAGGCTGGGGCGATAGGGTTGGTAACGTTTTGCAGCCGCTCCACGCACCGCTTCGCGGACGGTCGCGCGGATGACCTCATGCGCCTGCGCCAACGCCAGACAGCGGGCGCGGTTGCGACCCAGGCCCCATTTGACGACCGCGGTTTCCACCGTGCCCAGGGTCGCGCGGGCTTCGGCGGCCGTGGTTTCATCGCCGCTGACCATGATCACCGGCACGCCGAAGTGCCCGGCATACGCCGCTTCGATGCCGATCTCCCCCACCACCACGTCGTTGATGCGGTACTCGAACCAGCCGGACGAATTCATGGTGTGATCGAGGAAGCCGTCGAGCGTGCCGGCGCGGGCGTGATGGCCCAGCAGAATCATCCCGGCGAAGGTTTCATCCAGCGCGGGCATCATGCGTCCCCCGCCCTGGGGCAGCTCATACACCGCGCGCGGGTCCATGCGATCCAGCAGCACCTGGCCGCCCCCGCCGTGCGTGTCGGCGACGACGACCTCCGTCGCTCCGCCGGCCAGCGCCGCGTCGACGGCAACGTTGATCTCCTGCATCATCAGTGCGCAGCCCTGGGCGTATTCCGCCTGCTCGCGTTGCACCTGCGCCATCAGCCGAATGCCGCTGATGCCCTCCATGTCCGCCAGGATGTAAATCTTCATCGCCGGAGTCCTGCTTAGCGGGGATCGATCACCTGTAGCGCCGCCGGCGCAATCCGCACGGTGGTCGGCGTGTAGTCCCAAGTGTCCCCATCGGCCTGCACCGCCGCAACTTCCGCCGACGCCACCGTGAGCTCCGTTGCCGTTCCCGTGATCACGCCCGACCCCGCACAACGCCCCAGCGCCGCCCGCAGGTACAAACCCGGAGCCGCCAGCCGTGATCCGCTGCGCAGCAGAACGTAATGCAGCAATCCGTCATCATCGCGTGTCCCGGGCGCGAAGCGCAGCCCCAGCGCGTAGCGCGGCACGTTGAACACCAGCAGCCAGGAACCTTCGTGCGTCTGCCCATTGGCAGTGACGGTCAGCCGGGGCGGCACATCCAGGCACAGACTGCTCAAGGCGTGACGGACATAGTTAAAATGCCGAATGCGCCGCAGCCCTTCGCCCTGGGCGCGCCAGCACGCCACGCGATGCACGATCAGCGCGTCGAGCCCCACCGTCAGCATGACCGCAAATCGGCGTGGCCCGACCGCGCCCAAATCGATGCGCCGCGCCTTGCCGCGGTAAATGGCGTCGGTCAAGGCGGTCAGATCATTGGTGAATCGCAGATGCCTGGCGAGCAGGTTCTCATTGCCCAGCGGCAGGATCGCCAGCGGAAATTCCGTGGTGGTGCTGGCAACGGCGGAAGCGGTGCCATCGCCCCCGGCGGCGATCACGCACACGCAGCGGCGGCGCAGTTCCGGGTCAGTCGCCAGGCGGCAGCGTTCCTGGCCGTTCCACAGGACCACGCTGTCCAGGCCGCGTTGCGCCAGCAGTTGGCAGCAATCGCGCACGATCTGTTGATTGGAGCGCGCCCCGCTGTAGGGATTGGCGACCACGGCAACCAGGGCGGGAGAAGGCGGCATGGGCCGCATATGGTACGGGCGACAGCGCTGGGGACAACTCAGAGACGCGCTGCTGCACCCGAACGCTGCTCCAACCGCACTGCAAAACTTTCGGCCGCCCGCCGACGGGGTACACTGACCAACATGATGCAGAAGATCATCAACTTGGTTGGCCTGCTGGTGCTTGCCGGGGCGACGTATCTGGGCTTGCAACTGGTGCAGACGCAGATGCAGGCCGAACGCTACCGCGACAAGTACGAGCAGAAACAGCAGGAATACAACCAGCTCAGCGCCAACTACAACCAGGCCATCACGCGCACCGCCGTGACGGAATTGCTGGTCGAAGACGGGCGGCTGTATGTGATCATTCTCACCGCCGCCGGGGAGCTAAAGCGGATCGACACGCCCTACCTGCCCGACACGGAAGTGTACGTGGACTATGCCGTGCTGAACGGGCGCATCTGGATTCGCCGGGTGTTCGACAGCCGCACCCCGCCGGGCCAGGGCGTGCTCATCAATCCGGAGCTGGCGGATATTGACTGGAACGCCGAGAGTGCCGCGTATGGCAAAGCGGTGTACCGCAAGCTCGAGCCGGGGCGGTGGATTGTGACCGTCACCGGCGACGGTTCGCTGGGTCTGGCGAAAGCGACCGGGCGCCGGCCGACGGAGCTGATGGCGCCGCCGGAGGTGCGCGACTTCGCGCCGACGCAAGCCCCGTGAGTGACGCAGCGCCTGAAACCGAATTGACCTTGCACGCTCCGCCGCCCGGCTGGAGTGACTTGCCCCCCGGCTGGAAGCCGCTGGCGTGGGCGGGCGTGGGGTTGGCGGTGCCGGCCCACTGGGACCTGGGGCGTTTTGCCGGGACCATCAAACAAGGCGGCCTGCGCGTGGACGATGCCCAGCGCATCGTGGCGCAGGTCAAGTGGTGGAGCACCGGCGGGCCGATCTCCCTGGAGCGCACCGCCGAGCGGCAGCGCAAAGCCGGCGGCGCGGCAAAGCGCGGGCAGCCGCGCCTCGACCTGGAACTGGCGCCGGAGCCGGGCCTGCCGTTGCCCCGCACCGGGCGTGCCGCCGCGTACACGCTCACCGGGGCCGCGCATCACGAAACGCTGGTGCTCTGGCAACATGCTTCCGAGCGTCGGGCGGCGCTGTTCCGCTTCCTGGGTAACGCTGAGCTGTTGCCGCGCCCCCTGCTGACGCAACTGCTGCGCACGCTGCGGCTCGATGACGCCAACGAGCCGCTGAACTGGGCGGCACTGGACTGGGGCCTGCAGTCGCCCGCCGGCTGGGTCTTGCAGAAAGCCGCGCTCGCCAGTGGCGTCTGCTACATCCGGTTCGGTCAGCGTCGGCGGCAGATTGCGCTGCGTCGGTTCAGCGCGGCGTCGGCGTTGCTGGGTCAGCCGGACGACCCGACCAGCCTGGCGGACTGGGCGCGGGCGGTGTATGCCGAGGCATCCTTTGACATGAAGTATGCGCTGCAGCGTGATGAATCCCGTCGACGGGTGACGCTCACGGCACGACGGCGCTGGTGGACGCTGCCGCGCTGGCGCGGATTGATCCCGCATCACCAGGTTTGGCCCCGGTGGATTGAGATCCGTCATGACCCGGAAGTGGACAAGATTTACTGTTTCGAGCTGCGTCGCCTGGACGCCGACAGCCGGACGGCACTGGCGCAGCTGCAGGCCGGCCTGCGCATGACGCTCCCGGCAGAAGTGGTGCTGCCGACGCTCACCGCCGACCAATCGCGCAGTCGCTCCCTGCTGGCGACCATCACCCGTCCCGCTGCCGTGGAGGAGGAATCGCTCGGGCCTCGGCGGGTGCGGCTGTGTTACCAGACCACCAGCCCGCCGCGGCTGCGCGTGCTGCGGCTGCTCGCGGCTCAGCCGGTGGGCGGCGTGCGGCAGACGCGCCGGCTGGAGTTGGACCCGCTGGGCGCCACGCTCTGGCACGCCTGTGCTGCGGAGCCGCGCGTGGTGGACCTGGTGGAATTACTCATGCGCCAGCACCAGATCAGCTACCGCGAAGCGGAAATGTCGGTCACGGATTACGTGCGTCGGCTGGGGCAAAGACGCCTGCTGGCGCTGAAGCTGCCGGAGTAGAAATCATCAAAGCTCACCACAGAGGACACACAGTAAAAGCATGAAAATACTGCTTATCTCCCGCTCTTCCGGGTTTCTCTGTGAGTTTTGCTCGGTGCTCGCTGTGGCTCTGTGGTGACTATTTTCAAGCTTGCTTCCCAGCCGCCACGGGTTGGTCGCCTATTGCTCCGAGCCGTCGAGCGTGCCCACGGTGATGTTGAGTTCTTCGGCCTTGGCGATGCGCTCGATCCGTCCGTCGGCGATCCACACCACGCGATCGGAGACGCGCAGCATTTCGTGGTCGTGGGTGGCGGTGATGACCGTCACGCCATGGCGGGCGCAGAGTTCCTTGAGCATTTCGATGATCTGTTTGCCGGTCTTGAGGTCGAGATTGGCGGTCGGTTCATCCGCCAGCAGGATGGTCGGGCGATTGACGATGGCGCGGGCGATGGCGACGCGTTGCTGCTGCCCGCCGGACATTTCGCCGGGGCGGTGCTGCAGGCGCGGGCCCAGGCCGACTTCGGTGAGCACTTCCGTGGCGCGGCGGTTGGCGTCTTCGGTTCCCATGCCCGCAAGGGTCAGGGGCAGGGAGACGTTCTTGAGGGCGGTCATGGAGGGGATGAGGTTGTAGGCCTGGAAGATGTAGCCGATGTGCTTGCCGCGGAAGAAGGCGACCTGGCGGGAATTGAGCTGGCCGAGGTTGATGCCGCCAATGGTGACGCTGCCGCCGCTGGGTCGGTCCAGGGCGCCGATCATGTTGAAGAGCGTGCTTTTGCCGGAGCCGGAGGGCCCCATGATGGAGAGGTATTCGCCGGGGAAGATGTCCAGGTCGATGCCGCGCAGCGCCTGCACCTGGCCGCGCCCGGTGGCGAAGACCTTGGTGACTTCGCGGACGGTGATGATGGGTTCGCTGCTCATGCGCGGGGCCGATCAGTAGCTCAGTTGGAACACGCTCTTGCTCAGGAAGGTGACACCGATGCAGAACATGGAGACCAGGCCCATGCCGCAGGTGAAGCCGGCCGTCACCACGGGGATGTACTGACGCCACTGGGCGCCGAACTTGCGTTTGAAATAGAACTGTCCGAGACACGCCCCGATGAACTGGGGCAGCACGCTGTGAGGCATGGTCTGGTTCATGCCGCGCACAAAGCCGTAGCACAGCAGGATGGGCGCGCCCAGCACCGCCAGGACGGCGTAGGCGACGGTGCCCAGCCCGAAGCCGGCGCCGATGTACCAGACATTGATCGCCTTATCGAACTGGCTGAATTCGCCCATGGTGGCGGAGTAGACCAGTGCCTGGTTTTTCGCCTGAAACTCCCAGATTTCCTGGGTGTAGGGATACGCCTGCGAGGGGATCGGCGCCAGCGACCAGATGAAGTTGGCGAAGAAAATCGAGCAGACGAGGATGAACGGCACCAGCAGGAGGTCGGTCTTCCACAGCGACCAGAACTTGGTGCCGGTGAGTTCCGCCTTGCGGTAGAACATGGTGTCTTCGCCGTAGTTGGTCAGCGGGATGGGCAGGAACCACACCGCCAGGCCCTGATAGCCCGAGAGGATGAAGCCCACCTCGCGCGCCAAGGGGATGGTCAGCGCCTGGCCGCACATGCCTTCGAGCCGGGCGGTGACATAGCTGACGATCGGCGTGTACAGGAAGGCGTAGAACAGCATCACGATCATGACGCCGCGGTGCCAATCCACCAGCAGGCCGCTGACCCCGATGTACAGGGCACAGGAACAACAATAGACGGCGATGACCAGCCAGTTGGGCAGGTCGCCGCGGCCGGGCGGCGGGCCGGTGTCGGCTTCGTAGTCGACCGCACCGGGATTCGCCGCGTGGGCCCGCTGCACCGCCTTGGCGCGGAAGTAGGCGACGATGGCGGTGTAGATGCCCACCGCGGCAATCGCCAGCGACAGCCCGATGCCGAAGGAGAAGTAGAAGTCAATGGTGTTCTTGAACAGGGTGACCACGGTGCTGTCGTTCTCACGCCAGAGCGAGAGCATGCCAGCGTCGTAGAGCAGCGGGTTGGCGACAAAGGTGATGATCAGCCCGATGAACGCCCCCACCACCGCCCACCACGGCATGACCATGCCGATCAGGAAATGGGTCAGGTCGAAGCTGAAACCCGTGGCGACCGCCGGGAGGATTTCATTGGTCTTGCTGGTCCAGTCGACAAAGGGGATCGGCAGCGGCTGCATGGTGACGCCGAAGATGGCGTTGCTGAGGATGGGAATGCCCATGTAGATCAAGCCGAACGCCAGGCCCACCGCCCCGCCGACGGAAAACGCCTTCCAGCGCCAGCTCGATTCGTCTTCCTCTTCCGCCAGCGCGATGATGCCTTGCGCCCCCACCGGCGCCATGGGGAAGGGCAGCTTTTCATAATCGGATGCGATCTTGAACAGTCCGTAGCCGACCACCCGGCTGTCCAGGCGCGTGACCAGATTGAACAGCACGATCATGCCGATGGGCGCCAGCCATTCCTTGCTGAAAAACGAGCGGGTGGCGAGCACCTGCGGGTCGCTGGGCGCCCACCACCAGGGAATGTCGCTCTGCCAGCCGTTGGCGATCACCGACTCGCTCTGCACGAAGAACTGGCGCCAGAGCAAGCCTTCAAACGGCGCGGCAATCGCCACCGACGCCATGTAGAAGAGCACGAAAATTTCCGCGCGTTTGAGATAGCGATTGGTCCGCCGCGCCACTTCCAGAAAGAGGATCACCGTCACCCAGCGGGCGGCGCCTTCGATGCCGATGCCCGCCACCAGGTGCATGTACATCGCCCCGGGCACCATCATCAGGCCGATGAACAGGGCCCCCATCAGCGCGGTCCAGCTGAAGCCGTCCTCGAAGGTGCTCGGCGGCTTGAGCAGGTCGCGGAACTCCTGCAATTCCTTGTCGAGCTTATGCGCCATGGGTCTGCTCCGTCACCGCTGGCCCGCCGAACCGGCGCAGGGTCAGCTCCCGGTAGTGTTCCATCATTTTTTCATCAATGGTGCGCCAGAAGATGAACTGCTGCCGCAGGTCGTTGACGAACACCTTGGCGCTGCGTTGCCAGATCGCCGGCGAACCGGTCAACCGCTCCAGCCGCAGGTGCACCTGGTCGATGCCGTCGATATCACTCGGCTCGGTGCGCAGGGCGAAGGTCTGCGACACGCCCTGGTCGAACGGCTGCAGCCAAGTCCGCGCCCGCAGCACATAGCTGTCGCCCACGCGCTCCACCACCACCTCGTCGGCGGCGAACGACCCGACCGACCGTTCCTGGTGCGACAGGAAATATTCCTCCAGAAAGCTGACCACGCCCACCAGGTCGTACTCCGACACGGTGAAGGGGAAGAGAATGTCCAGCTCATCGCCCCTGGCGTCGGGCATGCGCCACCGCCGCTGAATGCCCGGATTCGCCGAGCGGGAAGCCTTGAACGCGGGATAGATGGTGGACACCATCACCGTGAGCATGACGATCAGGATCGCCACCATGGCGTTCATGGAGGAGTAGTTCATGCTCGGGGCGGTGACCCAGCCCCACAGCGCCATCTGCTCGACGGTTTTGCCGAACACCTGGCTGAACAGGTAACCGCCCAGCCCGCCGATGACCGCATACACCGCCGCCTCGGCGAAGAACAGCACGGCGACATGCACCGGCGCCAGCCCCAGCGCGCTGAAGGTGAAGATTTCCCGTTCGCGGTCGCTGACGCTGCTGAGCAGCGTGGTGAAGATGATCAGGCCGCCCAGCACCAGCGGCGCCAGCAGTTTGGTGAAGCCGGCAAACGAGCTGCCGCCGGAGGCCTTTTTACCCGTGGCGCTTTTGCCGCCGACGCTCAGTTGCCGGGTGTAGAGCACGCGTTGCACTTCGCCGCCGGCGCTGACCGTCACGCGATCGCCCAGCAGGGTGGCGATGACCCCGGCGATGCGCCAGGCCGCCTCGTCGCTGTGCGGCAACAGCACCAGCGTGGTGGCCGCCTCGGCGACCTGCGTGCTGGGGCGCCACAGCAGCGCCGTGCGACTGGCGGCAAGCTGCGGGAACGCCGCCACTTCCAATTCGTTGCGCTTCTGCTCCCGGGCTTTGGCGTCCTTGGGATTCTGCAGTTGCAGCAGCCGTTCCATTTCCTCCACATCCAGCGGCACGAACCCGGCGCCCTCAATCGTCTTGATCGCCAGCAGCGCGTCGGGATCAAACACCCCGCGATATATCCAGCTTTCACCCAGAAACTGAATGGTGCTGCCCGGCTGGGGCGGGGTCGCGGCTTTCGCCGCCAGCTCCACCGGCAGGAAGATGCCGCCTTCGCGCTCGTAGCCCGCCACATCGCCCCGCAATGCCGACCGCAACGCGGGATATAGCGTCAGGTCGTGCGGATGCACGCTCGCCCAGCCCTGCACCCGGACCAGTTCGTCGTCCGCCAGCCGGCCCACCAGTTCGCTGGAGATCGGCGGCGTGTGCCAGCGGCGCACGTAGCTCTGAGCCTGATCGGCGAACAGCGTCCGCAGCGTGCCCACCGTCGCGGCGGACAACGCCCGCGCTCCGCTGAGCGACAATTCAATCTGCGGCCTGGATCCCCCGCCGGGGCCGACCAGCACCCGCCGCAACCCCATTTCGCTGTTGAACGCGCCAAAGAACAGAATGGTGAACGTCAACAGCACGATGGTCAGGGCGGTCAGAAAGGTGCGCAGCGGGCGGCGGCGCATGGTCGAGATGCCCAGGGCCACGGCCGCGCCGAACGTGCCGCGCCCCGAACGGGTGCTGCGGTGGCTGGCGGTCGCCACCCCCTGGAAGCTGCGGATTTCATATTCGAACTTGGACCACATGATGTAGATCACCATCCCGCTCATGATGATGATCACGAACGCCAGCAGCACCACGATGGGAAAGCTGGCGAACTGAAACGCGGGATGCACCGCGTAGAGGATGCCGAACACCGTCAGGAAGATGGCGATGAAGCCGGCGATCTGGCGGTACACATTGACTGAACCGAGGACCAGGCGCTCGAGGCTGAAGGCGAAGGGAATCGCCAGCAGCAGCAGGATGACCACCGCTTTGATGAGGTCGTTGGTCACCGTGCGGATGGGCATGTACGCCACCGCCGCGTAACCCATGGCTGCGTCATAAGCCGCCTGGGCGAGCGCCACCGTCGGGTCCGGCTGCTGCCGTGCGACATCCAGTTGGCGCTGGGCCTGGGCGTGCAGCAGTTCCAGATCATTCTGCAGAATGCCATGACGGCGGAGCTTGTCCAGCCGATCCTCGTTGAGCGTCCAGATGTCCCCGGCGGCGCGCGGCGGCACCAGCAGCGCCGGCGTCTGGAACGCCACGCCGCTGCCGGTGGGTTCATCTTGATCCGCACCGAGCATCAGCAGCCGCTCGGTCAACATTTTGAACGGGTCGGCCCTTTCCAACCACAACGCCATCAGCGGGCCCTGCAGCGCCACGTGCATGCGTTTGATCGGCGTGTCGGCGATCCCATCGAGCAGCCTCGCCGCATCGCCCAGGCCCAGCACTTCGGCGAAAGGCGGCCAAGGCTGCAGCAAGGCGGTGCCCTGGGCGTTGAACAACGCGGGATACGCGTCGCGGCGACTGTAGAACAGCGTCGGCGCGTAGCGGGCGTCGGCCTGGTAACCGCCGGCGCGCAACTGGCTGATGCCGTTGATGCGCCCCTGCTCGTCGAAGCGCGCCGCCATCACATAGGTGTTGGTGCTCGACCAGGTGACGAAATCGAACAGGCCGTCCACCGTGGTGCGCTGCAGCCAACCCCAGTAGCGATCGCCGGCTGCGGCCTTGCTCCCCCGTATGCTGTGGCCAATCTGCACCACGGCGCCGCCGACGGGGATATCCGGTTCCACCGCCGCCCCGCCATAGCGATTGACCGTCGAACCCTTGTAGCGGCTTTGCGACGCTTCCCAACTCGGCTTCAAGGCGCTGAGCCAGTCCGACCGCTTCTGCACCCGCGTGCGTTCCAGTTCCGCATGTCCAGCCAGCGCGGCTATGAACCGCGCGACCTCTGTGCCGTGGCGCGCCAATGCCGGCAGATCGCCCACCGGTTCGTTGGGCATGCCCAGCCGTTGCCGCGGGCGACCCAGATGGTTGAGTTTGAGCACATAGGTCGCCGTGGCGAGCGCTTCGACATCCGACAGATCGTCGTCAAGCGTTTCCTCCAGCAATCCCAGCGTGCCGGACCACCCCGTGACCGCCGCCTCGCGCAGCCAGCGGGTGATGCCGGGGTTGGTCACGAACGCCAGTTGCTGGCTGTCGCTCCACTGGCCCGTTTCCACGTGCCGGTAGTACAGCGGGGTGCGGGTGGCGGAGGGGGCGGTCAGGGTCCAGCGGGCGGAGGTCGCTTCCAGGTCCAGCGCCAGCGCACCCACCAGTTTGTAACTGTCCAGCGGCGCCACCGCAGCCTGGGCGGCGTGGAACAGTTCGATCTCGCGCTGCGCCTCGGCTTGCCGTTGCCGCAGGGTGGCCTGCCGCGTCGCCAGCACCTGATTGAGCAGTTCCCCGGCAGCGCCGGCAACCTTGCGGTTCTCCACTTCCTGTCGGAGCTGCGCCAAGGCCTGACGCTGCGTTTCAATCTGCTCGAGCGCGGGGGCCACTTCCTGATCAAACGCGGTTATCTGCTCGGTTGTGCCGCTGATCCGCGCCAGCAAGGTCGCCCGCCGAGCGCGCCAATCCTCAGCGGCGGAACCGCTCGGTTCGGGCTGTTCCTGCAGCCGGTCCAAGGCGCGCTGTGCGGCGACCTTCTGCTTCTCGAGTCGTTGCCGCCGCACTTTCTGGGTGTAGATTTCATCACGCAGATCGTTGTAGCGCTGTTCCAGATCGCGCAGCAGTTGCCGGCGTTCGTCACCCACCCCCGGCGCGCCAGCGCCCGCCAGCAACGCCGCCGAGTCCTCCACCGCCGCCAGCCGCTGCGCCAGGTTCGCCAACTCCTGCTCGCGCTGACTTGCCCCCCACGCCAGGGAACCGATGCGCTGGGCGTCGCCGCCGAGGTATGCCGAGCGCGCCAACAGGAACTGCCACACGCCCGCGCCGGACTGCGCGCCGTTGTCAAAGAAGCACACCAGCACCGGGCGCGGCGCCGGCTGCCGCGCCAACTGCCGCGCCAGCGCCAACGCCAACGCCACATTGCCCGCCTTGCGTGGCTGGGGCGACAGGTACGGCGCCGGGCCATAGCTGTCGTACTCGCAGGTCACCGCCAGCAGCGGCGTCTCACCGGCCCCGGTCGCACCCGCGGTTCCCGGCAGCAACGCATAAATATTGCGCCCTTCCCCCTGGACCCACTGCTGCCGACAGAACAAGCGCACGGTCGCCCCCGTCAGCAGACCGGCCGCCTGCGCGTCGTCACGCTCCAGGTAGAAACGCGGAAAATCCGCAGTGATCTCCAACCAGGGCTCGCCGCGACTGGCGTCCAGATCAGCCATCGGCCCGACCAACACCACCGCCACCGCTCCCAGCGCGAAGGCCCGCTGCCAGCGATTCCCGGCGGCATAGTCCAGCACGGCGATCCAACCTCCGGCTGGACGCTGCAAGCGGGCGAAGTCGGCTTCGTCGCCTTCGTGCAGATAAATGCTCGGCCCCGCCAAACCCTCGGCCGGCGTCACCGCCAAAGCGACCCCGTTGGGACGCAGCGGCTGCAACGGCCAGCGCTGACCGCCGGCTTCGACGTAGCACTCGTCCGGCTGCATCTGCATCTGGGTCACGGCCAAGGGCTGGACCAGCACCTGCGCGACGCCCGCCGCCCGAAGCTGCGCCAGCAGGTAGTCCCCCGCCTGACGCCCCGGAGCGGTGCCCGCCAGGCGATGCGGCGTCGCCAGCAGCGCCTGCACGTCGCGCTGCAACTGGTCGGCATCAAGCTGGGCGCCGGCGCTGGCGGTCAGCGCCAGCAACCCCAGCAACGCCAGGCAGCGCGACAACAGGTTGGCGCCAGGGGAGCGCTGCTTACGCATGGCCGGGCGCTCCTGTGTGAATCTCACCGAGTTGGATGTTCAAGTCTTCGCGCTTGCTGACGCGCTCGACCAGACCATCGCGAATCCAGACCACGCGATCGGAGACGGCGAGCATGCGATGGTCATGGGTGGAGCAGATGATGGTGACGCCACGCTCCTGATTGAGCTGGACCAGCAGGTCATTGATTTCCTGGCCGGTCTTGAGGTCGAGGTTGGCGGTGGGTTCGTCGCAGAGCAGGATGGAAGGTTCATTCGCCAGGGCGCGGGCGATGGCGGTGCGTTGCTGCTGGCCGCCGGACATTTCCTTGGGGCGGTGGTCCCAGCGTTGGTCGAGGCCGACGAGTTCGAGCATGCGCATGCCGCGTTTGCGGGCTTCATCGGGGATGACGCCGGCGAAGATCATGGGGGTCATGACGTTTTCGAGACAGGTCTGCACGGTGACGAGGTTGTAGGTCTGGAAGATGTAGCCGATTTTCTTGCAGCGCAGGTACGCGAGTTCGCTGGCGTTGAGCTGGGCGACGTCGACGTCATCGATGAAGACCCGACCGGCGGTGGGCGTGTCGAGCGCGCCGATGGCGTTGAAGAAGGTGGATTTGCCTGAGCCGCTGGGGCCCATGATGGAGAGGAACTCGCCGCGGTGGATGTCGAGGTCGATGCCGCGCAGCGCTTTGGTGACGCTGTCGCCCATGACATAGTGGCGCTCCAGGGCGCGGGCGCGGATGATCACTTTGGAGGCTTGCCGGCTCACGAGTTGTTTGCTGCTCCCTTCATTCGACGCGCATGGCCTCCATGGGGGGCATGCGGCTGGCGCGCCAGGCGGGATAGATCGCCGCGAGGGTCGCCAGGGTAACGCCCGTGAGCAGGCCCACACCCGCCGCTTCGAGCAGATCGAGCCAGGGCAGGGACTGCCAGACCCAGCCGCCGTAGCTCCACGCCATGCGTCCCAGTCCCAGGAGCAGGCCGGCGACGACTCCGATCGCTGCGCCGACCAGGCCCAGGAACGCCGCTTCAAGCAGAAAGAGTACGGCAATGAAGCCATCGAGCGCGCCCAGACACTTCATGGTGGCGATTTCGCGGAAGCGTTCGAGCACGCTCATGAGCATGGCGTTGGCGATGCCGACACTGCAGACGAGCATGGAGACGACGATGAGCCAGAACACGCGCGTGCCCAGGCCGGACTGCTGCCCGTAGTTGGCGATCAGGCGAGCCTCGGTGTCGGTGACCGCCCGTTCCGTGGTCAGCCGGGAGATGGTCGACGCCAGGGCGGCGGCATCAAGCGCCAACGTGTCGGGCGGCGCCTGTTCCAGCAGCCAGGTGATGCGGGCCGGGTCGTGCGCCAGCCGCTCCAGCGCGGTGTCGAGTTCGAACACTTCGCTGTAGCGATTGCGCCACTGGGTGGCGAGTCCGGGCGTGGCGAGCAGTTCATAGAGGCGGCGCACGCGCTGGGCATGCCGGGCGCTCTGCTGGAGTTCCTGAAATTGCCCGGCGGAGAGGTGCAAGCCCTGGGCCGCCAGGAACGCCTGCAGCGCGGCGGCCTGCTCCGGCTGATCGTCGAGCCCCGTGAACCAGGCGGTCAGCGATCCGCCGTGCAGTTGCGGTTGCAGTCGCGCCAACTGTGCGCTGAGCGTGGTCGCCATCTCCTGCAGCACGGCTTGGCGTTGGGGATAGTCGGCGGCAAAGTCGGTCAGTCCCTCGGGCATCTTCAGCGTGGGAATCTGCGCCAGCGCCGCGGCGAATTCCTCCGCGCCCTGCGGCGTCGCCAGCCAGTGGAGCGCCTGCTCGTCATCGCGATTGCCCAACAGCAGCCGGCGCTGTCCCATGGGCAACTGCTGGAGCCAGACCAGGTAGCTCTCGCCGGCGGCGCTGCGTTGCTGCAGTTGCCTGACCTCGTCCCGCGACAGGTGCAACCAGGCCGCGAGCGTCTGGGCCTGCCAACTGTCGGGCTGAGCGTCCGCCAGGCGTCGGCGCAGCTGTTCGACGGTCACCGGATGCTGGAAGAGCGCTTCCAGGCGGATGAGCTGGCGCTGCTGGAGCGCCTGGGCGAAGACCTGTTCCTTGCAGGCGCGGGCGATCATGCTTTCGCCCAGCACGTTCATCAGGAAAGCGATGGCGAGGATGACGATCGCCAGCGTCAGCACGGCGCGGAACAGGCGATGCTGAATGCCGTCAGCGCAAATCTCCACCTGCTTGTGCAGGGGCAGACGCGGCTGCTCACGGATTTCCAGCATGATCGCCATTGCAGGTCCGGTCCCGTCAGTTGGAATAGAAGCTGGTCATGAACTGCTGCCAGGTGGTTTCCAGGTGGAAGCCGTTCTTCCAGAACATGAGGATGGTCAGCAGTGCCGCCAGCGTGGCGACGACCGCCTGACCCACCACGATGCCGGTGAAGAAGGGGCGGCTGCGTTCGAACAGTTTGCCCCCGCCGATCTTGAGCAAAGCGGTTTTGATGAGCCAGCCGATGAAGAAGCTCAGCCAGTAGCGGCTCATCAGCCAACTGCCGAACAGCACAAAGGGCAGCGGATGCAGGGGAAAGCGCGGGAGTTTGAGGCGCAGGAAGCCGGTGGCGGTGACCAGCAGGAACCCGACCAGAAAAAAGCTGCCGAAGTTCTGCGCCGGCTCGAACTGGGCCCAGCGTTCGGCAAACGGCGTGGCGGTGGTCAGCGCCTGGCGCAGGCCGGGCGCGTCGAGTTTGCTCGAACCCACCAGCGCCCCGATCTGCCGGGCATCCTGCTGCAGGTCGTTGAGTCCGAACCGTGCGTGCAGGTCATCGCGTTCGCTCTGATAGCTGTAACCGAGCCAGATCAGCGTCCCACACGCCAGCGCCAGCATCACCAGCAGGAACGGCAGCACCGCCGGGGCGGCGGCATTGCGCCGGGTCAGGCGATGCTCGGCCGCCAGCGCGTTGGCGACCGCCGGCGGCAGCACCAGCGCGGAGATGTTCACGGGCAGGGTCAGGCTGCGGATGATCGACAGCAGCGCGAACGCCTTGACGCCCACTGTGCTCTGGCCCAGCACGGTGAGCAGGAACAGCAGCGGGCTGCTGCCCCCGCCGGACAACGGCGTCCAGATGATGCCCATTTCCACCACCAGACGGGAGAGCACCAGGAACGTCACCAGCGTGGCGATCAGATAGAGCACCGCCAGATCGCCCGGCACGCCCAGCCGCCAGAGCACCAGCAGGAAACACGCCGCCGACAACAGAAACAGCCGGCCCATCCACAAGCTCAGCGAGTCCACGCTTTCCTTGCTGGGCAGGCCCAGCGCCCGCTTGAGCAGCGCCAGATAGAAACTGCGGCCGGTGTAGATCATCAGCAGCGCCATCGCCCACCACGCGCCGGTGGCGGTCATGGAGGCGTGATGATGCTGGAAACGCTCGCCCGTCTGCACATAGTAGAAATAGGTCGCGGTGATCATCACCGGCCAGGTGAACCAGGCGGTGAAGCTGATTTCCGAGGGCAGCAGCACCGCGGCGGCGATGATGGTGAAATACAGCGTGCCGCGCAGGAGCGAGTAGCCTTCCTGACTGTACTTGAGGAATTCAAAGGTGTTCGACAGGCTGTAATAGGAATACCCGGTGGGCACTTCGATCATCTTCTCGTACAACGCATGCAGCCCGTTGCAGCCGAAGATGAAGGCGATCAACCCGAAACCCATCCAGAACAACGGTTGATAGAACACGTCGGGCCAGGCGCGGTCGTCGCGTTTGCGCACCAGGTCGGCGGCAAACTGCGCCAGCGGAAACGGCGCCAGTTCCCGATGCGCCCATTGCCGATAGATGATGAAACCGAAGCTGACCGAGAACAGCAGGAAGCTGAGCATCAGCGGCGCCCAGAACAGCATGGGCTTGAGCCACACGCCCCAGGGAACCCGCGCGGGATTGACGAAATGATTGGGCTCATGCGGCGTCCCGTCGGCGGCGGGCAAATCCTGATCGAACTGCTGCGAAGCAGGTAAATCCAGCAGCGCCTCATCCGGCAGCGCGAGGTAGATGTTGGTGTTGACCACTTCCCGCAACGCCGGTGAGCGGGCTTCGACCAACGCCCGGGTGTAGCCGACGGTGCCCACCCAGTTGTGCGCGTAGTAGCGCGCCAGCGGAAAACTCGCCACCAGCAGCGCCAGCACCACCGCCAGTTCCCCGCCGCGCAGCGCCCAGGCGCGGCGAAGCCGATGCACCAGCGCGTTGAGCGTCAACAGAAAGATGAACATCACCCCCAGTGCCGCGGGGGTGGCGTAGTTGTGACTGATGACGTTGCGGCGCACCAGATTGCCGTCGTGGTAACAGACGAGGAAAAGCGTCACCGCGGCCAGCGCCAGCGCGACCAGCAGGGCGCGCCAAGTCAGATTACCCGCAATATTCCCCGAGTTTCCCCCGGTATCTGGCGTTGCACTGACTGAGGGGGACGCATCACGCATGAGTGGGAGCCAACATCATCAGGAGCAACGCGACCGGCTCCGTAGTTGTGCGCGCAAGTCTGTCTTTCTCTCCCGCCGGGAGAATAATGGAGCATTTGCAGTTACGCAAATCCACGTTACGATGCCCCCCCATCGGCATGAGTTGATCCGATGCCCTGCCATGAATGACCTGTCCATCATCGAAGCGGAGTTTGGCGACCTGAGCCGGTATCAGCAGTGCCCGGACTTCTGGGTCGCGGTGCCGCAACACGCCGATCGACTCTTCGCCAAGCTCAAGCAAACGCAGGTGCATGTCATCGGCCACAGCGCCGGCGGTCGTGAAATCCTCGCCCTCGAATACGGCGAAAAACAAGCCACCGGCGCCACCACCGACAACCTCCACTCCGCCATGGCGGCGAAGGTCGCGCCCGTCGATCTGTCTGACCTCTACCCCCCCGCGTTCTTCGGCGAGCGCCGCCGCACCCAGCCGGTGCTGCTCCTGCAGGGCGGCATCCATGGCGGCGAACTCACCGGCACCGTCGCCAGTTTGAATCTCTGCCACATCATCGAATACGGCGTCGACCTGCGCGGCCGGGAATGGCCCCGGCTCGCCGAGCTGGCGCGGCAGACGCGCATCGCCATCATTCCCTGGCTCAATCCCGACGGCGTGGCGCGCTGGCCGCTGCACAATCCCACCCAGTGCCCGGCGCCGTTGTTCTCCCGCTGCACTCAGGGCGTCGCCCGCGACGGCACCCGGTACGCCTACCCCGGCGTCAAAGCGATCTTCCCGATTCCTCCCGCGCAGACGGCCTACATGGGCACGTACTACAACGACGCGGGGGTCAATCTCCAATACGACTTCTGCTCCGTGCAGCGCCAGCCCGAAACCATCGCCTGGATGGCGTACTACCTCGCCGAGCGCCCCGACGGCGCACTGATCTTCCATTGCGACGGCGGCTCGATCATCAGCCTGCTGCCCTACTTCGCGCCCCAGGCGTACCAACTGACGCTGGCGCGGCTGGGCGGCGCGGTGCGCAATCGCCTGCTGGCGGAAGGGCATCCCATCGGCCGGATCAGTTGGGCAGGCGTGCCGAATTTCGCGCGGCCGTACATTGATCAAATCAACGCGGCTTACCTGCTGTGCGGTTGCCTGCCGGCGCTGGTGGAATTGCCCGCCGGCACGAGCAACGCGCCGTACACGTGCGATCAGTTGCTGGACATTGGTCTGCTGACCATCGAGGAAACGTTGATCTTCGCCCACAGCGAAGGCCTGCGTCCGTTGGAAAGCTGGGAAAAAGTGCGGTCCACGCTGGCCGCCCAGACCTGACGCCATGAACGACCTGACGCAGATTGAAGCACGTTTCGGGGACTTGGCGCCCTGCCGTTCCGGGCCGGACTGGTGGCTCGCCAAACCGGATCAGCCGCAGACGCTGGCGCTGCTGGATCAGCTCAAGCAGGCGCGGATACACGAGATCGGCCGCAGCGCCGGGGACCGCCCCATCATCGCCATCGAGTACGGCGCGTTTGAACCCCTCGACGCCACCAGCGACAACCTGCCCAGCAGCATCGCCAGCAAACTGGTGCCGCCGGATCCCACGGAAATCTTCCCGCCGGCGTTCTTCGGCAAGCAACGCCGCCGGCAACCGGTGCTCGCCCTGCAAGGCGGCATCCACGGCGGGGAACTCACCGGCACAGTCGCCAGCCTCAACCTGTGCCACATCATCGAACACGGCACGGACCTGCGCGGCCAGGCGTGGCCCCGGCTCGCGGAACTGGCGCGGCAGACGCGCCTCGTCATCATCCCCTGGCTCAACCCCGATGGCACGGCCCGCTGGCCGCTGCTCAATCCTTACCCCGCCTCGACGCAACTGACCGGCGCCCTGACCCACGGCATGAAGAAGAACGGCGAACTCTGCTCCTACATGGGCAGCAAGGAGTTCTTCCCCATGCCCGTCGAGGAGATGAGCTTTCTGGGCACCTACTTCAACGATGCGGGCGTGAACCTCCAATATGACTTCGTTTCCGTGGAACGCCAGCCGGAGACGAAGACCTGGATGCGCTACTACCTCAAGGAACGCCCCGACGGCGTGCTGATCTTCCACTGCAACGGCGGCTCGATGATGGGCCCGCCCGAGTCGTACATTCCCGAGGGTTACCAGATCGAAGCCACGCGGCTCGCCGGGGCCCTGGACAGTCGGCTCAAGCGCGAAGGCCTGCCGCTGGGGCGCATGAGCTGGCGCGCGCTGCCGGGGCTGGGCAAGCCGTACCTGGAACAGATGGCGGCCACGTATCAGGTGTGCGGGGCGCTGCCCCTGATGGTGGAGCTACCCTGCGGCTGCGCGGCTTACGGGCGCACGCTCGAGCAGGCGCTGGACATCAGCCTGATCACGATTGAAGAAACTTTGTTTTACGCCCACACCGACGGCTTGCGGCCGTTTGAAGTGTGGAGCAAAGTCAAGCGACAATTGGAGCGGTCCGCCCAGGCATAGGCGCCACGGCGGTTCGTGTCCCCTCCTTCCTTCACATTGGATCAATGACATGACGCAACGTTTACGGATCGGCGTGATCGGCGCCGGGGCGCGCGGCGAGACCTTCGCCCGGCAGTTGTACGCCGGCACGCCGGTGGCGGAATTGTTCGGCATCTGCGACCTCGACGAACAGCGGCTCAACGAGTTCTGCGCTTTCTGCCAACTCACCAACGCCCGCAAGTTCACCGACCCCGAGGGGTTCCTGTCCAGCAAGGACCTGGATGCGGTGATCATCACCACACCCGAGTTCACCCATGCCGACGTGGCGGTCATGGCGATGGAAAAAGGCAAACACGTTTACCTCGAAAAGCCGCTGGCGCACACGCTGGCGGATTGTCAGCGGATCATCGAAACCCAACGCCGAACCGGCAAGGTGGCGTACGTCGGCTTCAACCTGCGCGCTTCGCCCACCCGGCAGAAACTGCATGAAATCGTGCAGTCGGGCGCGCTGGGCCAGGTGCTCAACATCGAGGGGCTCGAACAACTGACCAAAGCCCACGGCGCCTCCTTCATGCGCCGCTTCCATCGCAAGAGCAGCCAGTCCGGCGGCCTGCTCAACCACAAATGCTGCCATGACCTGGACATCATGCTGTGGGTCATCGGCCATCAGCATCGCGTCACCCGCATCGCCAGCTTCGGCGGCACCAACATCTTCACCCCCGCCCGCAAGCCCGCCGAACGCTGCAGCGAATGCCCCAGCCACATCTACCGCGAATGCGATTACAAATTCGTCGGCGGCTTCGTCTTCCCCGTGCACAGCAACCCCATCCTCCATCCCAAGCAAGGCGTCTACGGCGGCGACCTGTGCGTCTACAACGAAGACAAAGACCTCGTCGACAACCAGAACGTCCTGCTCGAATGGGACAACGGCATTCGCGGCAGCTTCAACCTGCAGATGTTCCAGTCCCACAGTGTGCGCGCCACCCGCGTCTGGGGCGAACGCGGCTATGCCGAGGTCGATTCGCTCAAGGGCGAAAAGGTGTGGTTCCGCAACGCCAGGACCGGCGACACCGCCAGCTATGAATTCGCCAAACGCGAAGGCGGCCACGGCGGCACCGATCCGGAAATGATCGAACGCTTCGCCAACGCCATCGCCACCGGCGACGCGGGCGACTCGGGCCTGACCGCCGGCCTGGCGGCGTCCATCGTCGCCATCAAAGCCGACGAAGCCCGCCTCACCGGCAAGGTCCTCACCATCAGCCCCGATGAGTACCTCGATTGAAACGATCAATCCCCGAGCACAGCCCGGGGCTAACGGATTCCATTGCAGCGCTGCACCATTAGCCCCCGGCTCCGCCGGGGGACACCGCACACTTGTGTAAAACGATTCAACTTCCCCCCACAAAGGCTGTCCGTCATGTTCACCGCCGACCGGCCAATGATCGGATTCCATCTCGACCTCAAGTACGCCATGCCCAGCAAGCGCTACCTGCGCCGACGCTGGCTGCCCCACCTGGCGAAGCTCGGCATCAACGCCCTGCTGATGGAGTACGAAGACAAGTTTCCCTTCCGTAAATATCCCTTCGTGTGCAAGGCAGGCGCTTTCACCCCGGAGGAGCTGCGCGACTTCCTGAAGGCGGCGCGTGATCTGGGCGTGACGCCGATTCCTCTGGTGCAGACGCTGGCGCATCTGGAGTTCGCGTTGGGACACCGGGAGTTGGCGCATTTGCGCGAGCAGCCGGATATTCACACGCACATCTGCCCGTCCAATCCCGAGGCGATGCAGTTCGTCCACGACCTGATCGACGAAGTGCAGGAATACCACCCGGGCGATCCCTACTTCCATCTGGGTGCGGATGAAGCGCACTTTGCGGGCAGTTGTCCCCAATGCAAGCCGCGCAAAGACGCGCTGGGGCCGGTGGGTTACTGGGTGGAGCACCTCACCCCGCTGTGCAACAAGATCATCGCCCAGGGCCAGCGGCCGATCGTCTGGGACGACATTTACTGGCCCGATCCCAGCGCCATTCATCAGCACCATCTGCCCCAGCCGACGATTCTGCACTGCTGGGATTACGTCATTCGCCGCAACCTGCAGACCGGCGCGTTCTGCACCTTCAATCCCTCGGGCACCGAAAACGAATTCGGCAGCGGCGACAAGATCGAACGCTTCCGTAACCGCGCGGTCCAGTACCGTAAACACGGCCAGGACATCATCACCGGCCCGTGCCTGAACTGGGGCGTGCTGGCGCCGATGCACGATCACTGCATCGAGAACACTGCCGCGTGGGCGCAGATCGGCTTCGAGAACGACAGCATCGGCATGATCAATACCGCCTGGCAAAGCTTCGGCACCCCCCTGCCGACCTACTGGACCAACACCGCCGCCACCACCGCTGTGATGCGGAAGCAGACGGACAACTGGGAAACCGCCTTCCTCGCCCAGGAATTCGGTGTGGAATTGTCCGCGCTGTCAGCCGTGCCGGGAGCGCTGGAAGACCTCGGCCAGATGTGGGAGCAGCGCATCAACGACCTGCGCCGGCCGATCGCTCCAATCATCTTCGGCTACATGGACATGGTGCTCTGGTGGCCCACCTTTGACATGCGCTCCAAGCGTGCCGCCTACCCGCTGGACAAGTCCATCATCAACTTCAAGGACATGTACCAGCGCAAGCTCTACGTCCTGCGCACGGATACTGGCACTGACGATATCCGCGGCCGACTGAGCCGACTGATCATCCGCTACGACAGCGCCCGGGCTGTGCTGGCGCAGCTCGCCTCACAGGCGAAGAAGCAGCGCGACGAAGCCCAACTGCTGGCGCTCTTCGCCCAGCTCAAATGGGTGTGTGCCGTGGCGCTCGAGCATCTGGTCTACGGCACTGGCGACCGCGCGACCATCGCAGCGGACCTCAAGGCGCTCAAACAACCGCTGCGGCGACAACTGGGCAAGTTCATGGAACCCGAAAGCCGGGACTTCCTCTTCCGCTGCTGGTGGGAGCCGACGGCGGCGGCGCTGGGGATCATCCCGTTGTAAGTCCGGTCGGCAGTTATTTTGCCACGGATGAACACGGATAAACACGGATGAAGAATGAGATGCAGCGTGGATGGTGATACGGGTCGGTGTGTGATCTTCCGTGTTTGAACGAGCCGGAAGCGTCAGCGACGGACCAGGCGTACATCAACCGTTGATCGGTCGAACAACCCAGCAGCGCCAGCGACGCCACGCCCAACCCGTCGCTCACACTTCCGGCTCGTTGACGCGGCAACCACAACACCAGCATGCGTCAGCCCGCGCCCAGTTCGACGTTCAACCACCGCCGGTAGGCGGCGCAAGTCAGCAAACCGCCCAGTAGCACGATGAGCAAGGCCCAGCCCAGTAGTTGGGTGGGCGAAATAGCAGTCATGGCGGTGAGTACTGCGATCCCCATGCCGACGCTGTAGGTCAGGAAAAACGCCAGCACTTGACCGGCATGGCCGTGAACAGCCCAAGCCAGGCTCCAGGTCACCACTCCAAATAGCAGCAGGCTTGCCGCTAGTGAGATGGGCACATAGCGGAGCAACAGGGCGGCGAAAACTACATGGTTGACCGCTCCTGGTCCGACAATCAGGACGACCAGCCAAGAGCACATCACGCCTAGATAGAGCATTTGCAGCAAACCGAGTCCCCACATTTGTACCCAACGCCGACGATCCAGCGGAGTCAACCAGGTTCGCAACAGCAGGTGGTCCGCTTTGCTCAACGGAACCGCCACCAGAGCCAAGGGCAGGATGGTCAGCCATAGGCCCATCATGAAGCTGGGCACTATCCAAACGACTGGACTACTTGGGGGCCGATCAGGTGCGAAATACATCCAACCGAACCAGAACACACTGAACGCCAGAATTACAACCAAAGCCCCTAGCGAACGTTTGGACAACCCGATCCGCAGCATCCCGGCGCGGACCCAGGCATTTCCCTGCGCGCGGTCGGGCCACCAGGCCATGCGTTGCGGAGAAGGCTCGAACCAACGCCCCAGCCCGAGCCATGACGCTGACGCCGATTTGGCTTGCTCGTCCGCAGCAGCGGCCTGTGCCCCGGCGCTGCCGGCCAGATTGGTGTGGTAATGTCGCTGTTCCTCGTGCAGGCACGCCAACCACCGCAGCAACCCGACATAGGCCAGACTCGCGCCCACCAGGATGCCCAGCGCCAGCGTTTCATGTCTGCCGGTCAGAAAATCGCGCAGGTACGGCTCGGTGCGCCAGCTCAGCGGCAGGTAGAACACCACCAGCGTGGGAAAAAGCAGAAGGTACGCCGGGCGCACGCTGCACCACGCCACCATGACGGTCAGCGTCATCATGTAGGCCGCGCGACCCCAGAGCGGCGTCGGTTGGCACCACCAGACCAGCAGCGGCATGCCGATCACCAGCACACTTGCCAGCGTGCCGCCGATCAGCAGATGGGGCCAGAACGCATGGGGCCAACGGCCCGCGCGCACCACGACGAGCTGACGTTTCAGGTTTGCCAGGACCAGAGCCACCGCAAATAAAGTCAGCAAGTGGAATTGCACCGCGTCATCGCGCAACTGCACCCAGGGGAAAGCCGCCACCCCGGCCAGCGCCAACGCCGCCACCAACGCGGTTTGATACCCCGACACCGCGTGCCGCACATACAGCAAAGCGACCTGTCCATAACGACTGCTCATGTCACACCCCCTGCCCGGAAGGGCTCAGTTGGTCGCCATACTGACCAGACGCTGCCCATCCGCGTGCAGATCCAGAAAGATGTCTTCCAGATTCAAATCCTCCACATCCACCGCCACGCGCCATTGCTGGCGCAAGTCCTCCACCAGCTCCGGCGAAAAATCGCGCACCGTCGCGACAGCCTGATTGCCCTCCACGCGCAGACTCAGCGCCCCCGGCACAGCAAACGCACGCGGCAAACCCAATTCCCCGGTGATATGTAATCGCTTGATCGAATCCTTCAGTTCATCCAGCGGCCCACGGTGCATCAACCGCCCGTCGCGCAGGATCGCCACTGAATCCGCCACGCGTTCCACGTCGCTGGTGATGTGTGTGGAGAACAGCACCGTGCGCGTGCCCAAGCCGGCGATTTCCACAAGCTGCGCCAGAAACTCCCGTCGGCCGGCGGGGTCCAGACTCGCCACCGGCTCATCGAGTATTAGCAGCTCCGGCTCATGCCCCAGCGCCAGCAGGATCGACAACCGCTGCTGCTGGCCCACGGACAACGTGCCCGCACGCGATTTCTCCGGCAGTTCCCAGCGCTGCCGCAACCGCTCCACCAGTTCGTAGTTCCAGTTGGGATAGAACGCCCCGACATACGCCAGCAGGTGACGCACCCGCATCCACGGATGCAGCACCGGCGTCTGGGGGACGTAACCCAGCCGCTCCTTGGCGGCGGCGGTGAGATCCCAGGCGTTTTCGCCCAGCACTGTCGCGCTGCCCGCGGTGGGCCGCAGCAGGCCGACCAGGCATTTGAGCAGCGTGGTTTTGCCCGCACCGTTCTTGCCCAGCAGCCCCAGCACCTGCCCGCGCGGAATGTTCAGGTTCACCTGCGCCAGCGCGGCGGCGCCCCCTTTGTAGGTCTTGCTCAAGTCGCGGATTGCAATGACGGGGTCCAACTCACTCACGGCTGTTCTCCTCCAGCAGGGGTTCAAGCAACTCCAACACTTGCCGGGGCGTCAAAGCCAATTGGTAAGCGGCCGCGGCGACCTGTTCGAGCAGCGGCTTCAGCGCCGCCCGGCGATCGCGCAGGTAACCGGCCGGGGGTGGTGCTTTGAGCCGCATGCCCTGGCCGCGCACGTTTTCCAGCACGCCTTCCTGTTCCAGCAGGGAGTACGCCTTGGAGACGGTCATGGGATTGATCTGCAGTTCCTGGGCGACCTGCCGCACGGACGGGAGGAATTCCCCCTCGGTCAGCCGTCCGCAGGCCGCCAGCCGGCGCACCTGATCCACCAGTTGCCGGTAGATCGGCACCCCGGAAGCCGGATGAACCTGAAACAGCAGGTGGGGAGGCATGTGTATTATTGTAGTAATACACCAGTGCGCTGCAAGGGTTATTTGGCCAAGCAGGGATCGACGCACTCGGCTCCGCAAAAAAACAGCCGCGCCGGTGGGTCCGGCGCGGCTGAGTGAAAACACGATTGACGAGACGCCGGGTTATTTCCGGAGGCCAACTCCGGGGTACGTCAGATGCCCCACTGGCTGCGGGCGGCTTCCATGGACACCGCTTTTTCCTTGTCGTACCAGCCGGAGTGAGCGGCGGGCTTCTTGCCCACCCAGCGATCATCGACCGGGTCCGCCATCGGCTGATAGCGCACGTCGGCGCTGATGCGGTAGCGCGGGGTGGTGTTGCACAGCGCGCCGTGCATGGTGTGCATGGTGAAAATCAGCACATCGCCCGCCTGGTAGTCGCTGGTCGCCCACTGGCCGCCGAAGCGATTGGTGACTTCGCTGGGGTCGTTGGTGAAGGAGCCCTGCACGTGGTCGCGGTCGACATCCATCTTGCCATAGGTGTCGCGCACCTTGGCGAAGCCGTCGAGATTGTGCGAGCCTAAACACAGCGCCAGCGGGGCGCGTTCAGGTTCGATATCGCACAACGGCGTCCAGCAGGTCAGCAGCCGGCCCGAGCCCCGGCCCATGTAGACGAAGTCATAGTGCGCGCCCATGGGGTTGCCCTGCGGCTGAGCGCGCAGCCACTTGTAATCAAACGTCCGCGCCGGCTCACCGAAGAAATGATTGAAGAAGCGGAAATACGCTTCGCTCTCGAGCAGGCGCAGCACATCGGGATGCCAGCCGACTTCCGGGCACAGGTTGGTGCCGAAGAAGCCGCCGCCGGTGGTGAGTTTGTCGGGATGGATCAGCAGGTCCGCCGGGTCGCTGCCGGGGACGAGGTGCCCGCGCTTTTCCAATTCCTGCGCCAGCACCAGCCCGGCCGCGAGAGTGACCGCACGGTCGTTGAGCTGACGAACGTACAGGTAGCCGTCCTCCGCCAGCCGGCGCTGGAGCGCCTCGGCATCGTGCAGCAGGTCATTGCAGTCGCGCAACTGACCAAGCTGGGTGGAGGGATAGTCGTACTCGCGGATGCCGATCTTGAGCTTCATGGCGGGAAGCCTCCGAAGGTGAGAAGAAGCGGATTCAATACTTGCACGTTCAGGCCCAGACGTCCCGGGCAGATTGGGGATTATCTGCTGGATTATTCCCGAAACCATGGGCGAGGCGGACAAAAACATGTACCATTTGGACAATGGCGTCCATCACCCGCCGCGATCACATGCAGGTCCGGCCGGCCCCCACCACCGGGCTGGGCGCGATCACCATGTGCGGGTTCCAGAGTTCCAGCCGGGGGTTGATGAGCCGACCGCTGCGGGTGTTCGGGCGCTACGCGGTGGTGTATCTCGTGAGCGGTTCAGGGGTGTATGAAGACGAACGCGGGTGCAACCAGTCCATCCGGCCGGGCGATTTGATCTTCGTCTTTCCCGAACTGGGCCACCGCTACGGCCCCGGCCCCAGCGAATCGTGGAGCGAATTCTACCTCGTGTTTGAAGGTCCGGTCTTCGACCTCTGGCGACAGCAGGGCTTGCTCGATCCAGCGCGTCCGGTGCTGCACGCCGAGCCGGTGGATCATTGGCTGCGTGCGTTGGAAAACGTGGTGGGCGGCACGCGCCTGCTCGAAGCCGCCCCGCCGTTGCTGGAGGTGTGTCGTTTGCAACAGGTGTTGGCGGAACTGCACAGCGGCGCGACGCAGCCGATGACCGACCCGGCCGAGCAACGCTGGGCGGCGCGGGCGTGCGCTTTGCTCGAAGCGGAACTGTCCAAACCGCTGGTACTGGAGCAGGTGGCCGGGCAACTGGGGCTGCCCGCCGACAGCTTCCGCAAACGCTTCACCCGCCGGCTGGGCGTCACACCGGGACGGTATCGCGCCCAGCGCGTGATGGAGCGCGCCTGTCTGCTCATGCAGCAGGGGCGGCTGACCGACAAGCAGATCGCCCGCGAACTGGGCTTCTGCGACGAGTTCCATTTCTCCCGTCGATTCAAGCAACTGATGGGCGCCAGCCCGCGCGTGTTCCGCCGGCAGCTTCCGGTGGTCGGGTGAGTTTCACTTAGCCCCCGGCGACTCGCCGGGGGCTAAATGGGTGCGCCGCGCGCGGCAAATGTCAGAGCGTTTACAATGAGCCGCTGATTCCCGGCCGACGCACGTTCGGCCTTGCCTGCTTTGAGGATTCCCGCCCATGCATATTCAGGACATTCTGGCGCAGCACCGCACCACGCTGTCGTTCGAGTTTTTCCCACCCAAAACCGCGGAAACCGCCGAGTCGCTGTATCAGACCATCGCTCACCTGGAGAGTCTTAAGCCGTCGTTCGTCTCCGTCACCTACGGGGCCGGCGGGTCGACGCGCGAGCTGACCCACGACCTGGTGGTGCGGATTCGTCAGCAGACCACGCTGGACCCGATCCCGCATCTGACCTGCGTGTGCCACCAGGAGGATGAGATTCGGCAGATTCTGGAACGCTATGCCGCGGCCGGGGTGAGCAATATCCTCGCGCTGGCTGGCGACCTCCCGCGCGACCGGGCGGATTACGACCGCGCCCAGGACTCCTTCCGCCACGCGGCAGACCTGGTGGCGTTCATCAAGCGCTTCTCCGCGTCCGGCGCTCATCCGGACAAACGCGGCTTCGGCATCGGTGTCGCCGGCTTCCCCGAAGGTCATCCCGACACGCCCAATCGCCTGCTGGAGATGGACTATCTCAAGGCCAAGGTGGACAACGGGGCCGACTACATTTGCACGCAGCTCTTTTTCGACAACCGCGACCTGTACGACTTCCGCGACCGCTGCGACCTGGCGGGCATCCGCGTGCCGATCATCGCCGGGGTGATGCCGGTGACTTCAATGCCCGGCATGAAACGCATGGCCGAGTTCGCCGCCGGCGCCCGCTTCCCCGCCCGGCTGATCAAAGCCCTCCAGCGCGTGCAGGACGACCCGGACGGCGTGCGCTCCGTTGGCATCCACTGGGCGACCGAGCAATGCCTCGACCTGCTCAACCACGACGTGCGCGGCATCCACTTCTACACCCTCAACCGCTCGGATGCGACGAAGCAGATTTATCTGAACCTGGGCCTGCGCGACAGCACGAAGGTGCAGGGGAAGTAACCCATTGGCCTCTCCGAGCCCCGCCCGCAAGGGTGGGGGTGCTTCTCGACGCCACGCCACAATGCTGTTCGCTCACCAAGCCAGTGCAGGCTCCCAAGCTATCAATTGGCTGAGGCTCTCCGTGACTCCGTGACTCCGTGAGAGACTCTTGCATTGCTGCGGATGAAGATGAAGTCAGAGTCTCTCACAGAGACACAGAGCCACAGAGAAATGCTTTGGGAGAGCTGCGTCGTGTGGCTGGATTTCAGCTCTGGCCCAATCCCGCCAGATATCCGCGCCACGCATTGCCGATCTCCCGCAAATCCGCTTCCGGGATCGGCCGGGTCAGCGGTTCCTGTTGCCACTGCTGGATGAAGTGTTCCGCATAGAACGTGCAGGGAACGCCCAGCTTGCCGCTGCCGGCGGTGTAGCGGCGCCACAGGTCGTAGTCCGTGTGCACCCAGTCGTCGGCATCGATCGGAAGCTGCGGCAAGGCTGCCCGGGCGAGGTCGGCGCGGATCTGCATGGCGGCGAAAATGTCCGGGGCGACCAGGCCCATGTCGTGCAGGCGCACCATGTCGAACGTGCCGGCAAAGTAGGGATGCACCGTGCTGCTGGTGATCAGGGCGTCGGGCTTGACGGCTTTGCCGGCTGCGTAGATGTCGTGCTGCAGTTGATGCAAGAGTTCACAGCCCCAGAGGTCGCCCTGGGCGAGCTGGATGCGCTCCGGCGCGGGCGGGTAGGTGTCGCACCAGCCGAAGCGGGAGCCGCCGGTGGGTTGGCGACGGTCGGGGCAGAAGGAGAGCTGGTCAATCTTGAAGCCGTCGGCGTTGTAGCCGTCGGGCGAGAGCAGTTCCTGGACGCACTGGCGCAGATGCTCGCGGTAGGCAGGATGGGTGGGATCGCTGGTGATGCGGTGGCCGCCGGCGTGCAGACACCACTGGGCGGGCAAGCCATCCCACAGCCACGTCGCCAGCCAGAGCAGCACCCGCCGGCCCGCCTGATGCTGACGGTCAATGAAACCCTTCAAATCCGGCCAGCGTTCTTCGTGGGGTTTCCACCAGCCGGCGGGTGACCAGCCGGCGTCGATGATGATGGTGCCCACCGGCACATCCGCCCGCGCCAGCCGCCGGGTCCAGCGTTCGTACAAACCCTGAATGCAGTACGCCAGCGCCCGGCACTCCGGCCCAGCGCCTTCGAGCAGCATGCAGGTTGCCGCCTGATCCCCCCAGCCGCAGTGCGTCGGCCGCAGCCACCAGTCGGCGATCTTCGCCGGCACGCTCGCCTGGGGGTACGCCTGCGCCAACCCGCGCGCCAGCAGGGTGTGACGCGCGGTGCTCAATTCATCAGCTTCGATCAGCACCCGCACATGGGCCGCCGCCTCGCGCGGGCTGGACTGGCCCTGCAGGTCGATCCACACGGTCACGCCCTCCGCGCCGACGGCAAACTCCACCTGGTTCCAACGATGCCAGCCGGCGTCGGCGACCACATGCAGCAGCGCCTGAGTCTCCTCCCCCAGCAACACGATGGCAAACGGCGGCGGCGAGTAGCGGGCGGCGGTGTGTTCGCTGTCGCGCACGCCAATGGTCAGCGTGATCGGCGCGGCATGCGGCGTACTGCGATGATCCATCGTCGGACTGGGATTCCACACCGACTTGACGGCAAATCCCAACTCACGGGCGGTCAGCTGCAGACGTAAACCTTCCTCATGAACTTCCAGCGGACAAGTGCGAACAGCAGTGCTCATGGGGTGTTTCCAAAGATGTTTGAATCACAATGGCTACGTGCGAGCAGTTGGCGGGGCGAATGGTAATCCGGAATATATCCCGATGCTAATACGATTTAGCGTACAGCGCGGGCTTTAGCTGTCACCGCTGGACAAACGTGGCGCCCGGGAAGTTGGGCCGCAGCGAGCACCTTAGCTCCAGGTCGATGGCGGGCAGGCGCATTGTCGCATGAAATGAGGCTGGGCGTCGGCGTGCAGCAGGCGGCACGGAAGCTCGGCGCGAAGCCACACCACACGGCGCGGTGGTGTGGTTGTCCACGGCGGGGGACACGGGTGAAACGAGGTCCTGCAACCCGGCGCGGGGCTGCGATCTGCCGTACAATGTGGACATGAGCAAAGGTAAATCCTCCCGCCGGCCTCGGGGCGCGGCGGCTGATGTAGTTGACCCCCAGGAGCAGGCGGCGCCGGAGCAGACCGACGCGGCGCAGGACGCCAGCGCGCCGGGGGACGTGGATGCGGGTGGTGCGGAGGCGCAAGCGGATTCGCACGCGGCTGCGGAAGCGGCGGTCCAGGGGCATCCGGAGGCGGAAGTAGAGGCGTCTGCTGCCCAAGTGGCGGAGCCTGTGGAATCGGTGGACGCCCAGGCGCTGGCGGAGCTCGCCCCGCGGGTGGAGGCCGCCCTGCTGTCGACGGATCGCGCGCTGCCCAGCGCCCGGCTGTGCGAGCTGTTCAACAAGCTGACGACCAAGCGGCTGACGCAGGTGATTGACGAGCTTAATCGTCAGTATGCCGCGACGGGTCGAAGTTTTCGCATCGAGCAGGTGGCGGGCGGGTGGCAGGTGCTGACGTTGCCGCAGTTCGGCGATGTGCTCAACAACCTGCACCGCAGCCGGGCGCAGAGCAAGCTCAGCCCCGCCGCGATGGAAACGCTGGCGATCATTGCCTACCGGCAGCCGATCCTCCGCGCGGAGATCGAAGCGGTGCGCGGCGTGGCGTGCGGCGAGGTGCTGCGCAGCCTGATGGAACGCCGGCTGGTCAAGATCGTTGGACGCAGCGATGAGCTGGGTCGCCCCATGCTCTACGGCACCACCAACGGCTTCCTGGAAGTGTTCGGGCTCGCCTCGCTCAAAGACCTGCCCAAGGCGGAAGAACTGCGTCAGCCGGCGCGGAAGCTGCCCAGTGAAGCGGCGAAAGAAGCGACTGACGCGGAGGGTAAGGCGGATGCGGAGGCGCCAAGCGGGGACGCTGCTGTCGTGGCGTCCGAGGGCGCTGCGGGAGAAGCGGTTGCCGAGGGTGCTGCGAAGAAGCGTGAAGCCGCGCCGTCAAGGGAGTCGAACGCCTAGCATGAGTGGAGTTATCCGCATGATGATGCCGATTCGCTGCGGGGCGCGCCAGCTGGCGGGCGTGCTGCTGCTGCTGTTGGCGATGGGCGGCGTGGGCTGTGCCCAGCAGCCGTTGCGGGGCGTGGTGATGGCGGGCAATCAGCCGAGCGTGCAGACGCTGCGCGCCGGCCACGCGCGGCTGGCGGATCCCGGATTGTCAGACGTGCGGGTGGAATTGCTCCTGGACCCATCCTCGCTTTCACCGCGTAAGCTCGGCGAGCGCATCACCGACGCCAACGGCCGCTTCGAGTTTCCCGTCGATGCCGTGGGCGCGGGTTCGTGGCAGGAGTATGAGCTGGGCGTGCTGGTCAAGGCGCGCGGCTTCCGGGATGTGTGGCAGACCATGCCCTACCCGGGCCATGGCCAGGAGTTGCTGATCGTGATCGTTCCCGGCTCGGGCGGCGATGCGCCCCCACGGGACATTCTGCAAGACACGTTGCGGTATCAGGACCAGTTGATGACGCCGTGAGGCGCGCCAGGAGGGCAGAGCGGATGGCGTTGGGCAGGCAGGAACCTGACAAGCCGCGCACGCGGTTGCAACTGGGCCCCGGCGGGTTGATGTTCATCGTCGTCAGCGGGTTGATCCTGGCGGTGGCGATTTACGCCAACTCCAACCTGCTCTACGGCGCATTCGGCCTGATGATCGGCGCCCTGATTGTCTCCACGGTGGTCAGTTGGCAGATGATGGGCGACGTGGCCGTCAAACGCATTCTCCCCGCCCACGGCGTGGCGAGCGAAGAGTTGGCGATCCGCTACGAATTGATTAATCACAAACGCTGGATGCCGGCTTTCGGCGTCATCATTGGGGAAAGCTGGGGGCGCGGAAGCAAGGGTTGGAAAAAGCAAGGCCCGGTGGCGGACAACCCGCGCCGGCTGCGCGGCCGCCCGTTCGGCTGGGTGCTGCACCTGGGCCCCAACCAGAAAGTCCAGGCGGAAGCCCCCTGCTGGCCGCTGCGGCGTGGGCCGTTGCGATTTGAGCGCGTGGTCGTCTCCACCAGCTTTCCCTTTGGCATCATTCGCCGGGTGCTGGAATTCGAGCAGGCCGGCGAGGTGCTCATCTATCCCCACCTGTACCGCATCAATCGCCATGTGCTGTTTTCGCTGTCGCATGCCGACCCGCACGGCCGCAAGCGGCTGGAGCGTGCCGGGGGCACCGAGGAGTTCTTCGGCTTACGCGAATACCGGGCAGGCGACAGCCTCAAGATGATCGACTGGAAACGCTCGGCGCGCACCGGCAAACTCGTCTCCCGGGAGATGACGCTGCCCAGCCCGCCCAAGATCATGCTGCTGCTGGACCTGCGGATGGGGGCCGTGAAGCTGCCGCCCACCGACGGCAAGCGCCAGCGCAGCAGCGCGGAGGTCGCCCGGTTGACGGAAGACGGGCAGCGTCAGCAACTGGTGTTGCTGGAACGCGCGGTCAGTCTGGCGGCATCGCTGGTTTGCGATGCGTACTTCCACGGGTACCAGGTGGGCATGACGGTGTGGGGCACGGTGTGCGTGCCGTTCCCCGTGCATCACAGCCTGCCGCACCGCACCAAGATGCTCGAAGCGCTCGCCCAACTGGACACCAGCGTGCAGATCGAAGGCCAGGCCGCCACCGCCATGGCGCCTTCGGTGATTGTGCGTGCGGAGGAAGGCCCCAGCAGCGAGGGGTACGCAGCCGGCGTGGGCTTTGGCGCGCCGATGGTGATGACCGCGTCGGAGATGGAACGCTTCGTCATCGAAATGGAAGGCGGGTCCACCGCCCTGCTGAGCAGTCGAGCGCGCCCCGAATCGCGTCGGCAGGAAATGGCCGAACGCAGCGGCGAAACGGTGGGGAGCAACTGAGCCATGGGACTCATCTACCTCTTCCGCCGGCTGGTCTTCGTGCAGGTGCTGCTGGGCATCGTGGCGTTCTGCATCGCCGAGCAGAATCCCGGCATGCTGCTGGTTGCCGGCGCGTTGGGCGCGCTGAGCTGGTATGTCGTGGAAGGCCCCACCGGCAAGCCGCTGCCGCAATGGATCATCATTCCCGGCGCCATCGGTTCGGTCGCCTGGCTGCTGCTGGACCTGTACTGGCAGAAGGGCCAGGTCATTCTCGCCATGGGCCACTTCACCATGTGGCTGCAGATCCTGCTGCTCTATGCCCGCAAGAGCAACCGCGAATATGGCGAAATCCTGGTGCTGAGCCTGATGCAGATGATCGGCGCCAGCGTGCTCAACACCTCGCTGGTGTACGGCCTGTTCCTGAGCATTTATGCCGTGCTGGCGCTGTTCACTCTGTTGTTGTTCCACCTGAAAATCACCAGCGATGAAGTGCTGGAGCAGAACCAGAAAGCCGCCCCCGAAGACCTGGTGCTGCCGCGTCCCAAAGCCGTGGTCGGCCCGCGCCATCGCTGGCATTTCCGCAGCCTGGCGCTGGTCATCGGCGTGTGGTGCGCCCTGATCGGCAGCGTCGTCTTCCTGCTCATTCCCCGCAGCGGTGAGTCGCACCTGAACCCGGGCCTGAGCAACCCCTACAGCCGCAATCGGCAGGCGGGCTTCAGCGAGGAAGTCACCCTCGACGGCGCCCCGCTGAGCACCGGCAGCCGCGAGGCCGTGCTCTACGTCCATCTCGTGCGCCAGGGCCTGCCCGTGGTGGACCCGCAGTACAGCTTTCTCCTGCGCGGCGCTACGCTCGATGAATACCGACCCCACGAACGCAAGTGGGTGCGCTCCCGTCGGACCGGGCAGGATGTGCAGATTCCCCTGCGCGGCGAAGTGACGCTGGCGCAGCTCGACGACGGCGCACCGACCCTGGATCTGGACGTGGTGCTGCGCCATCCCGCCCATCGCCACCTGTTCAGCTTCGCCGAGCTGCCCATCACCACCATCGCCAGCGGGCAGATCAACTCGGTCAACTTCAACACTGAAGACCAGAACCTCGCCACCAGTCAGGCGTACCGCGGCCTGCTGCGTTACGCGCTGCGCAGCCCGCTGACCCCGCCGGCAAACCTCGCCCAACGCTACGCCGAGCAAAGTCGGCATATCGACGGCCTGACCCTCGCCACCCAGGGTGGCCGGCGCGGCCTGCGCGATGACGGTTACGCCGAGGGCTGGGCCGACGCCCGGGAACGCGAAAAACTCACCAACCTCGCCCGCCAGATCATCACTGACGCCGGACAAACCTGGCCCCTGCCGCGCCGTAAGCCGGCGGCGGAACAGGCAGCGCTCGACGCGCTGGCGGAATATCTCCGCCTCAACTACCGCTATGAATTGCTCAGCGACACCCTGGGACCTGACGAACGCCCCGTCAGCGAATTCCTCTTTACCAGCAAAGCCGGCCACTGCGAACTCTTTGCCGCGGCGCTGGCGGCGCTGGCGCGCTGCTCCGGCCTGCCCGCCCGCCTGATCACCGGCTATCGGGTCAGCGAGTTCAACGGCATCGGCAACTACTACGTCGTGCGCCAACGCAACGCTCACGCCTGGGCGGAGGTGGGCTTAAGCAGCGGCCAGTGGGTGCTGGTGGATCCCACCCCGCCTGACGATGTCGCCCAGGAGCACCAGCCCCAGGACACCTGGAACCTGGGACTGCGCCATCTCTACGAGCACATGGAGTACCTCTGGTCCACCACCGTCGTCGCCTACGACAGCGAATCCCAGGATGAACTGGCGGGCAACCTCCGCGCCTCGTTGCGCCAAACCCGCGACGACACCCGCTGGCTCCGCGAACTGGCGGCCTGGATCAAGGAACTCCCCGAACGCTGGCGCCTCGACAGCATCGGCTACACCGTCATGGGCTTCATCTGCTTCTTCATCGTGCTGGGCGTCGCCAGCCTGATCCAGACCCTCCTCAACCGTCACCGCCGCCTGGTCGCCCTGCAACTGACCCGCCTGCCCCGCAAGCAGCGCAAGGCGCTGGCGCGCCGGCTCAAGTGGTATCTGCTCATGCTCGACCTGCTCGAACGTCATGGCTACATCCGCCCCAACTGGCAAAGCCCCCTGGACTTCTCCCGCGAGCTGGCGCAGGCGAATCCCCTGCGCTTTGATCCGGTGGTCGAGCTGACGGAAATCTTTTACGAAATCCGCTTCGGACACCGCGAAATGGACGAGACCCGCACCGAGCGCGTCCGCGGCCACATGCGCCAACTGGAAGCGGCCCTGGCGCGGCGCTGAGGCCGCTGCCCGGAGGTTCCCGTCGTGTCGACTGATCGTTCATCATCACCGCCCCCCGCCCGACCGGCCGCGCCGAGCGCCAGCGATCCGTATGAACTCAATCCCACCGCCCACGACAGCCCGCCGCTGCCTCCCGCCGCGGATCCCGGCCGGGCGCTGCTGGGCGCGCGGGCGCCGGCGCCGCGTGCCGCCGCTGGTCCCACCCGCTTCACGCCTCCGCCACGCCCCGGCGGTTGGCTCAGCGCCTGGGCGCTGCTGCTGATCACCATGCTCGCGGCGGTGCCCGCCATCGCCATTGATCTGCTGCAGGCGATCGTCACCAATCCGCGCGAAGCCCAGACCATCGCCTGCGCCATGGAAACCGCGCAGCGTCAGCGCATCCTCGCCTCGGCGGGTGGTTTCTTCCGCGCTGAGCAAATGGTGCCGCACCTGCATCAGGAGCCGCGCTACGACCTGCCCCCCGGCGCCATCTGGCTCCAGATGCTGGCGTTTGCCGGACTCGACCACCCCGGCGCCACCGTCGAACGCTACATCATTCACGCCCGCCTGGCGGCGCTGGTGATGGCCTTGCTCGCGCTGGGCGGCGTGTTCTGGATCGGTCATTCCATCGGCCGCAGCCAGACCGCCGCGTTTGCCGCCCTGATCACCGCCGCCAATCCGCTCTTTGTCAGCAGCGCCCGGCTGGCGACCCCCGACATCTTCCACCTCGGCTGGGCGATGCTCGCCATCGGCGGCGCCGCCTGGGCGATTCGCCCGCTACGCCCCCTGCCGTCCACCGAGCGGCAATTCATCGGCTGGATCACCTGCGGCCTGGCGCTGGGCTTCGCCACCCTGACCGCCGGCCCGGTGACGCTCGCCACCATCGTCGCCCCCATCTTCGTGCTCATCGTGCTCTGTCCCGATCGCGTCAGCCATCTCATCGGCCTGCTGGCGGCGCTGCTCATCGGCGTCCTGCTGGCGATGCCCTGGCTGCTCTACGGCCACGAGCACGACCCCCACGCCTGGGAAGCCTGGATTCGCCTGATCCTGCCCGTGCAGCCACTCGATGGCGGCAGCTTGCTCGAGCGCCTGCGCGATGAGGGGACGCACTTCGCCCTCAGTTACCTGCCCTGGACACTGTGGCTGCCCGTGCTGCTGATTCAACCGCTGAGCGCCTCCAGTTCGGGCGTGCGCATCAACCTGTTCCTCGGCTGGTCGTGGATGCTCGTGCTCGCGCTGCTGCTGTTGCCCATGCCCGGAGAAAACGGCAACCATCAACTGCTGATGCTGGCGCCGGCGGCATCCATCTTCATCGCCCACTGCTTTTATCACTTCTCCGAGCTCGCCGCCGCCGGCCGCTATCCACGCACCTGGCGCTGGATGCGCTGGGTGCATCTGCTGCTGATCACCCTGATGACCGGCGCGACACCCTGGCTGGTGGTCGCCCAGCGCACGCTGGTGGAGCAGGGCCTGTTGCCGCGCCCGCTGGTGGTGAACCCTGGGTGGATGATGCTGGGCGCGGTGACCGCCTGTCTGCTGCTGATCATGGTGCTCAGTGTGCAGGGCGTGCTCAAGCATTACCCCGCGCGGGCGCTGATCTGCTGGGCGATGTGGAACCTGGCGCTGATGACCGCCTTCGCCTTGCCGTACAGCCGCGCCAATGAGCATGGCCTGATCGTGCGCGAGGAGGCTCAGCGTCTGCAGCGGCTGCTGGCGGGCGCTGACGCCTACTGGCTGCTGCGCGATGTGGACCCGCAGCCGATTGATCCGGTGGTCAGCCTGTACCTGAACCGTCCCGCGCCGGGGCTGGCGCTGTCGCGCGTGGGCAGCGTGGTCAGTCAAGGCGCCGCGCAGGCGGAGCCCCGCCCGTTGCTGCTGGTGGGCGCCCGGGATTTGAAGCCCAGTGCTGATTTTGTCGCTCTGGGCGAGTTGCCCAGTTCGCGGCTGGTCATCTGGCGGTACAATCCCCGCCCCGCGCCGGACCCCGCCCCCGCTGCCGCCCCGGAGGAGACCATTGCTCCCGCCGGAGAAGCGTCGCCGCCTGAACCCGCCGCGAAGTCTTCGACCGCCCCCTTGTCCTCATCCCCGGAGCTGGAAACCTCGCCCGCCGTTCCCGCTGCCGCACCGGATACCTCACCATGACCGATGCTTCGTCAACTGTCCCGCCCGCCGCACCGCCGGTGCTGTCGATTGTGGTTCCCGCGCTCAACGAGGAAGACAACGTCGGCCCCCTGGTCGACGAAGTCCAGCAAACCCTCGACCCGGCGGGGATCACCTTCGAACTGATCATCGTGGACGACGGCTCCACCGACGCCACCCTGCCGCGCCTGCGTGAACTGGCGCAGTCGCGTCCCTGGCTGCGCGTGCTGCACCGCGCGCAACCGCGCGGCCAGAGCAGCGCCATGGCGGCAGGGGTCCGCGCGGCGTGCGGCAAATGCGTGGCGTTTCTCGATGCCGACCTGCAAAACGATCCGGCGGACCTGCCCAGGATGCTCGCCCGCTACGACGCCGGCGACGCCGACCTGGTGCAGGGCGACCGCTCGCACAACCGCCGTGATACGCCGATCCGTCGCCTGAGCAGTTGGGTCGGCCGAACCGCCCGGCGGTTGATCCTCGCCGACACCGTACGCGACACCGGCTGCTCCAGCCGCGTGCTCCGCGCCGACTTCGCCAAACAACTGCCCCTGCAGTTCAAAGGCATGCACCGCTTCATCCCCGCCTACACCCGCATGCTTGGCGGGCGCATCGTGGAGGTGCCGGTCAACCATCGCCCGCGCATCGCCGGCGTCGCCAAGTATGGCATGCTCAACCGCGCCTTCGTGGGCCTGATCGATTGCTTCGCTATGCGCTGGATGAACAAACGCCACCGCGACACCCGCGTCACGGAAATCACCCCGACCCCCTTCCCTGAGCATTCCGCATGACTCCTCCGCGCCTCTGCCTCCTGCTGACCCTCCTGGCCGCCCTGCTGGCGCCATCACCCGCTTGCGCCTCTGCATCCGACATGACCATCCGCAACGAACCGACTCACGCCCGGCAGGTCATGCTGCACCGCAATGACGCCGGCGCGCTGGAGTACGTGGTCACCTGGAACGATCAGCGTGTCGAAACCTACAGCCCCGAGGCCTTCGCCCAGCTCATTCATGATGACCAGCAGCAGCGCAGCGGCATCTTCGCGTTCCTGAACATCACCAGCCCCATCGGCATGGCGTGGGTCGGGCTGGGTTTGCTGGGGCAAATCCTCTTCACCGGCCGGATGGTCCTGCAATGGCTCGTCAGCGAACGCGCCAAGCAGTCCACCGTGCCCGTTGCGTTCTGGTGGATGAGTCTGCTGGGCGCCAGCATGTTGATCGTCTACTTCATCTGGCGCCGCGATGCCGTGGGCGTGCTGGGCCAGGCGACCGGCTGGTTCATTTACGTACGCAACCTGATGCTGATCTACGGCCGGCACGGCCGGGCCGCGCGGGAGAAATGACCCTCATGCCCGGCGTGCTGCGCATGCTTGACGCCAACGCCAACCGCGCCCGCGAAGCCCTGCGCGTGCTGGAGGAAGCCGCGCGCTTCGGCCTGGATGACGCGAACCTGTCCAGCGGCATCAAGTCCCTGCGGCATGACCTGGCTGCAGCGCTGGCGCTGATCCCCGCACTGCTGGAAAACCGCAACACGCCCGGCGATGTCGGCACGACGATCCATACTCCGCAGGAATACCAGCGTTCCTCCGTGCATGCCGTCGCCAGCGCCGCCGGAAAACGCTTGTCCGAAGCCCTGCGGGCGCTGGAGGAGTACGCCAAGGTGCTGCCCCCCACGCAGGCCGCCGCCGCGCCGCTGCTCGAACAACTGCGCTACCGTGGCTACGACGTGGAACAACGCCTGCTGCGGGTGCTGTGTCCCGGCGTGCGTCAGCAATGGCGGCTGTGCGTGCTGCTGAGCGCCGAGCTGTGTCCCCAGGGCGACTGGCGCACCGTCGCCCAGGCAGCGCTGCGCGGCGGAGCCGATTGCCTGCAACTGCGGGAAAAGCACCTGGACGCCGGCGAACTATTGACCCGGGCCCGGGAGTTGGCAACGCTGTGTCACGCCCACGGCGCGAGCTTGATTGTCAATGATCGGCCGGACGTCGCCCTGCTGGCGGGCGCCGATGGCGTGCACCTCGGGCAGACGGACCTGCCCTGCCGGGAGGCGCGCAAGCTGGTGGGCGGGCAACTGCTGATCGGCGTCAGCACGAGCCAGCTCGCGCAGGCGCAGCAGGCACAGGCGGATGGCGCGGACTACTGCGGGGTCGGGCCGATGTTTCCCACCACGACCAAGCACAAGGACGTGATCGTCGGGCCGCAGTACCTGCGGGAATATGTGACGTGGAACCAGCTCCCGCATCTGGCGATCGGCGGCATCGATGGCTCCCGCGTGGGGGAACTGGTTGCCGCCGGGGCGCGCGGCATTGCCGTCAGCAGCGCGGTGTGTCGCGCAGCCGACCCGCAGCAAACCGTCGCCGCGCTGCTGGCGCAGTTGCCCCCCGCCGACTGACGCTCAGCGCGACCAGCTCAAACCCGGGCCATTGACCACCGGCTGATTGCGGTGCGGCTTGTACACCAGCGGCGTCGTCAGCTCATCAATCTTCGCCGTCAGCGCAGCATCCAGCGGGCGGTCGGCGATCGCATACATCGGGCTGTAGTGCTCCGGCTTCGATCCCCCCAGCAGAATCGTCGTCGCCTCCGGCTTGCTGAGCAGCCACTGGATCGCCAACTGCGGCAAGCTGACGCCGGTGTCCTGCGCCATCTGCTTGAGCGCGTCGAGCAGGTCATGGGTCAGATCGCTTTCATGCACCGCGCGCATCTTGGCGCCCCACTTGACCACGCGGCTGTCGGCGGGCGGCTCGATGCCGCGCTGGTACTTGCCGCTGAGCACCCCTCCGCACAAGGGCGAATACACCATGGTCGCCACGGCAAAGCGCCGACAGAACGCGGCGGCTTCCAGTTCAAACGGACGATCCAGCGCGTTGTAGCACACCTGGTAGCTGGTCAGCGGCTCCCAGCCGTGCTGACCGCAGAGGCCCTGGTAGTGCGCCATCTGCCAGGCGTAATGGTTGGAGACGCCCCAGTAGCGCACCTTGCCGCGGCGCACCAGTTGATCGAGCGTGCTGAGGGTTTCCTCGGGCGGCGTCACGTCGTCGGGGTGATGCAGTTGGTAGAGGTCGACATAATCCGTGCCCAACTGGCGCAGGCTGTGGTCGATGCTGTGCAGGATGTTGAGGCGACTGTTGTTGCCCAGCTTGCCGTCGAGCAGTCGGCGTTTGAAAACTTTGGTCGCCAGAAAAATCCGCTCGCGCCGGCCGGGCAGGAACTGGCCCACCACGCTTTCCGATTGCCCATAGCTCTCGGCGGTGTCGAACAGGTTGACGCCCTGCTCCAGCGCTTCGGCCATGACGCGCTGGGCGTCGTCAGGATTGATCTGATTGCCAAAGCCCATGGTGCCCAGGCTCAGGCGCGAGACGCTGAAACCGGTGTGGCCAAATGGTACGTACAACATGCGCTAGCTCCAAAAGAAATGACTGGCGCAGTTGTAGCGGGATTCCCCGGCCGGTTCCAGTCAACGGGATTGCAGCGTGCCCAGCGCCGCCTGCGCCGGCTCAAGCTGTCCCTGCTGCAAACGCGCCAGCGCGGCGGCGTCCTGCTTGAGATAGGCATCGAACATCCAACGAGCGACGTCGCGCACCAACGCCACTTGCGCGGGGTTCTCCGGCCCGGCGCCCGGCCAACGCTGGTTGGGCCCGGAAATGCCGCCGAAGTTGTGCCAGGCGTCATTGACCCACAACAGGTATTTGTCACCGGCGGGCATCAGGTCATACACCTTCCGGCGCCAATCGCCCGCAAGCTTCTCCTGGCCACGCACGGGCGAGGTGTCGTTGTCGCCGGTGATCACCAGGATGGGCGCGCTCAGGCCCTGATACATCTGCCCAGAGCGCCGAAGCCTGGGCCCCATGGGACTGATCAGCACAAACGCCTGCACCTGCGGCGCGCGGAAGGATTTCTCCGGCACGCCGGGCAAGGATGGAAACCGCAGGCCGGCGAGCATCATGCTGGTGTGCGCGCCGTAGGAGTGTCCCGCGACGCCGATGCGGGTGCGATCCAGCCGGGCGCCAAACGCCGGCACGTCACGCGCGAGCTGGTCCAGATGGTCGAGCACCGTCCGCACGTCGCGTGGACGCTGCGCCCATTGGCTGGTGACATGCGGCGAAGCGAGCAGGTCGGGGACGTTGCGTGCGCTTTGCCGTTCCTCGGGCGTCAGCAGGGTCGCCGAATCGCCGAAGGTGGGCTGGATGATGACGTAACCATGAGCCGCCCAGTCATCCACCAGGGGTTTGTTGCCCTGATTGGAACCCAGCGCGCCGTGGCAGAACACCAGCAGCGGGTACTGGCCGGGCGCCGTCGGCCAGGTCAGCCGCAACGGAATCTCCCGGGCGTGCCCCGCAATGGACAAGACGTAATCATCTTTGCTGCCGATGTCATCAGCGTGCAAGCACGTGGCGGACAGCACCAGCAGCAAGCCCGCGAGCAGATGAAGGTGGCCGCGCATGAGCGTCTCCGATGATGGACACATGATACGTGGCGCGGCAGCCGCGCCAGGTTACAGCACAGGGGACTGCCGACAAACCTCCGGGGGTTGGTATGCTGCACGTCATGGACTTCTGGAGCGGATTGCTGGATCTGGTGCTGCTGGTGCTGGGCGCGCTGGCGCTGGGGCTGCTCGCCGAGCGTCTGCGGCAAAGCGCCATTCTGGGCTATCTCGCGGCGGGGACGCTGCTGGGGCCGCATGGGCTTAACTGGATCAAATCGGAGCATGATGTCGCCCTGCTGGCGGAACTGGGCGTGGCGCTGCTGCTATTCACCATCGGGCTGGAATTCTCACTTAAACGACTGCGGCGGATGGGGAAAGTCGCGCTGTGGGGCGGCTTCTGGCAGATTGTGCTGACCCTGGCGGGCGCGGCGGTGATCGCCATGAGTTGTGGTCTGGGCTGGCGCAGCGGCGTGGCGCTGGGGGCGATCATCGCAATGAGCAGCACCGCGTGCGTGCTGCGGGTGCTGACGGAGCGCGCCGAGGTGGACACCCCGACCGGCCGGGGGGCGCTGGGCGTGCTGCTGATGCAGGACGTCATGGTGGTGCCGCTGGTGCTGCTGGTGTCGGCGTTGGGCGGGGACGCGGGCATCATCCAAGCCCTGGGAGAATTGTGCTGGAGCCTGGCGCTGCTGGTGGTGTTCGTCCTGCTGGTGCTGGGGATGAACCATTACCTGCTGCCGCGTTTGCTGGGGGCGGCGGCAGTGTCGCGCAACCGGGAACTGCCGATTCTGCTGGCGGTGGCGCTGTGTCTGGGCGCCACCTGGAGTGCCCATCAGGTGCACCTGTCGCCGGCGCTGGGCGCGTTCATCGCTGGCTTGCTGCTGGGTGACTCGCCGTTTGCGGTGCAGGTGCGCAGCGATGTGGCAGCCTTCAAAACGCTGTTCGTCACGCTGTTTTTCCTGAGCGTGGGCATGCTGTCGGACCCGCGTTGGGCGCTGGCGCATTGGCCAACGGTGACGAGTACGGTGGTGGCGGTGATGGTGGGCAAAGCGGTCATCGCCGGGGTGGTGCTGGCGTGGCTGACGCGCTCGACGCGGGTGGGACTCGCCAGCGGTCTGGTGCTGGCGCAGATCGGGGAATTCGGCTTCGTGCTGGCGCAACTGGCGAAGGATCAGGGTGTGCTGGACGATGAGTTGTTCAAACTGCTGGCAGCGAGCACGGTGGTGACGCTGTTCCTGACGCCGCTGGTGGCGGTGCACGCGGGGCGGCTGGCGGCGTGGGTGGATCAGCGTCTGCCGTTCACCCCCAAGCCGCAGCGTGGCGGCGCCGATTCTGGCGTCTCGGAACTGACCAACCACCTGGTGGTCGTGGGTTTTGGTCCCGCTGGGCGCGAGGCTGCCAACGCTGCGCGCGCCGCCGGCACACCGGTATTGGTGGTGGAAATGAATCCGCAGGCGATTGACGCCGCCAACCAGATGGGATTGCACACGCAGATGGGCGATGCGGCGCGGCTGGAGGTGCTCGAGCATCTGCGGCTGCCCAGCGCCGCGGCGCTGGTGGTGACCTTGCCGGACCATCGCGCGGCCCTGCAGGTGATCCACCGGGCCCGGTCGCTGGCGCCGGGTCTGCCCATGGTGGTGCGCGCCCGCTATGCGCTGCATGCGGGGGAACTGGACAGCGCCGGGGTCACGGTGGTGAACGAGGAGGTCGGCGTGGGCCAGATGATCCGGCGCGAGCTGCGCCGGTATCTGCTGGCCAGCAGTGCCAAGACGACCGAAGCGGGCGAGCCAGCGTTGCCAGGTCCACAAAAAGAAACCCCCGACCAGACAGCCGGGGGTTGATCGTGCGCTGAACTGAGGGGGCCGGCGGAGCTTACTCGCCGCCGCGGCCGAGGTATTCGCCGGTCTCGGTGGAGATGCGGATGATCTCGCCGATCTTGATGAACGCGGGCACCTTGGCGACCAGGCCGGTTTCGAGCTTGGCTTCTTTGAGCTGGTTGGTCTTGGTGGCGTCCTTGATGCCCGGCGGGGTGTCCTTGACTTCCAGTTCCACCGAAGGCGGCAGGTCGACGGAGATGACATTGCCCTTGTAAACCAGGCCGTTGACGGTGGTGTTGGGCTTGCAGTAGAGCAGCGCGTCGCCGAGGATCGCCGCGTCGATGTTGGTCTGCTCGTAGGTTTCATTGTCCATGAAGACGGCGCCGGTGTTGTCGGAATAGAGGTACTCCATGGGGCGTCGGTCGAGGGACACCTGGTCCACGTCTTCGGTGCTGCGCAGGCGCTTTTCCTGGTGCGAGCCAGTCAGCAGGTTCTTGAGCTTGACCTGGGAATAAGCCGGTCCTTTCCCGGGCTTGACGAAGTCGTAAGACACGACCAGCCAGACCTGGTTTTCCATGTTGACGGCCATTCCGGTGCGCAGTTCGCTGGCTTTCACAGCAGGAATCCTTGTAGCAAGAGGACCACAACCCCATCCGAGGGATACCTGGGGTCGGGGGAAAGAGGCGGAATTATGCCAGAAGTGAGGACAATGGGCAACGCGCCGGGGCTGGGGGGGCAGGGCGAACCCAGGTACCCATTTGCTGGACGAGCCGCGCGCGTCAGCAAGCGGTTGCTGGCTCTGCGTCAGGCACTGCGGCTGCGCCGCAACCCCTTGCTGACGCGCGGGGCTCGTTAGAAAAACGCTTACATGCGTTTGCCCGGGGACCAGGGGGAGTTAGAACGACAGCCCCATCTGCCGGCGCAGCTCGTCGAGCACGCGCTGGTTGCCCAGCGAATCGCCGGCGCTGATGGTCGGCGCGGCGCCGTCGCGCACCACCGCGGCAAAATCGTCGGCTTCCAACGCGTACAGCGGCACCGGCGCGTCCGTGACGTACACCTGCCGCACCGGGCCCGGCGAGCGCTGCAGGTTGTCCATGCGCGGCGGTGTCCCCCGCGCCACCACAAACTCCGCGCCGCGCTGCAACGGCTTCCACGGCACGGGAATTTCAATGTACCCGTCCTGCCCCAGAATCCGCGCCGTGTTGTCCGCCTGCAGGCTCATGCCACAGGTGAAACTCGCCAGCATGCCGTTGGGAAAATGCAGCGTGCCGATGGCGATTTCATCCACCCCCGTCTCATGCAGCTTGCCCATCACGCTGATGCCGTCGGGCTCGCAGCCGGCAACCGCGCGGCTGAGGTTCACGCAGTAGCAGCCAATGTCCATCAGCGCCCCGCCCGCCAGTTCCGCGCTGAAGCGCACATTGCCCGCCACCTTGCGGGTCAGGTAACAGAAGCTGGTGCGGACGACCTTGATGGGCCCAATCGCGCCCGAAGTGACGTGCTCCATCACGGCCGCATGCTGCGGATGGCTGCGGTACATGAACGCCTCCACCAGCACGCGCCCCTGCCGCTGGGCGACGTCGAACATTTCCTGCGCCTGCGCCAGGTTGGTCGCCAACGGCTTCTCGCACAGCACATGCTTGCCGGCGTTGAGCGCTTTGATCGTCCATTCGTGATGCAACGCGTTGGGCAAGGACAGGTACACCGCTTCCACCTGCGCATCGCGCAACAAGGCGTCATAGCTGGCGTAGGATTCGGGCAGTGCGTACTTCTGCGCAAACGCAGCGGCGCTGGCGGCGGTGCGCGAACCAACCGCTGCCACCACGCTGCGTTTGGCTTCACGCAGACCGGCCGCGAATTGATTGGCGATGTTGCCGGTGCCGAGGATGCCCCAACGCAATGGTTCGCTCATGACGGCACTCCGATGCGGGTGTGGTGCTCCCACCCTTTTACCATGCCATCGGCGAACCTGCTGAGCGACCTAGCGCAGGAAACGCCCGCCGTTGATGTCCAGCAGCGCGCCGTTGAGGAAGCTCGCCTGATCGCTGGCGAGAAACAGCACCGCCGCCGCCACATCCGCCGCGTCGCCGTTGCGGCCCATGGGGGTCTGTTGAATGTATTCCTGCATCTTGGCGGGAGTGCTGTAGACCTCGTGATGTCGGGTGTCGATCACGCCGGGCATGATGGCGTTGGCGCGCACCTGCGGCGCCAGCTCGCGCGCCAGCGTGCGGGTCATCACCTGCAGGCCGCCCTTGGCGATGGCGTAAGGTCCAGCCCCTCCGGAGCCGCCGGTCTGGATCGACAGCGTCAGATTGTTGACGATCGCTCCGCGCCCGCTGGCGCGCAGGTGCGGGATGGCTCGCTGGGTGACGCAGAAAGCGCTGGTCAGGTTGGTGGTGAGAATCTGCTGCCAGACATTCAGCGAACAGTCCTCAAGCTTGACCCGCTGCACCGGCGATCCGGCGTTGTTGACCAGCACATCGAGCCGGCCGGCGGCGGCGACGAAATCATCCACCAGCTTGCCCGCAGCGGCGAGATCGCACAGGTCCGCCTGCAGCAGCACGCCGTCGGCGCCCAGCGCACGCACCTGCTGCAAAGTCTGCTGTGCTTCAGCGCTGCTGCGGTTGTAATGCACGCCCACAAACGCGCCGGCCTGGGCGAATGCTTCCGCCGTCGCCCGGCCGATGCCCACGCCCGCGCCGGTAATCAGCACCGCCCGGCCGCGCATGTCGATCTGGTTGGCAGTCATCTCAGTAAGCTCCTCGAATCAAAGGGGCAATCTGCTGGTCGTACAACTGGGCAAGCTGCTGATGGACCGCGTCGGACAACGGCGACAAGCCGGCGGCGGCGCAGTTGGCATCCACCTGCGCCAGCCGGGTGGCGCCGGGAATGACGGTGGACACCGCCGGGTGGTCGAGAATCCAGCGCAGCGCCTGTATCGCCATGGGTTGATCGGCTGGAAGCAACGCGCGCACCTGCTGGGCGCATTGCACCCCGGCGGCGAACGGCAGGCCGGCAAAGGTTTCCCCGACGTTGAACGCCTGCCCGTCGGCGTTGTAGTGCCGATGGTCACGCTCATCGAAGCGGTGGGCCGCGGTGAATTTGCCCGCGAGCAGACCGCTCGCCAGCGGCACCCGGGCGATGATGCCCACGCCCTTCGCGGCGGCAACAGGCAGCAGCGCGCGCGCCACCTTCTGGCGGAAGATGTTGAAGATCACCTGCAGGCTGGCGCAACCGGGCTGCTCCAGACACAGCAGACCTTCCTCGACGGATTCGACGCTGACGCCCCAATGCTCGATCAGGCCTTCGCGCTGCAGCGCGCGCAGATGCTCGAAGACTTCGCCGTCGCGCATCACGTCAGTGGGAATGCAGTGCCACTGGGTGAGGAAGAGGCGTTCGACGCCGAGGCGCGCCAGCGATTCCTGCGTGTGGCGACGCACCGCGGCGCGGGTGAAATTGCCTGGCCAGCCGTTCTCGCCGTCATGTCGCCGACCCAGTTTGGTGGCGACCCAGACGGGAGCCGAGAATTCGCGCAGGAAGCGGCCAATGAGCTGTTCGCTGCGCCCGGCGCCGTACACATCGGCGGTGTCGAAAAAGTTGACGCCCAGCTCGGCCGCGCGGTGCAGGATCGCCAACGCATCGGCATCGCTGACCGCGCCCCAATCCTTGCCGCCCAGTTGCCAGGTGCCCAGTCCGACTTCCGACACCGGCACACCGGTGGAACCCAACCTTCGCATAGGCATCTGCGTGACCCGGGACATGGGCATACTCCATTTCACAGCCGGTGACTGAATCAAAAGGACCAACAACGTGCGGGCGATTGTAAGGGGTGGGCAATATTCCGGGCTGCCGGCAGGGGCGACCCGGCGCCGCTTGATGCTGACTCAGCCCGGACGGGTCAGCGTCCAGCCGAACAACTGGGCCTGCCGAAGATAGCAGCGCAAACGAATGGGTCCTGGCGCGGGCAGTTTGATGATGGTTTTCGGGCCGGGGCCAAAGGTCACCGGATCCGCCACGGCGTCCAGCGGGCCGGTGAGGGGCGGGATTTCGTCCAGATGGTAATCGCGCAGCGGACGGCCCCAGACATCCTCCAATCCGACGACAATCTCGCCGCCGGGTTCGATCACCGCATTGAGCAGCAGTTGGCCTGGGCCTTCCCAGTTCAGCGGGGCGCTGAGGAACTCGCCGGTGCGCGGCCCGGCTTGATAGCCCACGAAGCGGTCGCGCCGCAGCGAGAGCAACTGCATGTCATTGCGTTCAAGCAGTTCGACGCGTTGCGGCCCGGTCGCCTGCTCCAGCGCCAGGGCGACGGCGTGATGGTCATAGGGCGTGGTGCTCATATACAGGTACAGCTCATCCTCCACCCGCACCGGCGGGCTGGCGATGGGCACGATCAGTTTGCCTTCGAAACCGACCGGCCGGTCGTGAGCAATGAAGGGCTCGCGCAGCGCTTCGCGTTTCCAGAGCAAACCATCATCGCTATGCAGCAATTCCGTGGTGAAAACGCCCGCCAAGGCATCGTAGAACCAGGTGAAAGCGAGATAAGTCTGTTGATAGGGAAAAACCGTGATGCCCTGGAATTGCTTGTTGCGCCCGCGCGGGCCGCGCATGCCCGGTTCGTCGAAGCAGTCCAATCCGGGAGCGTCGCGTTCATCCGTGTCGAGCACGACGCGGGAGACGGACCAGTGCACCAGATCCTCGCTCTCGACGCGCGCGATCTTGCGGTTGGCGTGGGCCGGAACGCCGCAGTAGATGGTCGGGCGTTGGTAGCAGACGTATTTGCCCAGGCGGCGATCGAAAAAGAAGCAGTTCTGCGTATCCTGCGAACCGGGCAGCACGGGGTTCTCGGGGTAGGCGGTCCAGTGGACGCCGTCCTCGCTGTGCGCCAGGCAGATACCGCCGTAGGTGTCGCTGGGGCTGCTGTGGTAGAGCGCGGTGAACCGGCCGCGGGCGTGGGGATGGGGATCGGTCTGCGCATCGATGACGCAGAAGCCCGAGGGCCCGCCGTACCCGGTGAGCGAGCGTCCGCGTCCGTCACGCTGATGCGGCCCCATCACGCCGGGGTTGGCGGTGGAGCCGTTCTCGCGGACCACGCCCCAGTCGGGAAACTCCCAATGGATGCCGTCGCGGGACAGCGCCAGGCATTCGGTGCCGTCGATCTCCACGACATGCTGGGCCGGATCGCGCGCGATCTGGCGACAGTACCACATCCGCCACTGCCCCTGATCGTCGCGCAGCACGGAGCCGAAGGCTTCCGCACAGCGCAGTAAGGGTTGTTGGGTTTTGCGCGTCGGCAGGCCCAGGGTGCGGCGCAGCAGCAGCGTGTCCTCCACCAGTTGGTCGTCGATCAAGGCATAGGACTGCTGGATCATGGCGGGTGGGTCCACGCGGCAGGTGCCGCAGGTTTGTAGTCGAACTGAAGTTTCGACCTACAAGTAGCCAACCGCCGCAGGGGCGTCAATTCAAGCGCGTTGAAAATGCGCTGCGCCTGGGCGCACTGACAAGATGCAGGCGCCCTGCCCGACTTCACGCATCGGCACAACGGTCGAACCCACCGACTATCGCGGCATCGTCAACGCCGGCGACACACGCCTGGATCAGCGCTTCATGCATCGCCCGTTCGGGCACGAGGAAGGCGACCACGTGCCGGCGCGAGGCCTGGATTTTGAACGATGGACTTGCTGCCGCGCAGCAAGCGGCGCCACTGGGGCGTGCGAGCCACCGTCAACTGGGGGTTCACGCGTCTGGGAGGCGGTTATGCCGCGGTCCTGCACTGTCGCAGATGGGACCACAGCGCCTGGAGCAGCGCCATCCGGGTCGCCGGCTTGGGATGCAGATCGTCCATGCCCGCCGCCAGACAGCTTTGGCGTTCGGATTCCCCGGCATGGCTGGTCAGCGCCAGGATCGGCAAGCGCACGCGGCCGGCTTCACGCTCCCAGCGGCGAATCGCGGCGGCGGCTTCCAGGCCATCCATCTCCGGCATCTGCAAATCCATCAGCACCAGGTCGAAGGCTTCACGCTGAACCGCCGTCACGGCCTCCCGACCGTTGACCACCGCCTGCACGCACAGCCCACTGCGGTGCAGCATGCGCTCGACCACCTTGCGGTTCACCACGTCATCGTCCGCCACCAGCACGCGGCAACCGACCAACCCTTGCAGTTGGGCGTCGCAGACGCTGTCACCCGCCGCGGCAGGAGTGGCAGGCGCGGCAGCCACCGGAGGCCAGTGGGTCGGCAACGTGATATGGAACGTGGTGCCGGCGCCCGCCTGAGAAGCAAACTCGACCCGGCCGTGGAGATAGCGCTCGACCAGCAGTTTCACGCTGTAGCTGCCCAGCCCGCGGCCCGGACCCGGTTTGGTGGTGAAGGAACGCTGGAAGAGTTGCGCCCGCACAGCCGCAGGCATCACCGCCGGATTGTGTACGCTCCAGCGCACCTGCGTCACATCACCCGTCAGGCGCACCGTCACCAGATCACCCTCGGCAGAAGCTTCCATGGCATTGGTGATGAGGTTCGCCAGCGCCCGACCGAGCAGGACCGGGTCCGTGTGCAAAGTGGCGTCAACGGGGAGCTGATCATCCACGTGCAGCACCAGAGTCCGGCCCTGCGCCACCGGGTGCTGACAGTACAAGCCACGCAGGCGTTCGAGCAACTGGCGCATCGCCACCGCGCGGGGATGCACGATCAGTTCCCCACGCTCGGCAGCGACCAGGTCGCGCTGACTCTGGATGATCTCGATCAGTTGGCTGGTCTGCGCGGCCGCCAGTTGCTCATACTCGGTGGATTGCGCGTTGAGCGAGCCGGGCAACCAGTCCAGCAGACCACGCAGGCCGCCGGCGAGGTTGAGCAGGTCATGAAAGAAAATGCGTTCGAGCAGTTCCCGGCGTTTCTGGTCGGATATATCGCGCACCGCCAGCAGAATGTAGCGGGCGCCGTCGAGTTCCAGCGGGGTGGTGTTGACCCGCAGGTCCAGGGCGGAACAACCCGATTGCTGCGAACGCAGGATGCGGCATTCCGCTTCCGCACGCGTGCGGCTGAGCCGGCTGTCTTCCATCGCCCGGGCGGCGCCGCAATGGCGACAGCTCTCGGTGGTCCCGCAACCGGCCGGCCGTTCATGGGCGTGCACGCAATCGAGCGCAACGCCCAGGCGCAGACCCAGGAGTGCGTCGCTCGATGCGCCCAGGAGCGCGGTGAGTTTGTCGTTGGCGTACACAATCTGCCGCTGCTCGTTGAGGAGCACCGCCCCTTCCGGAAAGCTTTCGAGCAGCAGACGAACCAAGGGCAGCTTGATCACCTGCTGGTGTTGCGCCAGCACCTCCGCATCGTTCGCTTGTTCGCTGGGAGCAAAGCAGGTCGGCAGCGTATCCGGCCCCATGGCAATCACTCCAACGCCCTACCGCGCCTGCCCCAGTCACTAACGACATCATCGCACTGGGGCGCGGATCACAAAACCCTGTTCGATCCTATTTCGGCTCGAACACACCCACAGTTGACTCCGGTGCAAAGAAATGTCGCCATTGCACGTCCGGTATTCGGACCGAGCCCCGCGCCGCCATGCTGGGGCAACTTGCGACACGCGGGGAATGCCAGTGAAATCCGCCGTTGAACGCACCGGGCTGCTTAACCTGCAACAAAGGGTGAACATGTCAGCACAACCATTCCCGCGTCGGTGGAATCGAGTTGCCGCCAGCCGTGGCTCGTGGTGGAGGAACGCCCTGCTGCTGGTGCTGGCGTGCAGCGCGGCCACGGTCGCGGCCCCCGCCGCGCCGGGATTTCCCCACAGCCCCTACGTCGCCGAGCTGGACGCCGACAACGCCTGGCTGCCGCGCACGCTGGGTTATCAACTGGGCGAACAGGTCATCCCGGTGCTGGCGGAAAACGTCGGCCTGAACTTCACCTTCACCGACTTTCGCCTGCGCAACAAGTTCTACCGGGAGGAGAATCGACATACGTGGGGCGAGCGCCAGGACCCGCGCTTCGTCACCGAGCCGCGCGCGGTCGGCAACCCGGGCGCATTTGTCGATGGCGCGGGGGGCGAAGTGAACTACCAGACTTCCTACGCCAGCGTGACCCGGTCGTATGTGCTGGGGGCTGAGCGGCTGACCATTCAATATGACGTCACCCCCCTTGCGCCGCTGCGCATTCACGAGCCGGGGATGTTCGGCATCGTGCTGCACCTGGCGCCCGGGTGGAATCGACAAGCCGTCGTGGATGTGCGCGGCGAACAGCCCGCTTGGCTCTGGGCGACCACCGACCAACCCGCACCCTACAGCGTGACCTCCAGCACATCGGCCCGGTGGTGCTGGTCAACGAGCAAGCGGGACTCACCCTGCTGCTGACCCCCACCGCGCCGCCGGCTCCGGCACGCTGCTGGGACCTGGCGCCGGCCGAGCAGCCGTGGCGCTGGGCGGTGGAGTTGCAGATGTACCGCAATGACGACCCCGCACTGGCGGCACGCATGACTCAGACGCTGCAAACCGCCGGCGCCAGTGGCCGCCGGGCGTATCTGCTGGTGGGTGTGGGACGCACGCTGATCAACCGCGGCGAACTGGCTGCGGCAGAAGCGGCGCTGCTGGAATCAGCGCGGCTGGATGCCGCGTTCCCCACGCCTTACGTGATGCTGGCGGCGATGCGGCGCGACTACGCCCAGTCCGACCAGTGGGATGCCAGGGTCACCCAGGCGCAGGCGTGGACCCGGGCGGGTTATCGCCAGCCATACAACTATGGCTACATCCTCAGCGGGAGCACGTATTGGCAAGACCCGCGCCTGACCGAAGCCCAGCGCCGCCAGGCGATTTTCAACCTGCTCATCGCGGTGGAGAACGCCACCTTCTACAGCGATTACTACATCTGGGGTTCGCGCCCGTTCGTCGCCATGGGCATGTACTCCCAGGCGTGCGCCATGCTGCGGCAGGCGCTGTGGTCGCTGGACCATCTGCCGCGTCCGCCGGCGTACAAAGAAAAAGTGCGCACCCAGTTGGAAAAGCAATTGGCGGAGTTGGAGCGGAAACTGCTGACGGAGGAAGCGGTGCTCCCGCCGTTGTTGCCGGTGGAACCGGGGGAGCCGGGGGAACCGGGGGGCCAATAAGCAGACCTGCAGCCGGCATCATCGCCGCGCATAAAAAAACGGTCAGGCGCCGCTCCCCTTGTCGGCGCCTGACCGTGCCTCAAACCAATTTTCCCTGGATCGGATCGAGGTGATGTCTCTCTTTCAGTTCCGAGCGACTTCCATGCCCTGGCGGTTTACGCCACCCGCTGGCGGCGGCGGCGGCCCAGCAGCATCAGGCTGCCCAGGCCCAGCAGACCGAGGCTGGCGGGTTCGGGAACCACCTTATTGGTGGTGTTGACGCGGAAGACCACGTCGTTGTAGTCCTGGTCCCCGAGTTTGTAGGTGTTCTTGTCGTAGTTGAGGTCTTCGACGGCGACGATCAGCCCGGTGCTGGCTTCGAGCATCACGAAGTGATCGGTGACGCGGTTGAAGGCGTTGTCGCTGTTGAGGGCGTTGATGGAGTAGAAGCTGCCCTTGGGCGTGCCGTTGAAAGCGTCCGCCAGCAGATAGAAGCCGAAGATGCTGTCGGCGGCGACATCGAGGGCGAACGTGGTGCCGATGGGATCGACATTGTTGACGAACGCCTGGTGGAGGGTGCGGTTGGTGGGATTGCTGGTGGGCGCGGTGAAGATGCCGACCTTGTTGTCATAGCCGGCGATGGTGCCCAGCAGTTCCATGGTGACGGTGGTGACGCCGCCGGTGACGGTGAACTGTTGGTACTGCACCTGGTCATTGGTCAGATGGATGGGATCGAGGTCCGGGCTGACGATGCCGTGGCCGCTGAGGATGTTGCTCAGCGCCGAGCCGTTGTAAATGGTTTCGACGGTGTTGTCGCCCAGGGTTTGCGGGGTCACCACGGTGGCGTGGGCCTGGGGCAAAGCGGCCAGCGAAAGGGTCAGGGTCACCACCAGGCTCATGATCCAGTGTTGCAGACGCATGTCGAAGCACTCCAAGTTGATGCCGATGCTGAGGTGATCGCTCGCACATGCGGGCGGTCGTGAAGGAACCAGACCACCGTCGGCAGGGAATGCAAAATGAGCGCTGCAAAATCGCACGCGGGCGATCTGGCTGTGACGTCTGGGTGGACCGGGACGTGGCGCGCAGGCTGGACGAGGCAGTATTTACGATATAATTGCCGGCTAATGACTGTTGGTGTGCACCGCTACCTCATGCGAAAGGTTGGATGCGATGACTGGATCACGCGGTTGGGACCACGCACGCGGCGGCGGATGGATGCTGGGGCTGGGGCTGGGGCTGGCGCTGCTGTTGCCGTTGCTGGCGTTGCCCGCCCAGGCGCAGGAATACCGCCCCCGCCGCACCCCGCCGCAGTTGGAAGCCGATGCCGCCACCACCCTGCTGCTGGATTTCACCCGCAGTGGTTCGCCGGTGGTTCAATCGCGCGGCAGTCGCACGCTGCAGCGCGAAGCCGACGCGCGCCTGGAAGACGGCGTCCTGCGCGGCCGGGTGACGCTTGAGGCCGCACGTCTGCTCAACCCCGCCAGTTTCACCCTTGAACTGGTGCTGGCGGCGCCCGCCAGTTTCGCGGGCAATGAGCAGTATTTCAGTTGGAACTGCGAGAAGGCGTATCGCGCGTTCGTGGGGGCCGGCGAGTTCCGCTTTCATTCCCTGGGCCGCGTACTTCCCAGCGGCGGGTTTCTCCTGCAGCAACCGCTGGCGAACAACGGGCGCTATTTCTGCAACCAACCGGGGAACAACTTCGTCTATGTGGCGGTGGGCATTGACCTGGCGCAACGACGCGTGGCGGGTGTGGTGCGCGATCTGGACGGCGATTTGCTGAGCCAGCGCTATGAATTCGCCGCACCCATGCGGCTCAACGGCGATGAACTGACCAAATTGCCCGCCAGCGACGCCGAGCAACTGGAAGCCAAGCTGTGGCGTGAGATGGCGCAACTGGTCGCCCGCAGCACCCAGGCCGACCAACCGCAGACGCTGAGCATTGGCCATCCCGAGGTGCGCATCAAGCAGCTTCGGCTCAGCCAGGGTTATCGCACCGAGGTGCTGGACCTGAACCCGCGCCCCACCCAGGCGGGCGCGGGCCAGTGGTTCGACGCTCAGCAACTTGATGCCGCCCGGGCGCAGACCGCCACGCGCGAGCGCAGCGTCGGCTACGGCGGCCGCAATAACTTCCGCCTGCTGCCGCTCACGGAATCCTACCTGGCGCTGGCGCCGGGCGACCCGGCGGTGGAATTGAAGCTGAACAATCTGCCGGTGGGGATTTACAGCGCGTACCTGATCGGACAGATCGACCCCAAGGGCCGCGCGCAGCTCGAACGCATCTGGCAGCCCTGCCCCATGCTGTTCACCGCTCACGACGCGCAGGGCAATCAGTTGGAAGCCGGCCGGCGCCTGCTCAAGCAATCGTTCACGCTGCGGCGGATGCAGGGGTTTCATTTTCATGTGAACCAGCCGGGCGACGTGACGCTGCGCTTTGCGGTGACCAAAGAAGCGCAGGAAACCGCCTGGCTGATGGGCATTGCCGTGACGGATAATCTCGACGGCCTGCCCAGCATGGCGATCAAGAGCCGGCAGAACTACGGCGCTCCGAGCGCGACGCCGCAACGTTTGACGGAAATCACCGCCGAGCGCCGCCAGCGGGATGAGGTCATCTGGAACGCCCTGCCGCCGGTGAACAGCCATTTCCAGATTCACAACCAGACCCAAGCGTTTCTCACCGCCGGCGCGACGCTGCAAGTGCCCGCGATGAACTTCGTCGCCCTCGAGCCGGATGTCCGTTCGTACAACTGGCACCAGCATGCGTTTTCGCCGCTGGATCTGGTGCTGCCCAAGACGGGGCAGACCATCCGTGCGCAGGACGTGTTCAGCGCCGCTCCGACGCCGGCGGGCGTGGACGACGGCACCGGGCTGTTTTTCCGCAAGGCGGATCATCCGGAACTGCCTCATGACGTATACGTCACGCCGCGGGCGCTGCTGATGGGCCGCCGGTACCTGGACTACCTGGGCGCGGTGATCGATTCGCGCGGCAGCATCCGGGGCCTGATGCTCGCCAAACAGTACTTTGAAAAAGGTGACGCCAACGTGGGCCACGACGCGGCGCTGGCGCTGGTGCGGCTGGCGTATGACTGGCCCGCCATCGAGATGAACCTGCACGAAATTCGCCTGAGCACCCACAGCCCGGACCTGGAGTACAACACCGACTGGTCCAGCAGCCGCAACGGCAAGTACTTTTACGAAGGCTGGTCGGGCAACAACTTCCTGGGGCTGATGGAAGCGTACGACCAGCTTTTCCCGTACATCCAGGACAACGCGCTGTTCGCCAGCGCCGTGGGGCGCTTCATTCCGTGGATCAAGACGCCGCAGGATGTGGTCGCGTTCCTCGACCGCTGGCTGGTGTTCGCCGGCGTGCGCGATTACGAACAGCAAAGAATCCGCGCGGCGCCGGTGATGGAGTCGGCCGCCCGTTGCCTGGGCCCCAGCCCGCAGACGGCGCGCTGGTTCGACCTGACCCAGGTGCCCACGGAAATCTATCCCACCGAAGGCAGGTTCAACGAGCTGTACGCCACGTCGATCACCCGCGACGGCGTGCATTACATCGGTTCGTACCTGGTCTATGCGTTCGGCTTTGCCCAGGACCTGGTGGACCGGGCGGCGCTGATGGCGGATGCGAAACGACAGGGCGTGCAACTGCGCATGGACCTGAGCGATGCGCAGCAATATCCCAAGGTCAGGAAGGCCGCCGATTTTCTGCTGGATATGTTCGTCGCCGGCGGATTTCCAATCATGGTCGGCGACGCCTCGGGGGGGCCCCACACCGGCCACGAAGCGCCCAAACGCATGAAGATGGCGCAGGCCTCGCTCCGCCACGCCGCCTTGCTCTGGGACCTGCCGCGCCAGGCGTGGGTGCTCAAGCATCAGTTGGGCGTCAGTGAGCCGGCGATCGACGCGCTCGCCGCCCAGCAACCCCATGATCCGGTGCTGCACAATACGTCGCGGGTGCTGGCGGGCGCCGGCTCGGCGGTGGTGGAGCTGTTCCCCGAGGCGAAAGATGTGCACGCCAAGATGGCGGCGACGCTGCGGCTGGGCATCGGACAAGGGCACAGCCATAATGACTACCTCGACCTGAACCTGTTTGACATGGGTCTGCCGCTGGCGGTGGACCTGGCATGCCGGGATGAAGGCAACTACTGGTCGCGCCCCGGCGCCGGCTGGGCGTTCCTGCACAACCACGCCATCGCCAGTGCGGATGACGACCCGCGCCAGGCCGGCGTGCAGCAGGGTGAGCCGTGGCTCGAAGCCTTCGCCCCCCCGGCATTGCGCGCGGTGTACCGGGGCAAGGACAGTGAACTTCGCCGCGATGTGGTGGTGATGCCGCTGCGCGATCAGGCGCTGCCGCATGTGCCCAATGCGTACGTGTTCGACGTGCAGCGGCTGCGCGGCGGGAAGCTGCACACCTGGTGCTTCCACGGCTGCGAAAGTGAAGAGGTGCAGGTCAACACCAGCATGACCGCCGCCACCGACTCGCGCTGGCTCGACCGCCTGCTGCCGGGCACGCAGCGGCAAGGCATTGCCCCCGAGCAACTGACCGCGACCTGGACCATGACCCGCGCCGCACGCGAGATTCCCCATCAGTTCAAAGGCGGCGGCGTCATCAAAGCCGTCGCCTGTGAACCAACCGTGCTCGGCAAAGCCTACGACGCCAACCGGCCGGAGGTGAAGATGAACGTCACGCTGCTGGATGCCGCCGGCCAGCAGGTGATGGTCGGCAGCCCCTATTCGCAGCAATATTCCTATTGCTTCCCCTTCCTGTGGGTGCAGAAACCTGCCGGCGATGGCGACAGCGTGTATCCGGCAATCTACCACTGGCAGCGCGGCCAGGAGCCGACCGTCAAGGAAGCCAGGCTCATCAGCCGCGACCCGCTGACCGTGGAAGTCCGCACCGCGCTGGGCCAGACCGATCGCTTCATCAGCACCGCGCAGGGCCTGGTGGTCACCCGCCACGACGCCCAGGGCCTGGCGTGGGTCAAGGTGGTCGGCCAGCAGCAACTGCAGGGCGAGGGCGTGAAACTGCAACTGGCGACCGACGCTTATGCCGCCAGGATCACCGGCATGGACTATGTGCAGCGCACACTGACGACCGACACCGCGTTGCCCCGCGACCCCGGCGTCACCGCGGGGAATGCGGCACGCAAGTCGTACCTGCAACTGACCGGCTCGGGCCAGTCGTTCACCTTTGCCGACGATCTGCTGATCAGCCAGGGCGCGCTGACCGCCATCAGCCCGAACCCCAGGCAGCCGGCGTTGTGGCAGATCGACATGGCGCGTCCGCCGCTCTTTTCCGAGCGCGTCAACCGCAGCGTGGACGGCTACACCCTCACCAGCGAAGACCATCAGTGGCAGTTCCGCGCCGGCCAGTTGCTCCAGGGCGCTGCCGGGAAAACGCCCGACGCCAGCGGGTTTACCGATGTCAACGGCGACGGCCGCGCCAGCGTGCTCTGCTATGAACTGGGCGTGAGTGATGAACTGCGGCTGCCCGCCGAGCTCGAAATCCGGCGCACCGCCAAGGGCTATGAAGCCCGCGGCAATGTGGCGGCGCAGGGCACGCTCAACGGCCAAACGGTGCGCGTGGAGCCTTCAACTACATGGCAGCCGCTCCGGTGAACTGGCGGGCAGCGCGCCCGGCATAACGAGTCCGAAGCGTGAGCGAGGGGCAGCGTGCCCGACGGTCGCTCGACCTGCGAATCAACCAAGCACGTCGCTGGACGACAGTGCTGCCTGTCACTGTCGCTTCCGGCTCGTTCCGTGGAGAAGGTCCGCAGAGCGCGGCATGCACGCCTTCACGAGCCCGAAGCGTGAGCGAGGGGCAGCGTGCCCGACGGTCGCCCGACCTGCGAATCAACCAGGCGCGTCGCTGGACGGCAACGCTGCCTGTCGCTGGCGCTTCCGACGCGTTGCAGCGGGGCATGCCGACGCTGACGCCGCTACTGAGGCATCCTGATTGCCAGCCTCGGCGATGCGTGTGACAATGCCCCCATGAGCACCAGCCCCTCTCCCGCCTCGATCGACCCGCCGGCCGCGCCGCGTTGGAGCCGCCCCATTCGCGCCCTGGGCGCCGCCGGTTACGCCAGCGCCGACGCCGCCGCCACCACGCTGCGCTACATCGGCGGCATCTGGCTCATGGTCGTGCAAAGCGCCTATTGGATGTGGCAGGGCCTCACCCGCCGCGTCCGCTTCGGCTGGCCCGCACTCTATTCGCAAATCGTCCGGCTGGGGGTCCGCTCCATCGGTGTCATCACCCTGGTCAGCGCGTGCATCGGCTTGATCCTGGCGCTGCAGATGTCCCCCCCGCTGGCAGACTTTGGCCAGACGGAAAAAGTCGCCAACATCATCGGCATTGCCGTGTTCCGCGAACTGGGGCCGCTCATCAGCGCGATCGTGCTCACCGGCTTTGCGGGCGCGTCCATTGCCGCCGAGATCGGCACCATGGCGGTCAATGAGGAAATCGAAGCCCTCGAAGTCCATGCCCTGAATCCCGTGCGCTTCCTGGTCGTTCCCCGCCTGATGGCGACCGTCATCTCCCTGATTTTCCTCGCGGTGCTGGGCGACCTGGTGGCGGTCACCGCCGGCTTCGCCATGGGCACGCTCAAGCTGGGCATCCCGCCGGCGATCTACTACCAGAACACCCTCGACCAGATCGACACCACCGACTTCTTCACCGGGCTGGCGAAAGCGGCGGTGTTCGGCCTGCTGATCGGCTGCATCGCCTGCTACAACGGCATGCGCGTCTCCGGCGGCGCCGCGGGCGTCGGCAAAGCCACCACCAACACCGTGGTCCACTCTATCGTCTCGATCATCTTCATGGACCTCATCTTCACCGCCGTCTTCTTCGCCCTCGGCTGGAACTAACCCCCGGACCCCCGCCGATGAGCCCCCGGCGAATCGGCGCGATTCGCCCAGCCTCCCCGTACCTCCCCCCATCCCCCTGCTGTCTCCCGAAAAAAACACGCCCATCCGCAAGGACAGGCGTGTCAATCGTCAAATGAATGGCAGCGAATCAATCGCCGTCGCGTCATGGTCCAGCTTTACGCAGGGGTGACTTCGACGAACTTGCTGACGCTCGCCAGGTCGGTCAGGACATCAGCAGTGGCGGTGATGGTGCCGCACTCGCCCGCCAGGCCGCGGATGGGGTGCTGCTTGGGCACGTTGATTTCCCAGTCCCGCCCGCCGCGCTTGGCGATCCGCAGGTGGGTCTTGCGGGCTTTGCGCAGCCGGGCGTTTTCCGCCTTGACCGCGGCATCCTTGCTCAGCAGGCGCTCGAGGGTCTTGCGGCCGGCCACATTGGTCGGGGTCTTCACGACTTTCACCTGAATCGCACTGCCCATCTTGATCTTGCTGGCCATGGCCGACTCCTTGATCCATCTTGCCTGTCCGCCGGGCCTTCCGGCGAGCCAAGTATTATGCCCGCCCCCCGCCCAGGCGTCAAACGCCGCTCTGGAAGCCGGATTGGGGGCAAGGAAGTCGATGCATTCTGTGCGTCCGGGCACGGTCGGACAACTTGCCTCTCACAGAGGCACAGAGCCACGGAGCAGGCCGTGGCAGAAACTCGACGGTCATTCTCTCAACTCAGCTTCCGCAAAAAAATGGGCCGCCGCAAGTGCTGGCACGCAGCAGCGCAACCACAGCTTGACCGTACCTTCACGCTCGGCTACCGTTCCCTCTGAACGGATTCACAATCTTCACCGCCCACCCAGCCGCGCCATGACTCAGGAAGCCAAGGATAAATGTGGCGTCTTCGGCATTTGGGGGCCGAAAGACTCCAGCTATCTCACTTACACCGCGCTCTACGCCCAGCAGCATCGCGGGCAGGAGTCGGCGGGGATCGCCGTAACCGATGGGCGCGAACTGCAGGCGCATGTCGGCATGGGGCTGGTTCCCGAGGTGTTCACCCCAGCCGTGCTCGATCGGCTGACCGGGCTGGCCGCCATCGGCCATAACCGCTACTCCACCACCGGCTCGAGCATCAGCGACAACGCCCAACCCCTCCTGCGCGAATACATCGGCGGGCAGGTCGCAGTCGGCCACAACGGCAATCTCATCAACGCCCGCGTCCTGCGCGATGAGTACGAACGCCGCGGCCACATCTTCCGCACCACCACCGACACCGAGGTCATCATCCACCTGCTGGCGTCGCATCATCTGGAACACGATGACCCCCTGGTCGCCACGCTGACCCACCTGCAGGGGGCGTACAGCCTGGTCTTCCTCTACCCCGACCGCATCGAGGCCGTGCGCGATCCCTGGGGCTGGCGCCCGCTGGTGCTGGGGCAGATGCCCTCGGGCGCCTGGTGCGTCGCCAGCGAAACGGTCGCCTTCGACGCCATCGGCGCCAAGCTGGTGCGCGAGGTGGAGCCCGGCGAAATCGTCACCCTCAACGACCAGGGCGTCAGCTCCCGCCGCTTCGCCGAAGCCCAGGAGCCGGCCCACTGCATTTTCGAGCATGTGTACTTCGCCAACCCCAGCAGCCAGGTGTACGGCGAAACCGTGCAGGTGGTCCGCGAACTGCTCGGGGAAAAGCTTGCCGCCGAAGCCCCGGTGGACGCCGACTGCGTGATTCCCATGCCGGACTCCGGCCGCTCGGCGGCGCTGGGTTACGCCCGCGCCAGCGGCATCCCCTTCCGCGAAGGCATCGTGCCCAACCGCTATGTGGGCCGCACCTTCATCAAGCCCACGCAGAACCAGCGCGACCTGGCGGTGCAGCTCAAGCTCAATGCCGTGCGTGAAATCATCGACGGCAAGCGCCTGATCGTCGTGGACGACTCCATCGTCCGCGGCACCACCACCCGCGCCAAGATGATCCAGCTGCGCAAAGCCGGTGCCCGGGAAATCCACCTGCGCATCAGCTGCCCGCCCATCCGCCATCCGTGCTACTTCGGCGTCGACTTCTCCGACCCCAACCAGCTCGTCGCCAAGGATCGCACGGTCAAGGAAATCGCAGACTTCCTCGGCGTCGACAGCCTGCACTACCTCTCGCTCGACGGCATGCTCAGTTGCGTCAAGCATCCCAAGCAGCACTACTGCACCGCCTGCTTCAGCGGGTTCTACCGCCTGAACGTGGACAACCCGGTCAGCAAGCTCGACCTGGAACGCCACCAACTGAAAATGTTCGGCGCGTAACCACCTTCATCAGGCGCCGCAGCACCACGACGCCACGACGTCAAATCGCTTTACGAGCCGGAAGCGTCAGCGACGGGTACAGCGCCCGGCCGCCAAAGCATCATCTGTTCATCATGAACCCGTCGGACGCCACGCGCCCTACCCCTCGCTCACGCTTCGGGCTCGTAGTTCCCATCGTTGCATTGCATCACCACGACACTGCAGCGCCCAATTGTTGAACGAGCCGGAAGCGTCAGCGACGGGTACAGCGCCCGGCCGCCAAAGCAGCATCTGTTCATGATGGACCCGTCGGACGCCACGCGCCCTGCCCCTCGCTCACGCTTCGGGCTCGTACTTCCCATCGTTGCATTGCAGCACCACGACACTGCAGCGCCCAATTACTTTACGAGCCGGAAGCGTCAGCGACGGGTACAGCGTCCGACCGCCAAAGCATCAGTTGTTCATCATGGACCCGTCGGACGCCACGCGCCCTGCCCCTCGCTCACGCTTCGGGCTCGTACTTCCCATCGTTGCATTGCAGCACCACGACACTGCAGCGCCCAATTGCTGAACGAGCCGGAAGCGTCAGCGACGGGTACAGCGCCCGGCCGCCAAAGCATCATCTGTTCATCATGGACCCATCGGACGCCACGCGCCCTGCCCCTCGCTCACGCTTCGGGCTCGTTTTGTCCAGCGCTATGAGCCTGCAACCACCGCAGCGCCGACGCCCGATCCGTCAAACGTCCTTCCAACTGCGCGTCGTACGCTGCGTACAGCAGCTGCCCCACCCGTCGACCGGGCGTCATGCCCAGTGCCAAAAGGTCGTCACCACTGACCAGCGGCAGCGGGGCAACGCCACTCGCCTGTAATGCAGGAACATCCTGTTGCAACGCCGCCTCCAGGCGGGCGAACTCCGGCTGACCGCTCAGCGCCCGCACCAGCAGCCGCGCGGATGCCCAGCGCGGCCGGGCGAGCAGTCGCTTGCGCTGGGCGACCGTCAACCGTTCCCACGCCCGTGCATCCTGTGCTGCCGTCAAGGTGTCACGCAGGTCGTCACGCACCTGATTGCTCAGCGACAGCGCCCGGCGCCATCCGGTAAGCGTGCGTGGGGCGGCCGGCAAACCATGCCGCTGCGCCAGCCACGTCGCCAGCACAAGTGCGACATCCGGCCCGGCGTCATGCAATTCCGCCAGCGTTCGCAACGGAGCAGGGTCGCTTTCCTGGTGTTCCTCATTGAGCGTGGGGCCGTCGAGCCGCAGGTGTTCAATCTGCTCCAGCGCTGCCGCAAAACGCGGGAGCTGCGCCATCGCCAGCACTTCCTGCCCGATGCGTTCCCGGCTGATCTGCCCCAGGTAACGGGCGTGGTTGGCGATCGCCCGGGCTGTGCGGGTTTCGATGGTGAAGTCCAGCCGGGCGGCAAACCGCACCGCGCGCAGCATGCGCAGGTAGTCCTCGGCAAAACGCTGGTCGGGATCGCCGATGGCGCGGATCACCTTCGCCTGTAAATCCGCCTGACCCGCCACATAGTCAATGATCTGCTCGCTCAGCGGATCGTAAAACAGTCCGTTGATGGTGAAGTCACGGCGCTGGGCGTCACGCTGGGCGTCGCAGAACTGCACGCCGTCGGGACGTCGACCGTCCTGGTAGCCCCATTCGGTGCGGAAGGTGGCGACTTCAATGGCGCCCCCCCCGAGTTTGACCAGCACGACGCCGAACGCTTCGCCGACGAATTGCGTCTGGCGAAACAGGGCGCGCACCTGCAGCGGGTGGGCGTCGGTGGCGACGTCGTAATCCTTCGGCTCCCGCCCCAGCAGTTGATCGCGCACGCAACCACCGGCGAGGTAGGCGACGTGCCCCGCTGCCTGCAAGGTTCGCACAATCATCACCGCCGCATCACGCGGCGACCGGGACGGCTTCATCCGAGCCATTGTATGACAGGCCCACAGCTGCGCCAGTTTTCACGCCACACGCAAACCGCTGCGCCCCGACGCCAGGCGTCGCCGGGTCGGAAACGATGCGGGGCATCGGGGTCGCCTTGTTTCCCGCGCTTGACCACGGAATAATGCCCTGACTCATGAGTGCTGCCGTCCTCCAGGTTGCCGACAGTCACGCCGCCCGCCGCGCCGCCCAGCAGGCCGGGCAGGTGCTGTCGCGTGGCGGGGTGGTCGTGTTCCCCACGGAAACGGTTTATGGCCTGGCGGCGGCGGCGGAGCAGGTGGAAGGTTGCCGCAAGCTGGCGCAACTCGCTCAAGCCGGCAGCGGCGATGCGGGCGTCTTTGCCGTGCATCTGTCCTCCCCTGACGATGCGGCAAAGTATGTCAATCTGGACATCCCCCTGGTGCGCCGACTGGTCCGCAAACTTCTGCCGGGCCCGGTCACCCTGCTGGTGGAAGTTACCCCTCAGGTGCGCCAACAACGCCTGGCGCAATTGAAGCTCAGTGCGGAAGTCAGCGCCCGCCTGTATACCTCCGATCATGTCGTCGCCTTGCGCTGCCCGGACCACGACCTGGCGCAGCAAGTGCTCGCCAGCGTGCCCGGCCCGGTGCTGGCGGCGAGCGCTCCGGGCGCCGCCGGCCGACCGGTGCATCAAGTCAGCGATCTGGGTGGTCTGACCCAACAAGTGGACCTGGTGATCGACGCCGGCCACGCCACCTACGCCAAGCCTTCCACCGTGGTGCGCATCGTCGGCACAACTGCCGCCACCGCGCACTGGCGGCTGGAACGCGAAGGCGTGTACGACGAACGCTTCCTGCGCAAACTGCTGGCGTGGCGGCTGCTGCTGGTCTGCTCGGGCAACACCTGTCGTTCGCCGATGGCGCAGGGCCTCGCTCGGCAGTTGCTCGCCGAGGCGCGCGGGCTGGCGGTCGAGGACCTGGAGTCGGCGGGCATCGTCGTCACCTCGGCAGGCACCTCGGCGCTGCCGGGCCTGGCCGCCTCCCCCCAGGCGGTGCAGGCGCTGCGGGCCCAGGGGATTGATCTGAGCAGTCATCGCTCGCGCCCGCTGACGCCCGACTTGCTGCATGAAGCGGATGTGGTCTACTGCATGACGCAGACGCATCGTCAGGCGGTGCTGGCGCTGGACCGGACCGCTGGGGACAAAACCTTGTTGCTGGATGAACGCGGGGATGTCAGTGATCCCTTCGGCGCTGATCTGGCGGTGTATGAGCGCAGCGCCCAGCAGATACGCCAGGCCCTGCAAAGCCGACTGAAGGAGCAACAGCCATGAAGATCGCCCTGGGCGCCGACCATCGCGGCATGGACACCATTCGTCAGCTCGGCGACGTGCTGCGCAGCGAAGGCCACGAGCTGCTGCCGGTGGGCGTGTGCGATGACCGCAGCGTCGACTACCCCGACACGGCGTATCCCGTGGGCCAGGCGGTGGCGCAGGGACAGGCGCAGCGCGGCATCCTGATCTGCGGCTCAGGCATCGGCATGTCGATCGCCGCGAACAAAGTCGACGGCGTCCGTGCTGCCCTGGTGCATGATGAAGTGGGCGCGGAGATGTCCCGCCGGCACAACAACGCCAACGTGCTGTGCCTCTCGGCGGACATGCTCGGCCAACGCATCATCGAAATGATCGTGCGCAAATGGCTGAACACGGAATTCGAAGGCGGCCGGCATGAACGCCGGGTGGAAAAGATCACCGCCATCGAGCAGGGCAAAGATCCGTCGAGCCTGGGCGGCGCTGCGTAATCCGCCGAGCAGCGCCAGCGCGATGGTCTGTCATTGCACAGCGACATCCAACGCACCCGCCGACTGGCGTCGGCGGCTCTGAACAACCAACGACCTTTGCCCCTTCCGAGCCGCCGACGCCAGTCGGCGGGTAGCGTTCACCCCCCGCGCCCTTCGCCGCCTTCGCTGCTGCGTCTCCTCGACCGGGGGTAAAAGTTTGTTTGGTATTTGGCCAATGTGCAGGCTATAATGCGTTGCTCGCTTCGTTCTTTGACAATTGGGGCCGACTGGTATCGACCGGATGGTGACGACACGTCGTGGCATGCCGAGGTGTACGCTGGCCTCGTAAAAAAGCGTACAAACCCATAAATGCCAATGACAGCAACCCTGTTCTGGCTCGAATCGGCTTTAACCAGCCGGTTCGCCTGGCTGCCTAAAACGCAGCCGCGTCTTTCCGCCGTTTGTCTGTGGCGACGGTCAGGCGAAAGATCAGCAGACTCGCCCAACCCTGGCGTGACAGCAGGGACGGGCTAAACCTCACTGTGACTGGATGCACCGAATGCCGTCGTGGGCAGCCGGGGCATCAAGATCAAAGCCACGAATAAGCATGTAGAGGCGACGCGCCGGCCATCACGGGACGGGGGTTCAACTCCCCCCGGCTCCATCTTCTTGTCTGACAAGGACTTATGGAAATATTCCGCAAGTTCTCGAAGACACCGGAATTAGGGTCGTCGGCCACGCCGGCGGCCCTTTTTTCATTCTGGTCATTTCCACCCGTTTCGTGCGCCTTCTGCTGCGCCTGGCGCTGCGCGCTGACAGCGGCTTGGGCGCTGGCTTTGGCGGCACGCTCGAATAGCTCATCGGGTACGTCGTTGGCGTAGTGTCGGCCGCTGATGATGATGCCGTGGCCGATCCACTTGCTGACCGCGTATTGGGGGAACTCCATCGCCCATTGCTTTTCGCAGGACTGGCGCAGGGTCTGCCACAATCGCTTCCATGGCTCCACGCCGGCCCGCTTCCAGATGGCGCGCTCTTGGCGAATAACCGCGCCCTTGCCGGTAATCGTGACCAGATGGGGCTGGTCAGCTTCCGCAACCGCGAAACGATCTTCCAGCAGCGCCATCAGCTTGGGCGTAATCGGGATGATGCGCTGCTCGTGCCCGGCATGATGCTCGGTCTTGGGGGAGTGAACCGTCAACCGGGCATGCTCAAAGTCCACGTCGGCCCATGTCAACAGATGCGATTCGCTGGGGATGCGCAGGCCGGCGTACCGCGCCAAGCCGAACAGCAACCGCCAATGCGCGTTGGGGCAGGCGTCGATAATGCGGTCGATTTCATCCGGCGTCACATAGCGCGAATACTTGCTGGCGGTGGGTCCCGCCTTGAGCATGACAAAGGGATTCTCAGTAATCAGCTTCCGCTGAACTGCCGCCGCCAGCATCGTCTTGGCGTTGCCGCAGTGGGTCTTGACCGCCGCTTCGCTCAGCTTCAGGCCCTTGAGGAATTGCCGCCAGTCGGCCGCGTCCTGAAGCGTGAGCTTGCGCAAATCCTTGCCATGGTCAAAGAACGCCAGCAGCTTCACCTTGGTCTGCCCCAGCTTGCGCAGGCTTTCAGGTTTCAGGTCGCCCTTGCGCTCGGCCAAATGCTGGTCCAGCCAGCCTTGCAGCGTCACGTTGACACGGGGCTGCACCAAACCCACGCGGGCCAACTTGTCATGCAGGCGGTCGTCAACGCTGACCAACCAGCGCGACGTATTATCGCGCGGGGCGTGGTGGTTGGCTGCTGCCGATGCCAAATCCTCCACGCGCACTTTCACCGACTCGGCATAGCGCAGCAGCGTCTTGCCCAGAGTGATGGTCTGCATCTTGCCGTTGCCGTCGGTGAAGCTGATGAAGCGGCTGCCGTTCTGTCGAGTAGTTACGCTCGCCATGGTTAGTTCCCCTTCCGGCTGGCTTGGGCGGCTGTGCGGCTTTGGCTCCGCTTGCTGCGCTTGGGTTTGACGATGATTTCCAGGTCCAGGCAGTCGGCCAGCAGTTCGATGGATTCCACCGACAGGCCCTTGGTCCCGGCCATCAGTTCGGATAGCTGGCCTTGTGAAATGCGGGTTTCCTGCCATATCTGATAGCGGCTCTTGTCGCTGGCGGCAATGGCTTGTCGGATTTGCTCGTAAAGGGTTGGCATGGTGGCAAGCATAACCTTAACTTCTCCAATGGTGAAGTAGAATCCTGATTCCGACACTGACAAAACTGACGAAACCTCAGCAACCGCATGACTGTGCGGGATTGTCATTGCCGCGCTGGTGGTTCTGTCAGCCGGCGGCACGGGTCCTTCCAACGCCTCAAGCTGCATCATGCGAACCGGGAACAGCCCCGGAGTGCATTTGAATCGTTCTGCCCAAAGGGCCATTGAGCATGAAGCAGTGGGACGGTCGGCCACCCCTCGGCCCCGGTGGGGTGAATGCCCATTGTCCTGCGCCGGCTTCAACCAGCTTGGCTAGTTCCGCTTCGGCAACCTCGGCCGATGGATGCGAGCGCGTCCGCTGCCATTCCCGCACTGTCACCGATCCACCCTTGCGCTGGATAAGGTCAACAAGTTGCCGCTGCTGGCGGGTGTCATGCCCTTCGGCCAGCATCGCATAAACGCGCCCGGCTTCATGGGCAAACCAACGGGACAGCTTGACGCCGGCGTCAACGCTTACGGCTTCAATGGCTTCTATGCCGTGGCTTTCGCTGTCGGTCGTGACTTGTCGGACCAGATGATGGATCAACGCAAACCGGGCTGCGTAGCCTTCCAGCTTCGCCCAGGCTGCCGCCAAGTCGCCACATAGACCATCGGCCTCAGCGTTGTGTTTGTTGTAGAACTTGATCCATGCCTGTTTGCCGGCTGGTGTCAGCGTCACCAGCACTGGCTGGGGTTCTCCATCAGCGTTGACCTCCGGGGCCAAGTCGTGCAGAGCATCGAAGATGGCTGCCAGGGCGGTTTCGGCTGACGGGTCGATGTCGGCATCGTTCCAAACCTTCGGCCAGCGTGGCGGCATGGCCAGCAACAGACGCGCCAACAAACCGTTGTCCCGGTGTTCCTGTCCAACGTAGCGGGCGAGGATGCCCGGCTGAATGCCGCCGATGATCGACACCGCCGCGCGGGGTACATAGAGGGTTCCGCTGGTCTTGCGGTCCACAACCAAAGGCTGTGCCCGGTGAGTTTCCAGCCACTTGGCAACCTCGCCGCCTTGCCCCTTGGCGCTGTAGCGGTCAAAGTGCAACCAGCCCGACAGCTCATCCCGCAACACGAGCAGGCCGCGCGGGTTGTCCTGTAGCAGCATCGCCAGGGCTTCGATGGTGATGTCATCCGTCAGCCAGCGTTCGCAGATCGGCGGCTCTGGCGCGGCTGGTGGATCGCCGTTGCCTTTGGCTTTCCTCCAAGCGTTCAAGTCTCTTTCGTGGTTCTGGCGCTGGATGTCGTAAGCCCGTAGGGCACAGGCGTGCTCGCGCAGGGCTTGGCCTTGGCGCTCCCGCACCACGCGCAGCGCCAGGTCCAGGGCTGGACTTTTCATGGACCCGGATTCGCCGATGATCGCCCCCCACAAAACCGCCGGCTCGGTCCAGCCGCGCTTAATCTGAACCCGCCGACTGTTGCCGATCGCCGAAGCGAAACCCACCAGCAGCGGCAGCGCGATGTAGGACGGATCGCAACCGATGACTTTGTACCGCAACTGCACCAGCGCCGTCTCAGGGAACAGCGCTTCGCCCAGCATGTTGCGGAGGATCTCCGTCGCGGTCAGGAAACCACCTGTTCCGTCGTCGACATTGGTTCTCACGGTTCCCGCCAGAATCTGCCGCGCCACGGTCGCCATGGTGCTGAACGGAGTTGCGTCATCACTCATCGCCAGCGCTGCCGGCGCCAACTGCTCGTAAGCCTCGCCCAGGGTTTGAATCGACTGGCGCCAGCGCTGCTCACAGGCGGCTTCGAGTTGCCGAAAGGCCGGCTCCAGTTCACCGAGATTCAGCGCCTCGTCCCGGTGCATTTGTTCGTGCAACCGCGCTGCGATGGCATCTGCGAGCGCCTCAGCGTCAGGCAACACATCCTGAGCCAGACGCCCTGCGGCATCCAGGCGTCCTTCAGTGACAAAGGCATCCATTGCCGCCAGAATCGCGGCGATCTGCGCTTGCGCAGCTTCCAACCGGTCAATCAAGGCCAGCACGTCTGCGGGAGTCCTAGTGGCATTCATACTTACAACTCCGGGAGCGTCGAGATGTGTGATGCCGATATTTTCGAACGACTTGCAGGATCAAGCCGCGCCTTCCTGATAGGTCACCCCGAAGATCGTGTCCGCCAGCCATTTCTTGAAGCCGGGGTTGTCACTGAATTGTCTGAACAGCTCCGTGTGGTCGGCCAGCATGCCGATGACCACCTTCTGCAGCGCCCGGTCGTGCTCCAGCCGTGCCGCCGCCTTGTCGCTGTTCTTCATGGCGTTTTGGTACGCCTTGTCGGCCGCGACCTTGCCGGGGATTTCCTCGGCGATCACCTGGCGGATGCGGTCGGCGTCCTTCCAGTCGATGTTGCCGAACTGGTCGTTGAACGCCTTGATGATGTTGCTCAGGCGCTCCAACTCCGGCTCGGGCTTGCGCCCGCCGCCGCTGGTGGGCACGGGGCCGACCTCGCCATCCTCGTCGGCCAAGGTCAGCTTCAGTGTCTCCTTCACCTCGTTGCGGTAGCTGTCCATGTCGATGGCTTCGAGAATGCCCTTCGACAGGTCTTCCTCGACCGGGGCCGGCAGCTTGGGCACGAGGAAGTTCAGGAAGATCGACAGCTCTTCCCAGTCGCGGCTGGTGTACGGCAGGATCGACGCGAGGAACTGGTAAGTCCGCACAAACGCCTTGGCCTTGCCCTTGAAGTCGACCTGCCCGTCCTCGTCGAGGTCGCTGTTGTAGACCGCCACGCAGGCGTCAAGGATCGGGTCCAGCTTGTCGCGGTCCGTGCCGCCGAGGAACAGTTCGACCAACTGCCGCACCTGCTCAGGCGCGTAGACCTGATAGCCATCCAGCGTCCCCTTGAGGTCGTGCAGCTTGTTCGGGTCGGTCTCTTCGCTGAGCACTGTCGTGCGGTAGTAGTCGGCGAACGCCATCGTGATCGTGTCCGCGTCGTTCATGAAGTCGAGCACGAACGTGTCGGTCTTCTGCGGGTGCGCCCGGTTCAACCGCGACAGTGTCTGCACCGCCTTGATGCCCGAAAGCTGCTTGTCCACGTACATCGTGTGCAGCAGCGGCTCGTCGTAGCCGGTCTGGAACTTGTCCGCCACAATCAGGAACCGATACGGGTCCTGCTGGAGCTTCTTCTCAATCTGAGCGCTGGGGAATCCGTTGAGCGTCGCCTCGGTCACCTGCCGCCCGCCGCCCCCGGAATGGTCCTCGTGCTCGCCGGAGAAGGCCACGATGGCTTTGTATGGGCTCTTGCGCTCTGTCAGGTACGCCGACACCGCGTGGAAGTACTGGATCGCCCGCTGAATGCCGCTGCAAATCACCATCGCCCGCGCTTGGCCGCCGATCTTTCGCCGTGCGATCACCTGCTCGTGGAAGTGGTCCACCATGATCTCGGCCTTCTGCCGTATCGCATGGCCGTGGCTCTCGACATACCACCGCAGCTTCTTACTGGCTTTCTTGGTGTCGTACTCCGGATCATCCTCCACGGTCTTCATCAGCCGGTAGTAGCTCTCCACCGGCGTGTAGTTGGCCAGCACGTCCAGGATGAACCCCTCCTGGATCGCCTGCTTCATCGTGTAGCTGTGGAACGGCTTGTGGCGGACCTTGTCCCCGTCCGGCACGGGCTCGCCAAACATCTCCAGCGTCTTGTTCTTCGGCGTGGCCGTGAAGGCGAAGTAGCTGGCGTTGCCCAGCATCTTCCGCGCATCCATGATCCGGTAGATCTGATCCTCGTAGTCTTCCTCTTCGCCCTCGCCTCCGTTCTCTGCCAGCGCAATGTTCATCTTCGCCGACGTGCGTCCGCCCTGGCTGGAGTGCGCTTCGTCGATGATGATGGCGAACCGGCGACCCCGATGCTCATCGCCGATCTCGTCCAGGATGAACGGGAACTTCTGCACGGTCGAGATGATGATCTTCTTGCCGTCACGCAGGAACCGTCGCAGGTCGCCACTGCGATCGGCGTGGCCGACGGTCGCCGACACCTGAGCGAAGCCTCGGATGGTGTCCTTGATCTGCTTATCCAACACCCGGCGGTCGGTGACCACAATCACAGAATCGAACAGCGCTGCACCGCTGCCGCCGGCGCTCAAGCCCACCAACTGGTGCGCCAACCATGCAATGGAGTTGCTCTTGCCGCTGCCCGCCGAGTGCTGGATCAGATACCGCTTGCCCACGCCGTTCGCCTGGGTGTCAGCCAGCAGCCGGCGCACCACGTCAAGCTGGTGGTAGCGTGGGAAAACCTGCTTCGGCTTCCTGCGGCCCTTATCGTCCTTCTCGTCCAGCACCTGGGCATAATTCTCGATGATGTCCGTCAGGCTGGGTTTGGTCAGCGTCTGTTCCCACAGGTATGCCGTCTTGAGCCCATGCGGGTTTGGCGGGTTGCCCGCGCCGTCGTTGACGCCCTGGTTGAACGGCAGGAACCATGAGTCCTTGCCCTTGAGGTGCGTACACATCCGCACTTCCTGGTCGTCCACCGCAAAATGCACCATGCATCGGCCAAACTGAAAAAGCAGTTCCTTCGGGTCACGATCACGCCTGTACTGCTGCACCGCGTCCGCCACAGTCTGCTTGGTCAGGCGGTTCTTGAGCTCAAACGTCGCCACCGGCAAACCATTGATAAACACACCCAAATCCAGGGCGAGTCGTGTTTCGTCCTTGCTGTACCGCAGTTGCCGGGTGACGGAGAAGATGTTCGCCGCGAATCGCTCCTCGGCCTTGGTGTTGCCGGGGGTCGGCGTGCCGTAGAACAGGTCCAGGTGGATCGGGCCGTGCTTGATGCCGCCACGGAGCACGTCGATCACGCCGCGCTTGGCGATCTCGCCTTGGAGACGGTGAAGAAACTGCATCCGCTTGGGCCCACCGTCCCCGGAAGAATCAGCCTCGCCCAGCCCCAGCGCCTCGGCTGTCTCTGGCTGGGTCGCGCTGACGAACGCCTGAAGCTGCGCCAAGTCCACAGCGTGGTCGCGGTCGTAATCCTCGCTGCGGCCCTGCACGTAACCGGCATGGCTCACCAGCGAATCGATGATCAGGGTCTCCAGGCCCTTTTCGGATGTGTCAGTCGTGCTCAAAGTGCTGCCCCCTCACCTGCATCATCTGCGCTGGCAGAACCAGCCATTTGCCGAGTGATCTGTTCAATCTTGATGAACAGCGAGCATATCTGCCCCCAGTCCGTGCCCTCACTAGGGTCTTGCGCATGGGCCAGATTGTCTCTGAGTGTCTGCACGCTGCCGAAGAACTCGCTCGCCTCTACCTTGGAGGAGAAGCCCCACTTGGTCCACTCGTTGCCCTTTAACAGAATCCCTGCTTTGTCACACAACTGCAGGCAATCGGCCATGTCAATGTCTTGGCCCTTCTTGCGACGTTCCGCATGAAGCGCCTCGGCGGCTTTGATGCGCCCTTGACCAAGCAATGAAGCCCACTGTCCCGCAGGATGTACTTGGCGAATCCTGGCCAGCATCGCCATCTCCATCAGTGACACAGCCGCAAACAGCATGAGCCTGACGGGTTGCTTCTGCAGGTCGGCAGCGGTCACGATCCCCTCGACCCCGCTCCGACCCAACACAAAAAGGCGTTTACGCTCGCACAGCGCGGGCAGACACTGGTAGATAGGCGCGTAAGACGACACCAAGTCCTGGATTTCGAATGACTGTGCGTACTGGCAGCAGGAGCCATCCTTCAGGTCCTGCCGGGTCAGGTAGGCAGACGTCGGGGCGGAATCATCTTGGCGCATGCCCATCACATCCCAGTTGCGGGTTTTCATCTCCTCCGCAACCTCTGTTGCGTTCGCCGCAGCCAGTACGGATGTCAAGGGCTCAGCAATCAACTCGACGGCGAGAGAGTCTTCCCACAGCCGTTGGAGAATCGTCAGGTTGGTTTGAATGTCCTTCATGACTCTTCGGCCTCCTCGACAAGTTCGGGCTCATCGTCCCCCAGCGTCTCTTCGTCGTCGATGCCTTCGTCGATCTGTTCGTCGGCTGGGAGCGGCTCGGACAGCGCGAGGCCGCGCACGTCCACCTTGCCGGTCACCACGTCGGTAATCAGCCGTGTGCGGTATTCGCAGATCAGGTCGATCTCGCATTCGGACGTTCTGATTGCTTGCTGCAGTGCCCGTGTTTCGGCATCTATGGTTACCACAATAGCCTGCTGTTCCTCCAACGGCGGTACCGGACTGGGGATCTGTTTGAAGTTGTCCCAGTAGGTTCTGTTGCGGTCCGAGACAATACCTCTAGACTCCCGGTTCACCGCCCCCATATACTGCGGGGTTCGAAACAGGTACTCAAAAAACCGCGGGCAACCAACCCTGGTTGGCGTCGCGACAACATAGGCAGGACTCACCAAGCCATCCACCGGAACAGCGCCGACAGCTCCCTGCCACAGCCTCATCATGTTGTAAGCAATATCACCGACGAGTGCTTTCCGGTACTTGGTCCTGTCCTCGATAGTGCGCTTCGGTCGGCCGCGTTCATCGACCTCTTCGCCGATCTTCACGCCTGTTCGAAGCGAAACGACAAGGAGGGGCAAGTCGGGCTCTCCCGCTTCAATACGCTCTCGGAACAACACCTTGTTCCGCCAAATGTTCCAATGCACCGGGATGTCGCCGAGCCAGTCGATGCCGGAGGGTTTGAGGGGGGCGTTGGGGTCGAGGCCGCGGGTGACGGCCCGGTTGATGATGGCCTGCTTCTGCTCGTTCAACACCTCAATCAGCCGCCGCCGATTGCGGATGAACCGGCGGACCTTCGCCGCGTTCGCGTCGAGGTAGTCGGCGATGGCCTTCTGCTCGTCCGGGGGCGGGATGGGCACCGGCTGATTGCCGAAGGTATCAAATCGGAAGTCTGTTGAGCGTTCACGAATGCCTCGTGCAAGAGCCAGTATCCATGCCGACCGCGCCATTTCTCGGACGAGATAGGCGTAGTAGCGATTATCGACTTCGATCCCTGGCTTGGTTGTACAAACCGCATACACGGGGGTGCTCTTACCGTCTGAGTCAGAGATGCCTACTGCCCCGGCGAATGCGTCCATCGCATGTATTACCAGATCACCCTTGCGTACACCTTGATAGCCGATCTCCTTGAGCGAGTTGGTGAACCCAAGTTCCCGTCGTTTCTTTCGCAATGTCACAGTGCCATCGCGGAAGCAGGTAACGACTTCGTCTTGTTCACGTATCGGACGTGACATCTGCTGGTAGAGCCACTTGGCCCGCTCCATGTCCCAATGCGCCGGAACCTTGCCCAGCCACGGCAAGCCGGAGTCCTTGTACTCGGGATAGGGCCGCAGGTCGTTTTTCACGGCCGCCCTCCTTGCGTGGGTTCGTCGCGGAAGAGGTTGAGGTAGTCGCGGTACATGAAGCGGCGGTTGCGTACCTGACCGGTGATCTCCTGCACGATGCCGGCGCGTTCGAGGCTGGCCACGAGGTTGTTGGCCGCGGGATAGGTTGTGCCGATCAGGTCCTGGACCTGGTTGACCGAGACGATCGGGTGCTGGTAGAGGTATTCGAGGGTGCGGTGACCGTTGCCGGCGGCGCGGCCGAGGGCCTGGGTGATCTGCTCGCGGTGCGTTTCGCGGAGCGTGAGGATGCGACGGGCGGTTTCGGTGGCTTGTCGGCTGACTTCATCAATGCCGCGCAGGAAGAAGGCGAGCCAGCGTTCCCAGTCGCCGGAATCGCGGACGGCCTGGAGGCGGTCGTAATATTCCTGCCGGTGGCGCTTGAAATACCAGGAGAGGTAGAGGACGGGCTTCACCAGGACTTTCTTCTCGCAGAGCAGGAAGGTGATGAGCAGCCGTCCGACGCGGCCGTTGCCGTCGAGGAAGGGGTGGATGGTTTCGAACTGGGCGTGGGCGAGGCCGATCTTGATGAGCAGGGGCAGATCGGTGTCGGCATGGAGGAAGCGTTCGAGATCGGAAAGCAGCTTGGGCACCTCGTGAGGCGGCGGCGGGACGAAGGTGGCCTCGTTGAGGGTGCAGCCGTGGGGCCCGATCCAGTTCTGGCTGGTGCGAAGCTGGCCGGGGGTGAGGTGGTTGCCGCGGACGCCCTGAAGGAGGCGTTCGTGGATCTCGCGGATCAGGCGGACGGAGACGGGCAGCGTGGGCAGGCGATCCAGGCCGTGGTTCATCGCGGCGATGTAGTTGAACACCTCGTCGACGTCGCTGGGGCGGTGGGCGTCGAGGACTTTGGCTTCGGCGGCGAGCACATCCTGCAGAGAGCTTTGGGTGCCTTCGATCTGGCTGGAGAGGACGGCCTCTTTGCGGACATACATGGCGACGAACAGATCAGGATGGGGCAGCGTGTGGATGGAGCCGTCCAGCCGTCCGAGGGCGCGGTCGGCGATGGAGAGCAGCGACTGTAGCTCACCTTGAAGACGCACGGGTGGATCAGGGGGCAGGACAGCGGGCATGAACGCGCGATAGCCGGTGGGCTGCTGGACGTAACGTCCTGCCCTGTAGTCGTTTGCAGATGTCTTTTCGGACCCGCTCATCAATCGCCCTGACTTTCATATGGCCGGTTGCATCGGCGCATGATAAACGCTACGTTTAATATATCAGGAGAGTTTGCGGGATGTGAACGGCAGGCGTTAACAAGCGATTGGGGGGTGGTTTTCATGTGGATGCCCCCGTAACAATCTCATCGAGCAGCCCTTCAGCCTCATCTTGAAGGGCTGCGAGGTCGGCCTTGATCTCATCCAGCGAGCGCAGCGGTGTGGGCTTGTAGAAGTGCCGGGTGAAGCTGATCTCGTAGCCGAGTTGCGTCTTGGCGTGGTCGATCCAGGCGTCGGGCACGTGCGGCAGCACTTCGCGCTGGAAGAACGCCTCGACCCCCGGAAGTTCGCCGCCGTCTTCCAGCAGTGGCACCTGCTCGGTGTCGCGCAGGTCAGGGTCTGGCTCGTACTCCACGGTGTCCTTGGTCTTCTTCTTGATGACCGGCTCGGCGGCTTCGTCCTTGAAGGTGAAGGCGGCGTAGAGAGCTTTGAGGTCCGGGGCGCGGAGCTTGATGTCGGCTTTCTTCATGGCCGATTCAAACCGCTGCTGGACGGCGCTGAAGTCCAGGTGCGGCTTCGAGCCGCCCGCGATGCCCGCCAGCAGGTCGGCGGCTTGGTGCAACTTTGCCGGTGCATCCTGCTTGAAAGCAACCAGTTTGTTGGGCGTGACGTGGATCGCCAGCCGGAGCGGGCGCTCGACGACGATCTTCCAGTAGCCGAAGGCGGCGTTGGGGAAAATCTTTGACTGCTCGGTTTCCTCGAAGGCGAGGAACAGGTCGGTGATCTGCTTGATCTGGTCGGCCGAGAGTTCGCAGTTCTTCTTGCCGAGGTTCTTTCGCAGCGGCGTGGAGATGCCGGTGGCGTCGATGAGCTGGACCTTGCCTTTGCGGCGGTCGGGCTTGCGGTTGGTCAGCACCCAGATGTAGGTGGCGATGCCGGTGTTGTAGAACATGTTCAGCGGCAGCGCGATGATGGCTTCGAGCCAGTCGTTTTCGATGATCCAGCGGCGGATGTTGGATTCGCCCTGGCCGGCGTCGCCGGTGAACAGGGAGGAGCCGTTGTGGACCTCGGCGATGCGGCTGCCCAGCGGCGTGTTGTGGTTCATCTTCGCCAGCTTGTTCACGAGGAACATGAGCTGGCCATCACTGGAGCGGGTGATGAGTGAAAGTTCTTCGCCACCTTGGGACGGGTGCTGGACGGTGAAGCGTGGGTCGGACAGATCGCCTTTTCCGCCCATGCGTTCGAGGTCGGTCTTCCAGCTTTTGCCGTAGGGCGGGTTGGAAAGCATGAAGTCAAACTCCAACGACGGGAAGGCGTCGGCAGAGAGCGTGGAGCCGTACTTCATGTTGTCCGCCGCAACGCCCTCACCTTTGAGCAGCAAGTCGGCCTTGCTGATGGCGTAGGTTTCGGGCTGGACTTCCTGGCCGAACAGGTGGATGGAGACTTCCTTGCCGTGCTCGCGGGCGAGGGTCGCGAGGGTTTCCTCAGCCAGTGTGAGCATGCCGCCGGTGCCGCATGCGCCATCGTAAACCCGATAGGTGGCGTCGCGGATGTCATCGGCGATGGGGTAGAAGATCAGATTGGTCATGAGCTTGACCACATCGCGCGGCGTGAAGTGTTCGCCGGCTTCTTCGTTGTTTTCTTCGTTGAAGCGACGGATGAGTTCTTCGAAGATCGTGCCCATGGCGTGGTTGTCCAGGCCGGGCAGACGGACGGAGCCGTTCTGGTCATAGACGGGGTTGGGGCCGAGGTTGATGTCATTGGAGGTGAACTTTTCGATCAAGCTGCCGAGGATGTCGGCCTCAACGAGCGTGACAAGCTGATTGCGGAACTTGAACTTGTCGAGGATTTCCTGCACGTTGGGCGAGAAGCCATCGAGGAAAGCTTCGAAGTCGGCCTTGAGCAGTTGTTGCTTGGCGCGGGCGCGAAGGTCACGCAGGGTGAATGGCGAGACGTTGTAGAAGGCGTTGCCGGCGGCCTGACAGAGCGCGGCGTGTTTGTTGGCAACGCCTGCAGCGTCGAGTTGCTTGTCGAGCTTGAGGACGTCGTCCTTGGTGGGCTCCAGCACGGCGTCGAGCCGGCGGATGACAGTCATGGGGAGGATCACGTCGCGGTACTTGCCGCGCACGTAGACATCGCGGAGCACGTCGTCAGCGATGTTCCAGATGAAGCCAGCGATCCAGTTAAGCTGTCCATTGTCCATACCCATGCGTGCGCAATTCCTTGTGTGTGGTTCCAGGGCGTCGGCGACTGATGCGGGCTGCCGCCGCCACGCGTAAACTGCTCGCCCAGCCAACTCAGACGATATGCAACCTGCCAAGACACGGGAGGCATGTGCCGGCTAAGTCGCCGGGGCTTGGTCCTCGGCCGGTCGCACTCAACGTTTGGCGTACAAGCACACCTGCATCGTGGGGAGACGAAGCCCCCCGTCGGCCTCAACTACAGGTCCCTATTCCACATGGATTTCGGGCAGGCGTCAATCAAGCTACCCGATCGGGCTGACGGGGGGCTGTCAGGTTGGCGAAAGCACCTGCTGTCTTGCGGCATGAAGCCAGCAGATGGTGCTGCCGGTGGTGGGGGTATTGCGGGGATCGCAGTGGATTCAGCGGTCGCGACCGCAGTGCCGCCAGTCATGGGCATACCCACACCGCTGCCCTGGATGTTTTCTTGACCTGGCTGGTCTGCAGGTCGATACTGATACTTGCACGCCCCCGCGTTCGGCACTGTGGATTGGTGGTCGGCTTCGCCGATTTCCCCCACCTGGCCAGCGGGGGATTTTTTTGCATGGCCGTGGCAGGCGCTTGCGGTGAGGTAGTTGCCTCCTGCATGTGCATCAACTCGCCGAGTGGGTTTCCATTGGCATGCGGGGCACGGGGCATGGCATGGTGGTCGTCCATCTGGGAATTGCCGGAAGTGCCGCGAGGTTCGATCCTGGCTGCATGATAAAATACTGAGATAAGCCCAATTTGATCAGCGGTTCAGCGGGGGCAGGATCATTTCGACGGTCGAGATTATCTCGACTGCCAGCTTGCTCGGATCGGCCTTCATTTGACTGGCGAAGTGGCTCGCTAGTTCCTTCTCGGTCTGTCCGCTCAACTCGGTCAGCACTCGAATCAGCCGCTCCGGCTTGATCTGGAACACCAGTTCGTCCACCGCTTCTTCGATCCTGAACGCCTGTTGGCTGCTCCCCGCGTACTTGCTCAGGTCGATTTCCTCTATCGCCCACAGCAGGAGCTGTGCCAGATACTGCAGATTGTCCAGTATCGCTTCGTCCGGCTGATACACCTTCCGCAGCAGGCGCAGGGCGACCTGGTTCAGCGGGCTTCGGTTCAGATCGGCGATTGATACTTGCATGGCACCCGGCCTTTGATACTCAAGTGTACATTCATATCGGAGCAGGCTGTGACGCCTTCTCACATGTGCGGACCAACGGACTGGATGAGGCCGACGAGTCCCTGGGGGTCAAGACGAAGATTGCGATACTTGAACCGAGGGTGTTGCTGTTTCATCCTTTTGGCGACTTCAAGGACCATGGGAAGCATTTCATCAATGACCTGGCGGTCTCGAATCGGATGTAGCCCAAGCGCCCTGGCAAGGGTCCGCCGGAGCCCGATATGACGCTGGCCGTACCGGCGAGGTTTATCCCGCAATGCTGGAAGCTGACAGGCAATCGGCGGGTTAGGATGGCGGCAGAATCCACCAAGTGGACGATGCGGCCAGGGATAGGCCTGACAGGTACAGACTGGCCGGTTCTGGTCAATGGTGCGACGTCGGCAGCGACGCTGCAGCTGTGCCAACATCTGGGTCTGATTAGCCTGACGCCAGTGCTCTCTCAATGGCAACAGTTGGCCGGATCGGACCAGAATCGACAGCAACTTGGTTGATCGTCCCATGTTGTGGTCTCCTGCTATTTGCTCGAAAACGCGGCCACGCTCGCGGTAAAACACTGGTAATGATGTTGAACAGTCGTTGCTGCTGAGCTGAACTGTGAACCCAGAACAACTTGATCAGAGCCACAGCGATTCGATCGTCGCTGTGCTGCATCCGAACCGGAAAGTGCACCTCACACGACCACTGACAAAACCAGGCTTTGAAACCCATCGAACGCCCCTCAGGGGGCCCGACAGGCGGTTTTGTCAGTGTCAGAGTGTGGGGAATACCCCTCACATCAACTTGCATATGGTTCGATGGCGGATCGATTTACCAGTACGGATACCTGCGTGTCATTTTTGGCTTCCAGATGCCTTTACCATCGCCACGATGCCGCGCCGGACGGGATCGGGCAGGTCATCCCAAGCGTCGATCAGGGCAGCCAAATCGGGGGCAATGGCCGAGGCCAGTGCATTGCGCGCTGCGCATGGCGCTGCGCCTGCTGGGAAATGGGCGGTTTTTCCCGTGTTTTCCGCACTTGGACGGGGGTTCAACTCCCCCCGGCTCCATTGAAAAAGCCCCCGCAAGGGGGCTTTTTTAATAGAGCAGGAGAGCCGTAGACAGGAGAAAATAGATCAAGCCTAGGACCTGGCTGGACCACAGCATCTTGGGCCATAGCCCGGCGCCGCTCTCCTGTGGTCTCCTGTTCACCTGCTCTACTCTCAGTGTTTGGCTAATTTTCACGTGACGGGGCAGCGCCCGAAATCGGCCCAAAACCTTCCGGGGGCGTCTCAAAGTCTCTGAATCGCGTGACGGGGTCGCACCCCGTCCCGTGAGAAACAAACGACTTCATGACCGGCACTGACGCAGAATCGGGGCAGGTGGGAGTTGCACTCGCCTTTGCCCCATGCAACCGCATTACTATCCCGTCACTGTGACGCTTGCAGTGCCAACATGCACTCACATGAACGTCACATGACTGGCACCGCAAGGGATTTTGGCACTGCTTGGCACTGCTTCGGGGGTGTGAGCAAGGCTGGAAGCTTGGGGCGAAGTGGGCGATGGCACCGGTGCCAACCACTTTTTCCAACATGCCTGATCTCGGTCTTGACCACGTCGGTGTCGAAGGTGATACTGCTATTCGACCGGCTCGGGGATAGTCTCCGGGCAGAAGAGCCGATTGCAGCAGGCCAAAGCGGAGGGTTCGGACGGTGAACGGGGCGGATCGCATGCCGATTCTCAGGGCGGGCAAAGCTCAAGTGGCCCCCTCTCCCCAAACCCCTCACCCCCCAAGCCCCTGAACCCGGCCCGCCTGGAATCAAATTTCCTATCAGTCCCACACGGCTCTGTCGGGCCACCAACCGAGCATGAAAAATGTATGTGCGGTTACAGCAATTGGTTAACGCCATTTCGTTCCCATTGGGTGGACCTATTTTCTGAGCAGTTGCTGTTGCTGCGGAACGAGGGGTTCCATTAAGCCGGCCACCCGGCCAACCACGGAGGAACGGATGCGCCCAATCCATGCCCTGTCCTGTCTGCTGACCACCATCCTGATGGTCACCGCCCCCGGCCGGGCCCTGTTCGCCGCCGAGGAAGGCGCCAAAGCCGCCAAACCGGCGCCCGCCGAAGTGATCCAGATGCTCAAGGACGGCAACGCCCGCTTCGTCGCCGGTCAACGCACCTATCTGCACACCACCCTCGACCGGCTCAAACTCGCTGGCAAGGCCGACCAAGGCGACCACGCCTATGCCACCGTGATCACCTGCTCCGACTCCCGCGTGCCGGTGGAGCTCATCTTCGACGCCGGCGTCATGGACATCTTCGTCATCCGCGTGGCCGGCAACGTCTGCGACACCGATGAGTGCGGCTCGATCGAGTACGGCCTGGCGCATGTCCGCACCCCCGTGCTGGTCGTCCTCGGCCACACCCAGTGCGGCGCCGTTACCGCCGTCACCGCCGCCGTGCAGGGCCACGGCCACGCCCTCGAACGCAACATCCCCCCGCTGGTGGACAACATCATCCCCGCCGTCAAACGGACCATGGAGAAGAACCCGCTGCTCAAGGGCAACGAGGTCGTGTCCTTCGCCATCGAAGAGAACATCTGGCAGGGCATCGAAGACCTGTTCATGAAGAGCCCGGCCACCCGCGAACTGGTGAAGTCCGGCAAGGCGGCCGTCGTGGGCGCGATCTACAACGTCAGCACCGGGGCCGTCAACTGGCTGCCGCTGGAAAAGACCGCCGAGATCCTCAAGAAGGTCGAAGCCAGCCCGGACAAGGCGACCGAAGCCATGGCCGGCGAAGACAAGGCGGAACACAAGCCGGCCGCCGAGCACCACTGAGCCGCCACCGGCCGTTCGACCGGTTCGCCACGTTCGGGCGAAAAAAATGGGTCAGCGAAAAAAAGGGGTCAGCTTTCATTTATCCAGCCCTCATCCACATTAGTTAAAGCTGACCCCATTTTATCTGACCCCATTTCATCCCTGTAAACAAAGGGCTTTCGCGACTTCGCCGCCCCGTGACGCCCAACCACGTGACGGGGTAGTGATCGAATACGTCGTTCTGGAGCTTCCGGGGGTCTCAAAGTCTCTGAATCGCGTGACGGAGTCGCACCCCGTCACGTGATAGACAACCGGCTGTGTTACAGGCATTAACACCTAATCTGGGCAGGTGCGAGTTGTACCTGATTTTGCCTGCATGCAACGGGACTGCAACCTCGTCACGGTGATGTTTGTCTTGCCAGAAATCGTCATGTGAACGCGATGTGATCGCCGCGTGACGCCGCAATGGCACTGCCTGGCCCTGCCGGCCCGGCGGTGCAAGCGCGTGTGAGGCTCACCTTCCCGAGCAAGTTCAGATGTGGGGTATGATAAAAAATCACTTCACCGGAGCTTTGCGATGCACAGCAGGTTTCTGGCGCTGACCCTTGGCATCTCGGGATTGCTGGCGAGCGCGACGTGGGCAACTGACGCCGTCGTCCTGGTCGAGGACGGCAGGCCCGTGGCCACGGTGTATCACGCGCGTCCGATCCTCACCGCCGAGGAACTGGCGAATCCGCCCCGGCGTCCGGACAACACCTATCTCGCAAAACGGCGCTGGACGTGGGCGGTCAACGATCTGGTGGACCACATCCAGCGCATCACGGGGGCGACACTGACCGTGGTGCAAACCGATGACCCCGCAGCCATCGTCCGGCCGGCCATCGTGCTCGACGCGCTGGCGGTGCGTCTGGGCGCTGGGCCGGAGAAAAGCGTGGAGTCCGGCGATGGCTATCGCATCCTCATCCGGGATGGGCTGGTGCTTCTCGGCGGGCAGCCCGAAGCGGGGGACAGGCACGCCATCTACGCCTTGTTGAAGCACATGGGTTGTGACTGGGTCATGCCCGGCGCGATCGGCACCATTACCCCCAGTCGTGCGAACCTGGCGCTCGCGGCCATGGATCGATCCGATGCCCCGGCGATTCTCATCCGCAATCTCTGGGTCGGGGGCTACAAGCCCCAACTCCCCGAAGAACCCTTGCGCTATGAACGCTGGAAACAGCGTCAGCTCGGCGGAGCCTACGAACACCCCGTCGCCATGACCGCGGGCCACTACTGGGATGCCCTGATCCGAAACAACAAAGCCGAGTTTGATCGTCACCCCGAAATGCTCGCGCTGGTGCGCGACCGCAACACGGGGCAGTTGGTCCGACGCGGTCCCCAGGTCGAAACCACGCACCCGCGCATCAAGGAACTGTTCGTCGAACACATCCGCAAAACCTACGCGACCAACATCGCCGCCGGGAAGTGGACCCGCGAAACGCCCGCCGGTTTTCCCGTCGGCCCGGCCGACGGCTTTGGCTATTCCATCTCAACCGAATCACAGTTGGCCGGCTCGGGGCGAATTGATCCCGTCACCGGAGAAGCGGACGTCACCGATCTGCTCATCCTGCTGGCGAATCAGATTCTCGCCGAGATTCATCCGGACTATCCCAATGCGATTCTGGGTTGCTACAACTATTCCACCCACGCCGACTATCCCGCACGCTATCAGCCGCACCCCAATATCGGACAGATATTCGCGCCCATCAACTTCTCTCGGTTTCATGGCCCGGGCGACCGCAACATCACCAACTGGAGCTACTACCGCGATGTGGTCGAACGCTGGGCTGCGCTCTCGCGCAAGCAGGGCAACCCGCTGACTTACCGCGGCTATTCGTGGAATCTGGCGGAAAACCTGATGCCCTTCAGCAAAGTGCGCATCTGGGGGGAGGAATTGCCCTGGTATCGCGACCTGGGCTTTGTCGGGCTGAACGTTCAGGCGATCAAGGCCTGGTCGGTACTGGCGCCTTCGGACTATGTGTTCATGCGGCTGGCGTGGAATCCGGATCAGGATTGGCGCGTCCTGCTCCGTGAATTCTGCGCTCTGGCGTATGGGCCAGCAGCAGACCAACTCGATGAATACTGGCTCCGGCAGACCCAACAGCAACATGAAGCAGGTCAGGAGGCGGGCTCCTATCACGCGATCCACCTCATCTACGATCGCCAATTCATCGCGCAACAGCGCGCGCTGCTCGACAAAGCCCTGGCCCAGTCGCTGACTGACGCGACCCGCGAACGCATTGAATATGTCGAACACAACCTCGAAATGCTCGTCCGCTATCTCAATTATCACGAGGCGACACAGGCCTTCGACTTTGCCTTGGCCGAACGGCATCTCAAATCGCTCTACGAACATTGGCAGGCGGCCTATGACCGCAACACCGATCTGGTCTGCAATGTCGGGCCGCGCTATCTGGATCGATTCCTCAAAGATTTTGCCGAACAGGCTCGCCGCTACGCCACATCACCCTACGAGATCGTCTATCGCGTGCCCGACGAGTTGCCCACGCGGTTCGATCCCACGGGTCAGGGCGAGCAACTCAACTATCACGCACCGACACTCAATGATGCGGGCTGGTTGCGCACGCGGACAATATCAACCACGTGGGACGCGCAGGGACTGGCCGCGGTCAGGGGATCGGTCTGGTACACCGTTCGGTTTACCCCTCCCCCAACCATCGCTCCAGGACAGGGCGTCGGCCTGTTTCTCGGCGGGTTCGACGATGAGGCTCGCATCTGGATCAATGGCGTTGCGGTCGGAACCAGCGGCCGTCGCTTCAGCAAATCAGCGGTATTTGACCTCACGCAAGACCTCCTCCCGGACCAGGAAAATCAGTTGGCGATCCAGATCGTCAACAACCTCACGGACGAGCTTGGCACCGGGGGCATCCTGCGGCCAGCGTTCATCTTTCTCGGGCCGAGGCTCGCAGAAAAAGCACCACGACAGATGGATTTTGGCCGTACACTCCCCGGCGCGGGCGAGGTGCGGTAACACGCCATATCGAGCTCCCGCGCGCTGGAATAAACCGGCGTGGGAACGCAGGGGCGAAAACCTTGCGGCAGCATTTCCGGCTCGGGCGGTTGCTTCTCGTGCAGGGGAGCGGATCGGGAATGATCCCCTGGGCATCGAACAGATCGGCATCCGATCGCGGATGAAACGGTAGCCGCACGCCGGGCATACAAGCTGCAGATGTACTGGGTTTACCGCGCCTGAGATTTCTGGATTTGCGGCTTCCCCCACTTCTTTGTGACCCCCGGATTCGCTGCGCTCCTCCGCGGCTTGGGTGGCGCTGGCGGTTGAAGTGCAGGAGGTGAGGTTGAATCCCGCAGCTTCGCCTGCGGCTCATCTGTGGGCGGCCGCCCTTGGAAATGAGAATTGCGGCCGGGGGGCAGCATCGATACCCCGCGCCAGGTGATTCTGCTGTCCCCTGATTGTCTGCCTTATCCCGCTCCTCTCTCTCCATCCCCGCTTCATCTGGGTTCATCTGTGGCAAAAAACTCGCTGCCGATTTTGCCCCAGCAGCGCATCGCCATCCAAGGCGCATGCCTCTGCGTGCTCAGTAGGTGCGGATCACCCCCACCACCACGCCCTGGATTTTGCAGTCGCGGACGCGGATGGGTTCGTACTTGTCGTTGGCGGGTTGCAGGCGGATGTGGTCCTTTTCGCGGTAGTACTTTTTGAGCGTGGCTTCGCCATCGTCCACCAGAGCGACGACGGTTTGGCCGTTGCGGGCGGTGTCCTGGCGGCGGACGACGACGTAGTCGCCTTCGCGGATGTGTTCGTCGATCATGGAGTCGCCCCGGACTTCCAGGACGAAGATCTCCGCGCCGCCGGGGCGGGCGAAGAGGTCTTCCATGTCGAGGTACTGGCGGTTTTCGACGGCTTCGATGGGCTTGCCGGCGGCGATGGAGCCGACCAGGGGCAAGCGGGTCTGGCGTTCCTCGTTGAGGAGGGTGAAGTCGGGGTTAAGCTCCAAAGAGCGAGCCTTGTTGGGCCGGCGCAAGAGCGCGCCTTTTTTGATGAGGGCTTCGACGCGCTCGAAGGCCGTGACCTTGCTGATCCCCAATTCGTCGGAGAGTTCCTGCATCGTCGGCGAATAGCCGCGGGTGAGCTGGAACTGGCGCACCATCATGAGCACTTCCATCTGCTTGGGGGTCAGGTAGGGATTGGTTTCCATCGTCAAACTCCGCAAAGGGGTAGGAGGAAGCGTCTTCCATGACGCCGGGGCGCTGGGCGTGGCGTTGGGCCGCCAGGTCCGCCAGCACGGCCGCAGCCGCCCGCCGGCGCGCCAAGTCGAGTTGATGCCGCTGCGCCAGATCGCGGGCGGGCAAGGCGAGATCGCTGAGCGCCTGCATCTGCGCCCGCAGCCAGGCTGCCAACGAGCGCCAGAGCAAGGCGGCCTCGGCCTGATCGCGCACGATCCTGCTGCCCGCGTCGCTGGAGACCTGACGATACAACCCCGCCGAGGGCGCTGGGGCGTGATGCTCGAAGGAATCGGTCGGCCGGGAAAGCCCCGCAGCCTCCGCGTGGTCGGGCCCGATGGAGAGCGTCGTGGCTATCGCCTTGCGACGCTGGGGGAAACGCTGGTACGGCCCCGCCTGGCTGCCATTGGACTCGGTATCGCCCTGCAAAGACGCCGAATTGCCGACGCCGGTGCGATTTTCGCGCACCAGTTGGCCGCCACGGTTCCAATAACGCTGGGTGTAGTCGCCGCCCGGTCCAAGCTGCAGCACGGGGGAGTTCATGTTCAGGTCCTTCCACTGGCGTTCCCGGCGAGCAACGGCCCCAACATCTTGAGGCTGTGCATTGCTGCCGTGCTTGTGGATCGACCTGACGCATGAAGTGCCTTGAAAGAAGCAAGTGATTTTGTTCGGCAAATGTTACCCGAATGCGATCCGAACTGCAAGTATAAGTGCAAAGATCGTGGAATAAGGGGTTTATGAGGTGGAAAAGTCCCGGCGGGTGGGTTGGACAGCGAAATGGGCCGCGAGTTTATCGGGCTGAGCGGTGAGGGTGATAACGTCCGCTGCATCAGGCGGGGGGTTGTTCAGGAAGGCATTTTTGCCACGGATGAACACGGATGAAGACAGGAGAGAGATGAAGGCAGGGATGAATTATTTGATTGGGTGATGGGTGGTTACGGGATATCTGTTGTAGTTGGGGTTGGCGCGAGAAAGATATCGGGATTAGCCGAAGATCAGGTGGTGGCCGATGATGAAGATGGGGAGGTCGGCGAGCACGTGGGCGACGTAGCCGGGCCAGATGCTGTGGAATTTGGCGCGGAGGCCTGACCACAGGCAACCGCCGATGAACACGCCCAGCGTGCCCAGCAGGGTCATGGTCCAGCCGGTCTGGAGTTTGAGGGCGATCAGGTGATGCATGCTGAAGCAGCCGGCCGCCAGCAGCACCGCAGGTAAGGTGGGCAGCAGGCGCGCCAGACGGTCCTGCACGAACCAGCGCCAGACGTACTCCTCCAGCAGGGAGTTGCCCAGACACCACCAGATGGACATGAGGATGTACACCCCATGTACATCCAGCCCGCTGCGGGCCGCGGCCTGGCGGATCGGCGCCGCCGGCAGCAAGTGCGATCCGAAGGCGAAGTAGCCCAGGCAGATGAGCGTCATCGTGATCAGGCCGACGGCTGCGCCCCAGCCCAGGCCGGATCGATCCAGCCTGCGACGTGGTGCAGGATCAACCTGAAAGCGAAAGCCGCGGCGAAAACCGGGCATGGGTTGACCTTCGACGGCGCAGACCCACACCGCCGGCAAAAGCAGCAGCCAGATTTTGCACAGGGCGAAGGCTGCCTGCCCGACAGTTCCGGGGATCAGGTCCAGCGCCAGCCACACCCCAATGCTCGGCACGGGCACCAACAGTCCCAGCGCCAGCAAATCTCGACTCCGGGGGTTGATGTTCGTGGCCGGCGTGACGGTCAGATGCGAATCATTCATAAGGAACCCGGAGCGAAAACCATGCCAGCGTCACCCCGGCTCTAGGATCGACTTCGAGGCAGTTGGGCCATTCGGGCAGGCCTGCCCCACAGGAGCCGGTAGAAAATGCTTGGCGTCCTGTAATTATGTTTTATGATATCTCGAAAGACCGCCATCTCGGTCTGTCTGGTTTCATGCTGGAGAGAGAGCCCATGTTGAACCCCCGCCCGATTTGCCGTGACATGAACCCGACGCCAGCTCGGCGCGCCTGCTGCCGTCGTCAGCGCCCGCAACAGGATCATCTGGTTCGACCCGGTCAGTTCCGCGCGGGCTTCACCCTCATCGAACTGCTGGTGGTCATCTCCATCATTTCCCTGCTGGTGGCGATCCTGCTGCCCGCGCTCGCCAAAGCGCGCCACCGGGCGATGGAAGTGCAGTGTCTCAATCAACTGCGTCAGATCAATCTCGCCAGCTTCAACTACGCCGCCGACAACAACGGCTTGTTCCCCAACATGTACGGCCGGAGCCTCTACGGCATCTCCAGCCAGAAATTCGACAACGGTTTTGGCTTGCTCACCGGCTCCTACCTGCCGGGCGCCAAGCGCGGCGACGACAAGTCCAGCGTCTGGATCTGCCCCGCCGAGTGGGAAGCGACCTGGCTGAACAATGCCCCCTGGGGCTGGAACACCAGTTCGACCAGCGCCCGTTGGCGCGGCACGTACTGGCTGCCCTATCGCACTTTCCATCCGACCAAACCCAAGCAGGCCCGCAATCCCTCCTGGTGGTACGGCAGCAGCCAGTACTATCCCGCCATGAATCCTGACGACGGCCCGTATGTCTGGGCGCATGACGGCCTGATCAGCAACCCGGGCACCGGCAACAACGTCGGCCGGACCACCCGCCATGCCGCCGGCTACAACGCGGTCTACATGGATGGCGCCGGACAGTTCTTCGGCGGCACCGACGCCGACGCCATCGATGTCCAGATCAATGCCTACCTGACCGTCAACTACAACGCCTCCTGGGCGACCGCCTCCCGCTTCTTTGACGCCCAGCGCAATGTGGGCAATTACGCCAGCGGTCCCAGCTAAACGGCGCCGCCTGAACAACCCGCAGTGCAGGCAAGCAGCCGCAAACGCAGGCCGATGGCTGGCTCCAGGGCTCCCCGCCAAGCATTCAGCACCACCCACGCGGCGTGCCTCAATCGCGACAACCCCTGCCCCGCATTTCGTGCTTTCATCCCTGTCTTCATCTCCCCCCTGCCTTCATCTGGGTTCATCCGTGGCTAAAATGCACCACCCCCGAAACCTTGCCGCCGCCGCCCCCGCCGACACCCCGCTGTCGCAACCGAAGTAGAAGTGTCCCCTTATTCAACCGAGTAGAACTGTCCCC